>NZ_MUMI01000216.1 GCF_002155975.1 Amycolatopsis kentuckyensis
GGTCGACGGGCAGCTGCACGTCGACCTGCGGGGCACCACCGGCACACCGGCCTCGCCGACCGAGGTGCACGGCCGCTTCCTGCGGGCCCTGCAGCCCCACCGGACCGCGATCCCGGACGACCCCGACGAGCGCATGGACGCCTACCGCACGGCGCTGGCCGGCCGCCGCGTGCTGATCGTGCTCGACGACGCCGCGAACGAGCAGCAGGTGCGCCCGCTGCTGCCCGGGTCCGGCACCTGCTCGGTCCTGCTGACCTCACGCCACCGCCTGGGCGGCCTCGCCGGCGCGCACCTCGTCGAGGTCGGCCTGCTCTCGGCGGGGGAGGCGACCGCCCTGCTGTCCCGGATCGCCGGCGCCGACCGGATCGACGCCGCGCCCGACGCCGCCGCGGACATCGTGGCCTGCTGCGGCAACCTGCCGCTCGCGGTCCGGGTCGCGGGCGCGCGGCTGGCCACCCGACGGCAGTGGACCGCCCGCCTGCTCGCGACCCGGCTGACCGACGAGCGGCGCCGTCTCACCGAGCTGTGCGCCGGTGACCAGCAGATCCGGGCGAGCATCGAGCTGAGCGTCCGCAACCTGGAACCGGCCGCCCGGACCGCCCTCCGCCGGCTCGGGTACCTGGGGCTGGCCGACTTCCGGTCCTGGGTCGTGGCTTCCGCGCTCGACACCGACATCGGCACCGCCGAGCAGGTCGTCGAGCACCTCGTCGACACCCACCTGGTCGACTACACCTTCGTCGACGACACCGGCCAGGTCCGCTACCGGCTGCACGACCTGGTCCGCATCTACGCGCGCGAGGAGGCCGAACGGCACGAGCCCCGCGCCGACCTGGTGGCCTCGACCGCCCGCGTGGCCGGCGGCTGGACCGCGGTGCTCGACCGGCTGCGCAACCACATCGCCGACCACGTCACCTCCGGCGCGATCCCCCTGACGACGGCCGAAGCCGGCCCGGTCGACCCCGAGGTGCTCGGCACCGCGCTGACCGATCCCCGCGGCTGGCTCGACATCGAGCAGGCGTCGCTGGTGCTGGCCGTGGAGCGGGCCGCCGAGGCGGGCCTCGACGGGCCGGCCGTCGCCATCGCGTCGGTGCTCTGCTCGTCGAGCTACCCCCTGAACAGCGTCCTGGACCTGTGGGACCGCGCGCACGGTGCCGCGCTGGCCGCCGCCCGCGCGGCCGGCAACACCCGCGGCGAGGCGATCCTGCTGGCCCAGATCGGCCAGCTCCGGTACGAGCAGGACCGCTTCGCCGACGCCCGCCGGCACTTCACCGACGCCGTCGAGCGGTTCCGCGACCTGCAGGACTCCCGTGCCGAAGCCGGCGCGCTGACCGCCCTCGGGCTGGCCTGCCGGGACCAGGGCTACCTCCCCGAGGCCGAGCACTTCCTGGCCCAGGCGGCCGCGGTCTGCCGGAGCCTGGACGACGACCGCGCGACCGGCCACTGCGAGCGGCTGATCGGCTCGGTCCACCTGGAGCGCGGCGACTTCGCGGCCGCCGACGCGGCACTGGCCGCGGCGCTGGCGGCGTACCGCCGGGCCGGCAGCGAACGCGGGGAGGCACTGACGCTGCGCACGGTCGGCCTGACCTACCTCGGCCGCGGCCGGCTCGCCGAGGCCGAGGAGACCTTCAGCCGCGCGCTGGCGCTGTTCCGCCGGCTCGGCGACGCGAAACTGGTCGCGTTCTGCCTGCGCGGACTGGCCAAGACCCACCTCCGGATGGGCCGGCTGGCCGAGGCGCGGGAACCGCTCGAGACCGCGCTCACCGCCCACCGCGAGGAAGGTGACAGCTGGTCGGAGGCGATGGTCATGCGGACGCTCGGCGAACTGGACCTCGCCGCCGGCCGGTTCGAAGAGGCGAGCGGCTGGCTCACCGGCGCGCTCGAGGCGTTCCGGGAACAGGAGGCCTTCCTGTTCGGCGCTCGAACCCTGCGTGACATCGCCCAGCTGGAGGAGGCCCGCGGCGACCACACCGCGGCGAAGGCGGCCCTGGCCGAGGCGATCGAGACGTTCCGCGCCTACGGGTCCCGCGAGTACGGCGAGCTGACGTCCCTGTAATCCGATTGCAGGGTTTCTGCAGCCGGGTGGGCGACGGTGTTCGGGTGCCCCCAGAAGACGTGCTGCCGTCCGACCCCCGCCTGTCCCGCATCCCGGTCCGGGACAGCGGCGAGGCACTGGTCGACGTCCGGACATCGGCCCCCCTCCGGGCCGCCGGGCCGACGTACCTCCGGTACGGACTGGTGGACCGCTTGGTGACGGCCCAGAGCCTCCTGCCCCGCGACGTCCGGCTGCTCATCGTCGACGGCTACCGCCCGCCGGCCTCCGCGATCGCCGAGGCCCTGGCCGCCGCCGAGCACCCGACGGGCGGCGCCGTGGATCTCACACTGTCCGAAGTGGACGAGGTGGGACGGCCGCTTCCGGCGTGTGGCTCGGGTCCGGTGCCGCCGCCGGACGAGCGGACGGGGGCGTTGCTCGCGTCGGCGCTGGTGGCCGCCGGGTTGGTGAACTACCCGGCCCGGTGGTGGCACTGGTCGTACGGGGATCGGTTCTGGGCCTGGGTGAACCGGGCGCCCCAGGCACGGTACGGCCCGGTGCCGAGCCGTCCCTGACCCGTCAGGCGAGGAAGGCGAGGACGTCCCGGCCGAACCGGCCGTCGGTCATCACCCGGTGGTGCTGCCGTCCCTCGTACAGCGCCAGCCGGCCGTCGCGCACGCCCTCCGCCAGCTTCCCGGCGAGCTCCGCCGGGTAGAAGGCGTCCCGGGAGCCCGCGATGACCAGGGTGGGTGCGGTGATCTCGCCGAGCCGGTCCTCGATGTCGAACGTGTCCTCGGCCAGCAGCATGGCCACCATGCCCGCCGGGTCCGCCGGGCGGGGGGCGGTCACGCGCAGCACCCCGGCCAGCACGGCACGACCGGCCCGCGATTCCGCGATCCCGGGGGCGAGGGCCGCGGCCGCCGCCCGGTACCGGCCGGCGGCCAGCAGGTCCGCGCTCTCGCGCTGGATGCGCCGGCCTTCTGGGCCGAGCCGCACGCCGGCCGCGACGACCACGAGCCGGCGCAGCAAGCCGGGGTGGTCGGCGGCGAACTGCTGCGCGAGGCAGCCCGCGGTGGACACTCCGAGCACGTCCACCGGGCCGTCGAACCGCGCCCGCACCTCCTCGGCGTGGTGCGCGGCGAGCTCGGCCATGGTGACCCCCGGTGCCAGCCCGGGCCGGCGGCCGACGACCAGCACGGTGCGCCGCGCGGCCAAGGACTTCAGGGAACGCAGCTCCGCCCAGCGCGCCGGCCCGGTGGGGTTGGCCGAATCCGGCAGCACCGTGCGGAACACCACGAGCGGTTCGCCCGCGCCGAATTCGAGGTAGGCGGCACCGCCGGGGAAAACGCCGTCTTTCATGGTCACTCCGTGGTCAGTCCGGTGGCGACGATGTCGATGAGCCGGTCGAGCACACCGGGGTAGCGGTCCTCGCCGAGGTCCGCGCGGTGCATCGGCAGCAGCAGGACCGCCTGGAGGATCCCGAGCACCTCGTCGGTGTCGGCGTCGACGAGCTGTCCCTTGGCCCGGGCCGCGGCCAGGAACTCCGGCAGGGGCAGCACCTGGCCCGCCTCCGCCGGCCCCACGCGCCGGGCGACCGCGCGCATTTCCTCCGGGTGCGTGACCAGCCGGTGGTAGAGGGGGTCGTCCTCCAGGATCCGCACGGTGGCCCGCAGGAACCCGCGCAGGGCGGCCCTGGTGTCCTCGGCTTCCTCCAGCACCTCCGACAGCCGGCCGTGCAGCCCGGGTGCCTGCCGCAGCATCAGCTCCAGGTACAAGGACTCCTTGGAAGGGAAGAAGGCGTAGAAGCTGCTTTTGGCGATCCCGGCCGGGGCGACCAGGTCGTCGAGGGACGTCTTGCGCAGGCCCTGGGTGGTGAACAGCCGGTAGCCCGTCTCCAGCAGCCCCGCGGTGATCCGGGCGCGCTCCTCGGCGCTGAACGCGGGGGGCAAGCGGCCTCCTGAAACCGTGCGAACAGTTTGGTCGTTTGTTCGCAGAGTACCGCGCTTCGAGCGTGTTCGAAACTCCCGCGCCGGGACGGCCGGCCCTGGCAGGCTGCGGCAGCCGGTTTCCCATCACCGAGAAAAGGGGGAGCAATGCTGGTGAAGAAGATCGCCTCGACCGTGGGTGTCCTCGCCGCGGCGGCCGGGATCATGGTGTCGACGGCCGGAACGGGAGCCGCCGCGACCACGGGTGGCGACGCGTCCTCCGGGCCGGTCGTGGCCGCGTTCGGCGTGGCCGCGGCGTTGCCCGGCTGCGCCGACTACGACCATTCCGGGCAGGACGCCTGGGTCATCAACAACTGCAGTTACGTCATCCACGCCAAGATCCTCTGGGCGTTCGCCTCGGACAGCCCG
>NZ_MUMI01000217.1 GCF_002155975.1 Amycolatopsis kentuckyensis
GTGCGGCGGCAGCCCATCGCGGCGGGCGCCCTACTCGGGTTCGAGGATTTCCGTGGGCAGGCCCAGGGTTTCCACGATCCGCCGCACGGCGTCGCCGAGCCGCACGAAGTCCTCGCCGAGCGGATCCGTCACCAGCCGGCGGACGGTGGCGACGTGCCCGGGCGCCGAGGCCGCCAGGTGCGCGCGCCCGGCCGCGGTCAGCGTCGCGGTGGTGAACCGGCGGCCCTGCCCGGTGCAGACCTCGCGCGTCACCCACCCCCGGTTTTCCAGGCGCGCGACGGCGTGCGAAATCCGCGGCAGCGACCCGTTGGCCATCTCCGCGATTTCGCTCATCCGCAGGCTTTCCCCCGGCACCGCCGACAGCCGGGCCAGGATCATGTAGCCCAGCAGCGTCAGGTCGGCGTCCCGCAGCAGCTGGCTTTCCAGCGCGCCCGGCAGCGTGAGCAGGACCTTCGCCAGGTTGATCCACGCCCGCCGTTCGTCGTCGTCCAGCCAGCGGACCGGCTCCTCCTCACGCACGCCTTGACTTTAACACGCAACCCAACCTACCGTTTGAGTTGCGCGTTAAACCCAAGGAGGAGCGATGACGACCACTCTTCGACCGACCTCGACGACCGTTCTCCGCCTCGGCTTCGCCCTCCTGGCGGCCGCCGCGGCGAACACGGTCATCGCGCTCGGCGCACTGGCGCTCGACGACGGCGGGATCGCGACGGGCCTGTCCCCCGCGTCCTACCTGCCCGCGACCGTCGCCGGGCTGCTGCTGGGCACCGTCGGCTGGTTCGTGATCGCGCGCACGGCACCGAAGGCCCTGCGCGTGGTCGTCCCGGCGGTCCTCGTCCTGACCTGGGTCCCGGACCTGCTGCTGTTCACGGCGGGCGCCACGGCGGCCAACGTCTTCGGCTTGATGCTCATGCACCTGGTGGTCACGACGGCGGTGGTCACCGCCCTCCGCCCGACGCTCGCGCCGGCCGCGGTCACGACCGGCTAGCGCGCAGGACCGTGCGGGAGTTGAGCCGGCCTTTCTCCGGTGCCCGCGCAACCTGCCCCGCGGCGACGGCGGCGGTCAGCGCACCGACGGCGTCCTCGGCCCGGTAGATCGTTTCCAGCAGCGTGAAGTGCTGGAGGTCGGCGAGGGTGGCGGGGCCGCTCCGGTCCAGTTCCGCCAGCAGGGCCCGCCGCAGCGGCAGCAGCTGCGGGGTGAGCGAGATGTCGACGAGCGTGCCCTCGGCGTCCCGCGGGTCGCGGTACCGGATGCCGGCGAACTCGTCCGCGGCCCACAGTTCGTTCTTGAAGGTCGCGAGGTGCCGGCTGTCGGCTGTAGCGAACACGAGTGCTTTCGCGGTTCCGTCCTCCGCCACCAGGTCCACGGCCACGGCGCACCCGAGCCCGGCCGCCTCCAGCCGCTCCCGGTGGTCCGCGCCCGCCTCGGCCGCCACCAGGACCTCGTGCGCCTTGCCCCGCACGAGGGACGTCGGCCAGGGACCGGAGAGGTGGGCCAGCATCGGCCCGCGCACGTCGACGTCCCGCAGATCGCCGACCGTCCGGACGACCAGCCCCGCCGGAGCCCCACCCGGCGAGGCCCGGCCGACGAGAACGGCCTCCAGGTGGTGCGCGTCCAGCCGGTCGGCGAACTCCCCGAAGACCCGGAAGGCCTCGGCGGCGAAGTCCCCGCATTCGATGTAGGTCCCGCCCTTCGGCGACCGCAGCACGGTCGCCGTCCAGGCGTCGAGATACCGCACCAGCACGTCACGCTCGACGGAAACGTGCGGGTCAGGACGCCGGACGCGCTCGGCCACGCTTCCGGTTGTACCGCACTGCCGCGCCGGCCACCAGAAGGAACACCCGGGCGGGCAGACTGGCCGCCATGAGCCACACCGCTCGCGAGTTCACGCGGTTGCGCACCCTCATCGAGCGCCTGCTCCCCGGAACCGCCCCCTTCCTGCCGGGCGCGACCGACCACGACCTCGCCCGGCTGGCCACCGAAACCGGCCTCACCCTCCCGGACGAACTCTGCACACTGCTCCGCACATCGGCCGGCCAGGACGACCCGGACCAGCTGTACGGCCCGCTCAACTTTCACCACTTCCTGACCATCGACGAGATGATCGGGATGCACCGCATGCTGACCGAGGCCGTCGGCGACCTGGCCACCCCGGTCGAGCAGCCCGCGCACTACCGCTGGACGGTGTGGTCGCCATCCTGGCTGCCCGTCCTAGCCTTCGAAGGCGACTGCTACTTCCTGGACCTCGACCCCGGCGACCACGGCACCCCGGGCCAGGTCGCCTTCCGCGCCAACGTGCCGGACCTCGGCGAACCGAAAGCGCCTTCCCTCACGGCGTTCCTCAGCCGCACCGCCGACCTCGTCGAAACCGGGCACGCCACCGTGGAGGAGAGCACGCTCGTCCTGCTGGACCTGTACTGAACCGGCCGGGCGCTCGGTTGGTCCGCTGCGCAAAGCCCGCCGCCGAGCCGCGACGACTACTCGCCCGGCTCGCCCGGCTCGTCCGGCTCGTCCGGCTCGTCCGGCGGAACGACATGACCAGCATCCCGCGGGTCAACTCCCCAGCCGTGTACAGCACTCGGTCAGGAACCGAAGAGCGCGCGGATTCCGCCCAGGGTGGTGAATCTGGCCCACAGGTCATTGTCGGGAGAGTGCAGGAGGTGGCCGGTGATCAGCAGTTCGAGGAAGGCGCTGTGCAGTTCTGACCGATCGTCGCGTCCGGGCCGTGGTGATCTCCTGCAGTCCCAGCTTGATCCGCTCCCATTCCGAGTCGGTCCACAACCGTCGCGGAGCGGGCAGCTCACGGGGGTCGGGGCTGCTGCCGGTGACCGGGACGCGGCCGGGCGGTTGGGTGAGTTGCGGCGTGGCCGAGCACCTGCCACGCGAATGTCCGCTTCTGCCGACGAGCGGACGATGCTCCAGGAGAAAGGCGACGTCCTGCTGTCCGAACGCAGCCATCGACGCCTGCGGTAGAACCAGGTCACCGCGCTGAACCAGGTCACTCAGCTGATGAGCTTCCTGATGCACGCGGAGTTCGGCGCAACTGCTGACCGCATCGGCCGTGAAGCCGCCCCCAGTGTTCCTCGGATGCGACCGGAACCATGGAACCACCTCGAGCGGCCGGCGAACCGCGCCGCCGCCCGGACTCAAAGCTTGAGGTCGAAGCCTTGGACATACCAAGCCCCTTCGTGCTTCTTCATCTTGAAGGTGAGGCTGAACGAGCCCGTGTTCCCGGTCGCACCGATCAGTTCGAGGCTGTGCAGCGTACGGCCGTCGAGCTTGACCGCAGTGTCCGGCACGGTCACCTCGTCTCCCTTCGTGGTCACCTCGGCCACCTCGACTTTTCCTCGCGGCGGCAGCTTGACGCCCGGCTTCGCCCATGCTTCGCGCAGCGACTTGGCGCTCGCGAGCGCCCGGGGACTCTTGCACAGCGTTTCGGCGTCTTGGCCGGCGGGCAGCACGGGAGCGCCGGAAAGGCACGCCTGCGTGTACTGCTCTTCCAAGATCTGAGTCACCCAGCGCCCGAGAGCCGCCCGGAGAGCGTCAGCATCCGTTGCAGGCTGCGCCTGAGACGTCTGCGGGGAAGCGCTCGTGGGTGAAGCGGACGGGCTCTTGGCCGCTCCCGCCGACCCGCGGACGACGGACGATCCGCACGCGGTCAAGCTCACGACCACAACCGCCGGCAGCATGGGGGCAAGCCATCTCGCCTTCGGTCGCCGAGCGTGCACCATTCGGGCGATCGTCACGGGAATTCCTCCTGACTCAGCCGGTAGTCCGGCTGCGGGCGGGCCTTCGTCGGCCCGGAGCCTGGTGCGAGGCGACCCGAACGTCAACCGCCCCGCGCGAAGCTTGCCCTTTTTGCCCCTGTCGACATCCGCTTATGCCGCGACGAGGGTCCACCCGCCGGCGGCAAGCCCGCACCGGATGTCCCCAGCGCCCTCGGTGCTCGGCGCCACCGGCCGCGATCGGCTCAGTTCTGCGTCACCGGCCAAGCCGCCGCCGGGTGGCAGTGTGCCGGGCAGGCGAGGGTGTAGACCTCGTTGCCCAGGCACAGCCCGTAGTGGTCGGAGCTGAACGTATCGGGCTGCTCGGGCTGGTCCTCGTTCTTCTCGACGCCATGTCGACCGGAACCTGGCACAGGAACACCATTGCGGCGACGGTAGGACTCCGGGTCCTGTGCCCAGCTGGGGACGCCGCCGATCTTGAACTCGGACCGGCCGACCCGGCGTTCGACGGGGGTCGTAGTCCGGTTACCAGGTGGTGACCTCCTCGGTGCCGGGACGGAGGGAGAGCCGGTACGACCGCAGGTGCGGCTCGACGTCGTCGGCCGGCTCCGTTCCGTCTCGGTGCAACAGATGCGCCGGAACCTGCCGGGGTCGGCCCGGACCGGCGGAACGTCCCAGTATCGCTCCGCAAACTGCTCGCGGGCGCCCTCGACGCCTACCACGCCGAGCATGTCGGCCGCACGGCTGACAGCCGGCAGTTCTTCCTGACCACACCGTTCGAACCGGCTGCGCAAGAACAGGGCAACGAGTTCGTTGCCCTGTTCCTGTTCGATCGATCCGGAGGACGATGCGTGGTGGGTCGAGTTGCATCCGGGCAACTAATGGCGTTCACCGAGCCCTGGGACAGCGGCAGGGACGACACCGGATGCATCAGAGCCGTTTCGCGAGGAACAGGGTGGTCCCGCGGGCCGCGTCCACTTCTTTCCGTCCGGTCTCGGTGAACCCGAGCTTGGCCAGAACACGACGAGAAGCGGTGTTCCACTCCCAGACCGTGGCCCCCACACGTACGTACCCGGACGATCTCGCCCAGGCCAGGATCGCCTTCGAGGCCTCAGTCGCGTATCCCCGACCCCACACCCGGCGCAGCAGCTCGAACGCCAACTCCGGTTCCCCCGCCAACCCCAGGCCGCCGTCGATCAGCCCGCAATAGCCGATGACATCACCAGCAGCCTTCCGCTCGACCGCCGGCAACCCGGTCGACCAGGGCCGGCCGGCGCGGATCGCATCCTCGAGTTCCGCAACTGTGGGGCGCCCATCCGCGTCGATCCGGCGGTGCGGCGGCACCCGCGGATCACGTTCGGTCCACAGCTCACGCTGGACAACAGCCTCGGCCACCCGCCACGGCCTGAGCAACAGGCGATCCGTCTCCAGCACGACCCCACGCCCCGGCGTCACCTCAGCTGCCATGACAACAACTCTCCCACCGGCGAACGTCCTGTCATGCCGATGAGCGGACGGAACTTGCAGTCCCAGCCGGATCCGGGCACCGGCCGGCCGTGCGATGATGCCCGGGAGCGCGGCTGCCGGGCGCAGCCGGGAAGTGATCGCTTACTGGAGGTCCAGTGGCTTACGCGCACTTCGGGCACATTGATCGTCGAGAAGAACCTGCCGGCTGCCGTGAGACCGCCGAACAGGGCGATATCGAGGCCATGGTGTGCGTGGCTCGCTGGCTCGCCAAGCACGACCGCCTCGAGAATGCAGCTTCGTGGTACCGCCGGGCCGCGCAGGGGGGAGCCCCGGTGCACGAGGAACTGGCCCTGCGGCTGGTGGACGGTGATCGGTGCGAGCAAGCGGTCGACTCCCTCGCGGAGACGCTCGGCCGGCCCGCGGCGATGATGTGGGTGGCGAACAGGCTCGCCATCGACAAGCGCCGCGCGGAGGGCATGCAGTGGCTGCGTCGAGCAGCGGCCACGGGAGACGACGCCGCCATGGCGCGGCTGGCGACCTGGCTCGAACGCGACCGGCCGGAAGAAGCCGAAACCTGGTACCTCAAGGCGTTGCACACCGAGAACTTCCAGGCGCTCTGCGAGCTGGGCCGGTTGCTGACCCGGCAGAACCGGCTGGACGAAGCCGAACGGCTGTACCGGCGTGCGGCCGGCGTGAACCCGAAGGGTCTGCTCGAGCTGGCGGACTTCTACGACCGTCAAGGCCGTGAACCGGACGCCGAGCGATGCTATCGCCAGGCCGCCGAATCGGGAGAACGCTCCAGCTACATCCGTCTGGGATTGTGGCTGCTCGACCATCAGCGCTCCCGCCAAGAGACCTGCCCCTGGCTGCGCAAAGCTGCGGAAATCGGCTACAACGGGTTCTATTCCAAGCTGGAAGCGCAGGCGAGCCGCCTGGCCCGGGCCGGGGAAGGAGAGGAAGCGCTGCGCTGGTTCGTCGACAGCGGGGCGTTGATCGACGACTTCCGGCGGGGCGGGATGGCCGAAGAAGCTGCCGCTCTTCAGCGGATCGCGCGGCTCCACGACAAAGATGGCCACGCTGAAGCCGAAGCCTGGTACCGCCGGCTGGCCGAAGCCGATCCGGCGGTCGGGCCGGTCGCCCTGGGGGACTGGCTTGCCCGCCACGGCCGAGTCGAGCAGGCCTTGCACCAGTACAAGAAGGCAGTGGAAGCCGGGGCCGCCTGGGCGAACATGAGCCTGGCCGAGGTCCTGCCGGACGAGGCCGAGCACTGGTACCGGCAAGCCGCCGATGCCGGGGTGGCGGCAGCATTCGAGCCTCTCGGGGAACTGTTGCTCCGCCAGGGCCGTCTCGTGGAGGCGGACGCCTGGTTCGCCAAGGCGGATGACCTACCGAAAGGGCCGCGTGCCCCGGTCCCGTCTTGGGAGGTGGTGGCCGGTGCGGCCGTACTCAGCGCGGCTGTCGTCCCCTTCGTCAAGGCCCTGGCGACCAAGGCGGCCGACGACACCTACGACGCGGTTCGGAACCTGCTTCGCCGGATCGCCCGTAGACGCCTGCGCTCTCCGGCCCCGGACCAGCTCCTGGTCGTCGAGGATCCGGCTGTCCCGCTGACCTTGCACATCCGCACCCAGGCCACGGACGAAGCGTTGCGAGCGTTGGCTGACCTCGATCTCGCCGCCGCCAATGCCCGGCGCCGTGGGAAAAAGCGCGTCGAGCGCCAGGTGATCGCCTACGACCCACAGACGAAGTCGTGGCGGATCCGCGACTGAACCCTCAACGGGCGCAACGGAAAGAGAGCCGCGGTCGATGGACGGGCGGGGACCTGGGTGGCCCCCGGCCCACCGCACCGGGTTTGGCACAACACTCCACGGTTCGCACGAAGCAGTCAGTTCTGGTCCTCGTGCTGAAGAGCAGGTGGCTGCCCTGGTCGGTCGGGTACGCGCCGAGCACGGCCGCGTGGATGTGCTCGTGTGCAACGCGAACACGCTCCAGCCGCCGTTCGAGCCGCTCGCGTCACTGCCGTGGGACGCGTTCGCCAGCAAGGTGGTCGGCGAACTCGCCGGTTCCCACCACCTGACCCAGCGCGTCCTTCTGATCATGCGCGAGCAGCGTGCCGGACGGATCGTCTACATCTCCAGCACCCTCGCCGACACGGTCGGCATGATCGCCGCGCACTCCACGGCGAAGGCAGCGCTGAACACCTTCAGCCGGCATGTCGCCGCAGACGCGGGACAGTACGGCGTCACCGTGAACACCATCGCGCTCGGCGCGGTGAACACCGATGCCACAGCCGCCGGTTTCGACGACGACAGGCGCGCATCCTTCGCGCAGCGGTCGGTTCACGGTCGATTTCTCGAGCCCGAGGACATCGGCGCCGCCGTCTCGCTGCTCACCGACGGCGGTTTCGGCTCGGTAACCGGCCAGGTGATCCGCCTCGACGCCGGGTTCGACGTGCTCAACCAGCAACTCGCCGCGTCCTGACCTCCGCCCATGCGGTGAGCGATCGAGGTGGGCTACCCGCGGAGCGCGGGTCCCCCCCTCGATCGCATTGTCATGCCGAAGAGCGGATGGCTGTGGAAACTCCGACACCTCCCGTCGAGGCGTGAGTTCCCCGGACCCGGCCCGGCTCGAACGGGCAGCCACCCTCACCGTGCGACGGGCAGGACGCACCCTTACCGGGTAGATGCGCCTTGGGCAGGCTCGTTGCGATGGTAGGCCGGCGGCATCTGCCGCAGCCAACGGATTTCGCCCGCGAGCGGTCGGCCCTCACCAGATATCCGCCACGCCCTCAGTGGGCCGATGCCACCGGCCGCGGTCGGCTCAGTTCTGCGTCACCGGCCAAGCCGCCGCCGGGTGGCAGTGCGCCGGGCACGCGAGGATGTAAACCTCGTTTCCGAGAAACAACCCGTAATAGCCGGAGCTGCACGAATCGGGCTGCTCAGGCTGGTTCGCCTGCTTTTCGAAATCCATATCGATCGGCACCTGGCACAGGTACACCATTTCGGCGCCGCAAGCGCAGCGGTAGGACTCCGGGTCCTGCGCCCAGCTGGGGACGCCGCCGATCTTGAACTCGGACCGGCCGACCCGGCGTTCGACGGGGTCGTAGTCCGGTTGCCAGGCCGTCACCTCCTCGGTGCCGGGACGGAGGGAGAGCCGGTACGGCCGCAGGTGCTGCTCGACGTCGTCGGCCGGCTCCGTTCCGTCCCGGTGCAGCAGGATGCGCCAGAACCTTCCGGGATCGCCCCAGACCGGCGGAACGTCCCAGTACCGCTCCGGAAGCTGGTCGCGGATGCCCTCGATGCCGACCGCTTCGTTGTCCGAAGGGCACGCCGGCCAGCTCTCCGAGGCCGGCAGGATCGGATGGCCGCCGATCGTGTCACGGGCGCCGCGGCCCGCCTCTTCACGATCATTCTCGATCAGGAACATCGGGAAGTCGGCCACCCGGGCCGAGGAAGGCTGAGGCTCGGTCACGCAGTCACCCTAGACCGTCCGGAGACGACGCTCGGAGTCACAACCCCCGCAGCGGCCGGCCGACGATTCCATGCCCTCTCCTGCCGCTGACCGCGCACGGCTCGGCGTCCGCTCCTGCCGATGTGCGCGCGTCGAAGCGGCCCCCTCGGCACACCCCGTCGAGGCGTGAGTTCCCCACCGCGATCGCAGCTCTGAAGCCTCACCAGCGACCGAAGTAGGGACGCCTACTTGACGAGATGGAACGCCGGATGGGCGTACCACGTCCCCATCGCCGGGGGCATCCAGGTAGACGCAGTCCTCGACGCGGATGCAGCGGCCGGTTCTCTCCAGATCTCCGAGCAGGTCCACGGAATGTCGCAACGCATTGTCCTACCGGCTGCGCGCTCGACAACGTCGAGTTCGACAGGATCGATCTCATGGTCGGTGCCATTTCCGCGATCACGACCGACTCTGCACGTTCGGCGGTGCACGGCGTCAGTAAACCCCACCTGCTGGAAACACGCTCACATGCCGTCGACAGCGCGGATACCGGCGGATCACGCGGGCAGCAACCCGACCTCCGAGCAGGCGGCGGGAAGCTTTCTCAGCGACTCTTCGTACGCTCGTTGTCCGCAGCCACCCGGACATCCCGGAAGTCCAAAACAGCCGCGCGACAGATCCGGATCAACCTCGCAAGATCACCCTCGGCCAGCAGCAGCACATCCTCCAGAACCTGCTCAGGTACCTCAAGTTCACGCGGACCGTAGCAATCGTGCCACGCCATGTCCGCCAACTGCAGCAAATCCAGCACCGCCTCAACGTCCCCTGACGAGAACTGCGCCTCGATACGGTGGGCGCGAGCTCGACGACGTTGCTCACTACTGACAGCCATCGAATCCCTCCAACAGTTCTGCGACTGACGGATCCCCAATGATCCACCCCCAGCCTCGCTCGGCTGCAACAGAGGGCCGGTGACCGACCGCCGGTCACCCGACGCCTGGTGGCCTCAGTTGCGGCACCGGCGGCAGCGGCGAGCGCACCGGTGCGGCCTGGAACGCGTGGATCACGAGTGCGGCGAAACGCCGGGAGGCCGCGATCGCTGCTTCCGGTGTCCGCGCGTGGATGCCGGCGTTGGCCATGATCACGAGGAGGAGGTCCTCCAGGACGACGTCGGGGCGCAGGTGGCCGGTGTTCTTGGCGCGGCGGATCAGTTCGGCGGCGGCCGTCAGCGAGGAAGCGCGGTTCTCGGCGAAATCCAGTGCGCTCGGGAAGGCGGACTTGAAGGCCGTGACGAAGCCGCGGTCGCGTGCTTGCAGCTCGCACAGCTTCTCCACCGCGACGCAGAAGCCGTGCCAGGGGTCGGGGTCGGCGAGCCCTTCGTCCAGGATGGATCGCCAGGCCCGCATCCGGTCGGTGAACGCCGCGCCGACCAGCGTCACCTTGGTCGGGAAATGCCGGTAGACGGTCGCCGGCCCGACCTCGGCGCGTCGGGCGATCTCGCGGATCGGGACGTCCAAGCCTTCGGTGAGGAACGCCGAGCGGGTCGCTTCGAGGATGCGGTCGCGGTTGTCCCGGGCGTCGGAACGCCGGTTGCGAGGCAAACGAGCGGTCACCGCTCTCACTTTAGCCAGCCGGACGGAGTGTCCCGCTACCGTCCGCCGGGCAGAGCACGCCACCACGGGACCTCCGGTCCCGGGAAAGACCGGGCAGAGCATGAATTCCACCAGGCACGACGGCGACACCTGGGACCTGGCTTCGGGCGTCGGCGCAACGGCCACCATGGCCGCCGCGGCCCGGGCGATAGCGACCCGGGAGGATCGTTCGCTCCTCGACGACCCGTTCGCCGAACCGCTCGTGCGGGCGGTCGGCGTCGAGCTCCTCACCCGGCTGGCGAGCGGTGAAGTGCCGCCCGGCGACCTGGTCGGGCGGATGGCGATCGACGGGGCCAAGGTGCGGACCAGGTTCTACGACGATTTCTTCCTCGACGCGACGAACGCGGGCATCCGGCAGGTCGTGATCCTGGCCTCGGGGCTGGATTCCCGCGCGTACCGGCTGCCCTGGCCGGCCGGGACTGTGGTGTACGAGGTCGACCAGCCGCAGGTCATCGAGTTCAAGACGCGGACACTGGCCGAGTCGGGCGCCGCGCCCACCGCCGACCGGCGCGCGGTCGCGGTCGATCTGCGCGACGACTGGCCCGCCGCACTGCGCGCCGCCGGGTTCGTCCCGGCCCGGCCGACCGCGTGGAGCGCCGAAGGGCTGTTGGGCTATCTGCCGCCCGAGGCGCAGGACCGCCTGCTGGACACGATCACCGAACTCAGCGCCCCGGGCAGCCGGGTCGCCACCGAAAGCAGGCCCAACCCGCGGCCGGGTGACGAGGACCGGACGAAGGAGGGCCTGCACCGCATCTCCGAACGCTGGCGCGCGCACGGTTTCGATCTCGACCACGCGCGGCTGCGGTATTTCGGTGAGCGCAACGAAGCGGCGCCCTATCTGACCGGCCGCGGCTGGACACTGCACACCATCACCACCCGAGACCTGCTGGCCGCCAACGACCTTCCGCCCATCCAGGACGACGACCTGCGGATGGGCGACGTGCTCTACGTCAGCGGCACTCTCGACAAGGCCACGAATTCCCGACTCGCCGCTGGTCGCCTCAAGGTGCCCGGCGCAGTCCGTCCAGCACCAGGGTGATGACGCCGTCGGCCTCGGCTCGCCAGTCGGGACGGTCGTGCGCCGCGCCGATGCCGTGCAGGGCCACCAGGACGGCACCGGCATTCACGTCGTCGCGGATGGAGCCCTCCGCCACCGCGGCGGCCACCAGTTCGGTGACGGCCTGCTCCAGTTCCCGGCTGCCCTCGGCGAGGGCGCCCGCCCCGGTCGCCATGAGCGTGGCCAGCGTCCGGGCCAGGCCCTGGTAGGTGTCGATGTAGCCGACCATGCCACGCAGGAAGCTCGCCAAGGCCTCCCCCGCGGGCAGCGTGGCCCGCAGCCGGCGGGCGCGGTCGCACAACGTCGCGACCTCCTCGCGGTAGACCGCCTCGGCCAGCGCCTCCCTCGTCGGGAAGTGGCGGTACAGCGTGCCTGTCCCCACTCCGGCCAACCGGGCGAAATCGTCGAAGCGCAGCTCGAAGAAGCTTCCGTCGTCGAAGGTTTCCCGCGCTTTGGCCAGCACCGCCTCGCGGTTGCGCCGGGCGTCGGCGCGCAGCGGCTTGTCGGCGTTCATCCACCACCTCGCGTTGACAAGCGGGGCCCACCTCCCTAGCGTCATAAGTGGAGATGACCTCCAGTTTCATCATACCCGACGAGGTGCGCGTGAAGATCCTCATGTTCGGCCGGGGCGTGATCGCCACGGTGTACGGCTGGGCCCTGGAACGGGCCGGTCACGACATCGAGTTCTACGTCCGGCCGGGCCGCGCGTCGGCTTACGGGGAGGCGGTGGAGCTCGATCTGCTCGACGCGCGAAAGCGGCTGTGGGGGCAGCGCGTCGTCCAGTCATGGCCGGTGCGCTACCGCGAGGAGCTGGCGCCGGACCACGATTTCGACCTGATCGTGCTGAGTGTGCCGCACCACCGCCTCGCGGAAGCGGCCGCTTTCCTGGCGCCGCGCGCCGGCAAGGCCACGGTGCTGGTGTTCGGCAACATCTGGGCCGAGCCACTGGCCGCGATCGGCGCGCTGCCCGTCGATCAGGTCGCGTGGGGCTTCCCGCTGGCCGGTGGCGGCTTCGGCGAAGACGGCGTGCTCCGCGCGACGCTGCTGCCCGCGGTCGTCTTCGGCACGCTCGACCGGCCCCCGACCGAACGCGAGAGAGTCGCGCGGCGGGTGTTTCGCGAGGCCGGGTTCCGGTTGCGGGAGAAGCGCGATTTCCGCGGCTGGCTGTGGCTCCATTTCGTGCTGAACGCCGGCTTGCACGCACAGGGCTTGCGGCGGGGAACGCTGTCCGAACTGCCGGGGGCGACGGGCGACTTCCGCGAGGCGCTGCTGGCCGCCCGCGAGCTTCTGCCGGTGCTCGAGGCGCGCGGTGCCGACCTGCGCCGTCACCGGAGTGGCACGCTGGGGTACCGCGCGCCGACGTGGCTGACGGCTCCCGCGTTCGCGTGGGTGACCGCTCATGTCCCGTTGGCGCGCAGGAGTTTCGAGGGTCATGCCGACCCCGGCGCCGAGGAGCCCCGGGAGGTCTGCCGCGACGCCCTGGCCGAAGCACGACGGCTGGGCATCGCGGTCCCCCGGCTGGAAGCGGCGGAAGACAGCTTCGCCGGCAACGGAAAGGCCTGAGCCAGTAGCCGCAAGGGCCGGCCACCACGGTACGTTCCGGTGATGCGTTCGCAACTGCTGGCGGTGACCTTCGAGGCGGCCAACCCGGCTGAACCGGCACGCTTCTGGGCCGGCCTGCTCGGCCGGGAGAGCATCGAGGACGACGGCGGTCTGCTGCTACCGGGCGGCGACGCCCAGCTCGGCCTGCGGTTCGTACCGGGCCGCGCCGGCCGGCTCGGCGAGAACCGGATGCACCTGCACCTGACCAGCGCCGACCTCGAAGACCAGCGGCGCACGGTGGCCACGGCGATCAGGCTCGGTGGCCGGCACGTCGACGTCGGGCAGCGACCCGAGGAGGCGCACGTCGTCCTGGCCGACCCGGCGGGCTACGAGTTCTGCGTGATCGAGCCCGGCAACGACTACCTTGCCGGGTGCGGCCCGCTGGGCGAGCTCACCTGCGCCGGCACCCGGCAGGCCGGCCTGTTCTGGAGCGGGGCGCTGGGCTGGCCACTGGTGTGGGACCGGGGCGAGCAGACCGCGATCCAGTCACCGCACGGCGGCACAAAACTCGCCTGGGACACCTGGGACGGCACGCCCGCGGCGCCGAACCGGCAGCGCTTCGAGCTGCTCCCGCCGGACGGCGACCAGCGGGCGGCGGTCGACACGCTGCTCTCCCTCGGTGCCACCCGGCTCGACGCCCGCGACGACGGCACCGTCGTCCTCGCGGATCCGGACGGCACGGAGTTCTGTGTGCGGCCGACCGGTCGCCACCCCGCCGGGTGACAGCGAGCCGCCGGACCCAGCGCGTCCGGCGACACCGGTCATGCCGATGACGGAGCGTTCCCCTGGGCTCTCAGGGCAGCTGCGCCAGGGTCCGGCCGATGTTCTGGTCCACGATCTCCAGCATCACCGGCCGATCCGGGAAATCACCGCCCAGGAGCCGCAACGGGCCGGCCACATGGCCCAGCGCGCGGCGCAGCATGAGCTGCGCCACCGGATCGGTGCCGCCGACACGGTCGCCCGGGTGACCGTATCGATCACGCCGGCTGCCGTGCATCGCCCGGACCATGTCACCGAGGCGGGCCAGCACAGCCACCTCGCCCGCGAGCAGACTCCTGGTGCGGTCCACCATCACCACCCGCGGAATCCGGACGGCGATCGAAGACATGGCGGCACATGCGGCTTCGAACGGATCGAGACCGCCGGCGTGATCGAACGGGTCGCTCGGCGTTTGCGACGCCGTTTCCGGCCAGTAGTTCTCATCGGCGGTTGCCGAGCTGCCCCCGGATCTCGACCATTTCCGCAGCCTACACAGCGGCTCGTTCCCGCCGTCCGCACAGACAGGACGATCCTGGGAGGACCGAGGTGATCTCGGCCCTCCCAGGGCATTCCGGTACGAGGATCAGATCTTGCCCGCGGCCACGTCGGCGAGGGTCACGCGGGCGGCCTTGTAGTTCACCACGTAGCGCTTGGCCGATTCCGCCGAAGTGATCTCCTCACGGATCGGCAGGCCGTTGTCGGCGTTGATGATGAGGACGTCCGCGCCGCCGCCCAGGATGGCCGGGGGCGCCGTGAGGGTCAGCGCGGCCTGGCCGTCGACGTCGGTCTTGCCGACGATCATGTCCGGGATGGTCGCGTACAGCTTCAGCACGCCCGCGCGGACCTCCGCGTCGGCGGCGTTGGCGAACAGCGCGTGTTCGGCGTTGCTCCACAGGTGGTTGTTGATGAGGTTCTCCAGCTCCTTGCCCGTCGGACGCGGTTTGGGGGCCGGAACCGGCTTGCCGACCTTGCGGAACATCTCCGCGGTCTCCGCTTGGGCGTCCGCCCACGCCTTGTCGGCTTCGGCGGGGCTCAGGCCGACTCCCAGGGCATTGTTGGACGCGGTGATCATCGCGATCCTGGCCTTCTCCACGTCGCCCTTCGCAGCGAGACGGGCCGCCGCCATGACCTTTCCGTCGTACGGCGTGGCAGGCTCGCCGCGGCCCTCGGCGACGGCGGCCACCAGGGTCTTCGCCGAGTCGCCCGTGAACTGCTGTCCCTTGTCGGTGTAGAGCGTGTAGTTGAGGTCCGGTTTGCCGTCCAGGCCGAACTTCGTGTTGACGATCAGCGATGCGTCTCCCGGCTGTGTGCCGGCCGCCGTGACCGCGGAGGCCAGCTTCACCAGCGGCGCCTCGACCGCCTGCGGGGCCGCGGCGGGCGGGACGGCCGGGACGCTGCCGCCTGACGTACCCAGCACCACAGCCGCCGCGACGGCTGCCGCGCCCACGGCGGCGACACCCACCTTGGGCCAGGAGAACCAGCGCTTCGGGCGCACGACCGTGGCCTCGGGTTCCCCCATCGCCGTCCGCAGTGCCGTGCGGGCACGGTCATAGGCCTCGGGACCGGGAGACGGCACGTCACGCAGATTCTTCATGAGATCCATTTCATCCATGGGCTGTCTTTCACGTTGTCGGGACTTGCAGCAGCGCAACCACTTCGGGGGCTTCACGCAATGCCTTGCGCGCCTGGTGCAACAGGCGGCGGGCGGTGCCGGCCGGGATGTCGAGCACCCGCCCGGCCTCGGCGACGGTCAGGTCCTCCCAGGCGACCAGGCCCAGCACTTCCCGCTCTTCCGGTTTGAGCCGAGCCAGTGCCCGGCTCAGCAGTGCCTGCGTGTCCACGCGGGCATCCACCGCCGGCCAGGGATCCCAGTCACTCGCGACGCCGGCCAGGTCCGCCGCCGGCTCCTCGGCCGGCTCGGACCGCCAGTGCCGGCGCAGCCTGTTCAGCGCGACGCCGTACAACCAAGGCCTGGCTTCGGGGTACGAACGGTCGTAGTTCGCACGGGACTCGTAGGCCGCCACCCACACATCGCCGAGCACGTCCTCGGCGGCCTGCCGCCCCACTCTGCGCGCCAGGTAGTTACCGAGCGCGGTCTCGTGCCGGCTGATCACTTCCACGAAGGCATCGGTGTCCCCGCGCAGCGACCTACCGATCAGTTCCGCGTCTGACGCCATGAAGCTCCTCGGGTTTCGCTTCGCCCTGACACCCCGTCTTTGCCAACGCGCGCCCAAAGCGTTCAGGTTACGTCGCCGCACGACGAACATCGCTGGTCAGACGACGTGCGCGACAAGGCCGGACGAGACGATGAGTTGGCGTGGCAGCTCCCGAACGGCGTTCAAGCAACACCGCGCGGGCACTCGCCGACTACCAGGGCATGAAGAAGTTCGCGCGCGACGTGGCCGTGTCGATACTGTCGGCGCTCATCCTGGCCGGGTTGACGCGAGCGAGCCGCGCGTGGCCCAACCTGGTAGCGAAGTTCGACGGGAACAACTGGCTCGCTGGCGCCGCCCTGGCACTGGTGGCGGCGGTGGCGATCTGGCTCTGGTGGCTCACGTGGGAACTCGCGAAGGCGTTCCGCAAACCCACGACGTTGAAAGGGTGGGCGGCGATCATCGACAACGTGGGCGCCGGACTCATCTGCCTGATGTTCGCAGCCACCGCAGCCGCAACAACGGTCGGCGCGTGCTTGCTCGTCTTCGGGTAGTCGGAGCCCAGGCCTCGTCTTTCGGCCAGGCGCCGGGCGTGAGCTTCTCGGGCCACCGCAGACCGGTCGTCCGGCGATCGCACGCTCGTGCCGAAGAGCGGATGTTCGGCGTCGCCGTCGGCCCGATAGACGCCCGCAAGTTTGTTCCACGACCTCAGCGTGTCCGGCGATCGAGGCCGTTGAGGCGCGGGGCGGCACTCACACCTGACCGGTGAATGTCAGCGTGACCACCGGAATCGAATGGGCCACGCTCCGCTGTCGCTGGCCACGGTTCCCCCATTCGGGCCTCGCCAGCTACCCGGTGTAAACCTATGGTTCGAGGTTCATCCCACCTGGAGGCTCGCCGGATGGCATCGATGAACGTCGGCATGATCATGAAGCACAACCACAAGAAGGTCGTCATCCTTCGGACCGGTCTGAGCATCGACGGTTCGGACGCCGTGAAGATCGCGCCGCTCAGCACGAGCAAGCCGTCGGGCAGTGGCCGGTACGTCGAGGCGAAGACCTGGGTCAGCGACTACTGGATCCCGCTCGACCAGACAAAGGTCGTCAAGGCTGCGGACGTGGTCCACGCCGCCACCCCACCGGGACGGCTCCCCACGAAGCCGTTGAAGGCTGCCCTGAAGGAAATGGGCAACGGTTCTCAGTAACTCAACGCTGCCATCATCGCGTCCTCCCGGACGGCGGCCTCGGTGATGTTGTGGACATCCGCGTCTTCGTCGACAAGGTAGGCAGCCACCCCTTCGACCGGACAGCGGGAAGCTTCTCAGCGACTCTTCGCACGCTCGCTGCCCGCAGCCACCCGGACATCCCGGAAGTCCAAAACAGCCGCTCGACAGATCCGGATCAACCTCGCAAGATCACCCTCGGCCAGCAGCAGCACATCCTCCAGAACCAGCTCAGGCACCTCAACTTCACGCGGACCATAGCAATCGTGCCACGCCATGTCCGCCAACTGCAGCAAATCCAGCACCGCCTCAACATCCCCTGACGAGAACTGCGCCTCGACGCGATCGGCACGAGCTCGACGACGTTGCTCACTACTGACAGCCATCGAATCCCTCCAACAGTTCTGCGGCTGACGGGCCCCCAATAATCCACCCACGGCCTCGCTCGGCTGCAACAGAGGACCGACGACCGCTCATGCCGATGTGAGTGAGTCCCGGTGCCGAGGCACCGGGACTCACTACGCCGCTCGTGTCAGCGGTTCATCAGAGCGAAGACGCCCCAGCCGAGGTATTCGCGTTGGTATCGGGCGTGGCGCACGGGAGCGGTGGTGAGTTCCGCGCGCATCTGCTCGGCCAGTTCGTCGTCGGGATTTGCGTCCAGCCAGCGGCGGGTGTTGAGCCATTGAGCCGCGACGTAGCGGTCCCAGCTGTCCTGGTCGGCCAGGACCATCTCCACGACGTCACAACCCAGCTGCCCGAACTGTTCCAACAGTTCCGGAAGGACGCGGAAATCGTCCGCACTGGTGGCGTGACAGCCTTCGACGGTGGCCTGGTCCGGCGGTTCCCTGCGCCAGTACGGCTCGCCGATCAGCATCGTGCCGCCGGGGCGCAGGCTGCGGCGAAGCAGGTCCACGGTGCCGGCAACGCCGCCTCCGATCCAGGTCGCACCGACACAGCACCCGATCTCGACCGGCTCGTCGGCCACGTGGTCCGACGCGTCGCCGTGGGTGAAAGTGACCTGTCCGGCGACCTCCAGTTCGATCGCTCGTGCCCGGGCCTTGGCCAGGAACGCGGTGCTGATGTCGACGCCGGTTCCGGTGATGCGGTGATCGCGGGCCCAGGTGCACAGCAGCTCGCCCGAGCCACAGGCCAGGTCGAGCACCCGGGTGCCGGGTGGCGGGTTCAGCGCCTCGCCCAGGACAGCCAGTTTCCGGCTGGTGAACGGGTTGTGGATGCGGTGGCTGCTCTCACGGATGGTGAAGCTACGGGGTAGATCCACTTCGGGGATTCCTCACGTCCAAGGGGTGACTCACAGTGGTCAGCACTGAGTCGGCCGTCGACGGCCGGGCTACCCGGACATTCATGCAATGCACCTCTTCGGACGGAAAGCCACACGGTTCGACGGAAGGCTAGGGGGGTCGGCCGTGCCGGTCCACCGGTTATCCCGGCACTCGGCGCATGGCGGACGACGCGATAAACCAGATGACGTCGGTGATCGTCCCCGCGACAATGCCGGCGTGGAGGAGGTCGAGGTCGTCGTCGCCCACCGCGAGCGGGCCACCCTGCGCGTCGGTGACGTGTTCCTGAAGGTCGACGCTGATCAGGCCCGCACCGACGTCGAGGTCGAGGCGATGGCCATGGCGCCGATCCCGACCCCGGAGATCCTGTGGCGCAAGCCGCCCGCGCTCGCGCTCGCCG
>NZ_MUMI01000218.1 GCF_002155975.1 Amycolatopsis kentuckyensis
TGACCAGCCGCTCGGCGGCGTCCCGCGGTGGCACGACGACGGTCACCGCGTCCGGCCGCGGTCCCGCGCCGGCGATCCCCAGTTCGGTGTACAGGTGCTTCCGCAGGTCGGCCAGCGTCGCCCCGCGCAGGATCGTCGCCAGCGGCAGGTGCACGCCGAAGTCGTGGTCCACGGCGTTCCGGATGCGGACCGCCAGCAGCGAGTCCACGCCGAGACCGACGAGCGGCACGTCGTCGACGAGCGACGGCAGTTCCAGCACCGACGCCACGCGCTCCGCCAGCTGCCGGGCGATCAGCTCCCGGGCTTCGGCGGGGCCGCGATCCGCCCACGAAACGGCCCCCGCGCTCTCGCCGGGAGGCCGGCCGAGTATCCCGGCGAAGAACGGGACCGAGACCAGATCCGGGAACTGGGTGGCGAGACGGCGGGTGTTCAGCCGCACGGCACCGAACCCGGACGCGCCGGCACTGACGACGTCGGCCAGCAGGCCGAGCCCTTCCCCGGGCTGGATGGGGCGCACCCACGGGACCTCGATCCCGGCGGCGGCGCCGACGCCGGCCCAGGTGCCCCAGTTCACCGTCGTGGCGGGGAGGCCGGCGGCCCGGCGCAGGGCGACCAGCGCGTCGACGTAGGCGTTGGCCGAGGCGTACGCCGGCTGCCCGGGCAGTCCGTGCAACGCGGCGGCGGACGAGAAGGCCAGCCACCAGTCCAGTGCCCGCCCCTCGCTCGCCCGGTGCAGCCGCCAGGCGCCGACGGCCTTCGCCCGCCAGGTCCGGTCGAGGACGTCCTCGTCGAGCCGCTCGACCGTGCGGTCGTCGAAAACCGCGGCGGCGTGGGCGATACCGCGCAGGTCGCCCGCGGCCTCGACCACCCGTTCGGCGACGCCCGGCGCCGCGATGTCCCCCGGCACGACCACGACCTCGGTGCCCGCCGCCCGGAGCTGATCGATCACCGCGGCCGCCTCGGGGCCCGGCCCGGACCGTCCGTTGAGGACGATCCGGCCGGCACCCCGCTCGGCGAGCTCACGGGCCAGCAGCAGCCCGAGCCCGCCGAAGCCACCGGTGATCACGTACCCGGCCCCTCGGCGAACGAAGGGGATCTCGCCCGCCGAGGGGGCGGTGGCGCGCTCCAGGCGCGCCGCGTACCGGCAACCGGCACGCCACGCCACCTCGTCGTCGTCCGCGTCGGCACCGACCTCGACTGCCACCTGGGAAAGGCCGTCCGGGTCGAGGTCCAGCAGCGTCGCCCGGACGGCCGGCTGCTCGAAGGCGAGCACCCGGACCAGGCCGCGCAGCGCCGCGGGGCCGGGTTGCCCGGCCTCGCCGGGCCGGACGGCCGCGGCGGCGAGGGTGACCAGCCACAGCCGCGGCGGGCGGCCGGGCAGCGCCGTCAGCTCACGAACGCAGTCGACGGCCGTCAGCACCGCGCGCCGCCCGGCCTCCGGAGCACCCGACGTGTCCCCGGGAACCAGCAGCACCACGGCGGACGGCCGGTGCCGGGCCAGCAGCTCGCGGTCCAGCGACGAGACCACGACCGCGCGGGCCCCGGCCCGCTCCAGCGCGGCGATCGCCTTGTTCGCGAACGCGTTGCGCCGGCCCGCGACCACGAGCACCCGGTCCGCCCGGCCGGCGGCGGGCAGGTCGGTGGCCCGCCAGACCCGGGTGAGCAGTGCGTCGCGCAGGTCCGGCGTGCGCGGCACCGGCCGCATGACGACACCGGCGATTTCGAGCACCGGCAGGCCGGCGCCGTCGACCAGGCACAGGCTGCCCGCACCGCCGGCATCGACCCGCAGTCTCGCGAGCACCCCGGTGCGCACGTCCCCGCGGACCCGGACGGTACCGAACGTCACCGGCACATACCGATCGTCGTCCGCAGTGGACAAGGTGGCCGCGAATCCTTGCAGGCAGGCGTCGACCAGCACGGGGTGCAGGAGGTAGCCGGCACGCGGTGCCGCATCGGGTAGTCCGATGTGGACTGTCGCGGCCGTGCTCGTCCCCCGGACGCCGGTGACGCCCCGGAACGCCGGGCCGTAGCCGATCCCCAGCGCGCGCAGCCGGTCGTAGAGCTCGGCGGCGGCCATCGGCACGGCGCCTTCCTCGTCGGCGAGGTCCGGCGCAGGCACCGCCTCGGCATTCGTGACCACGCGGGCGTCGGCGTAGCGCGTCCAGGTACCGTCCGGGTCCTTCGCTTGGACCGTGAACCGGTCCCCGCCCTCCATGGTGACCGTGACCGGAGTGCTCACGTCGAGCGGCAACGGCTGGTACAGCACCAGATCCGCCAATGCGAGCTGTTCCGCCGGCACCCCCAGAGCCGTCGACGCCGCCGCGACCGCCATCTCCGGGTAACACGCCGCGGGCAGCACGGGAACGCCGTCGACCCGGTGGTCGGCGAGCCAGGGCAGCCGCCCGGTCCCGAGGTCCGGGCGCCACAGGTGGACGCTGCCGCCGGGGTGCTCGATGTGCTTGCCCAGCAGCGGATGCTCGCCGGGCGCCGCCGCCGGCGTGACCGGCGGCGCCCAGTACCGGGTGTGCTGCCACGCGGTGAGGGGAAGATCGACCAGCTCCCCCGCCGTCCGCGTCCGCAGGTGCCCGTGCGCCAGCAACGCCCCGAGCGCCGTGTGGAACTCGCGGCGCTCGTCGTCGGAGCGCCGCAGGGTGGCCAGCGCGACCGCCTCGAGGTCGGACGCGGCGGCCGTCTCGGCGATGGCGTGTCCCAGGAGCGGGTGAGGCGAGACTTCGACGAAGGTTCGGTACCCGTCCGCGAGAGCGGCCTCCACCGCCGTGACGAACCGGACCGGATTGCGCACGTTGGCCGCCCAGTAGCCGGAGTCCGCGATGACGCTGGAACGCGGGTCGTCGAGCGCGGTCCAGTACACCCGGGTCTCCGGCGTCACCGGCAGCAGGTCCTCCACGTCGGCCCGGACGGCGTCGGCGGCCCCCGCGACCAGCCGGCAGTGGCCGGCGACCGTGGAGTTGACCAGCCTGGCCAGCAGGCCGCGCCGCTCGACGACCGCCGCCAGCTCCCGGACCGGGGCGACCGGCCCGGCCACCACCGTCATCCCGGGCGAGTTGAAGGCCGCGATGTCGACCTCGGGGTGGTCGGCGAGCAGGAGCTCCACGTCGGACGCGGGCAGCTCGAGCACGGCCATCGCCCCGGTGCCCGCGGTCGTCGCGAGCTCCCGCGCCCGGCGCCGGGCCAGCCGGGTGCCGTCCTCCAGCGACAGCGCGCCGGCGGTGACCGCCGCGGCCACCTCGCCGAGCGAATGCCCGATCACGGCGGCCGGCCAGGCCCCGTGGTGCGACCACAGCCGGGCGAGCGCCACCTGCACGGCGAACACGACGACCTGGAGCTGTTCGAAGGCCTCCGGTTCGGTGCCGCGCTGCAGGGCGACCCGGACCGAATCGCCGGATTCTTCCCACAGGGTCTCGTCGATCTCGTCGATCGCCGCGGCGAACGCCGGCTCCTCGGCGAGCAGCCGCCGTCCCATGCCCGCCCACTGGGAGCCGAGCCCGGAGAACACCCACACCGCCCCCGGGCCGGAACGATCGCTCCGGCCGATCGAGACCCCGGCCGGCGTCTCGCCGGCGGCCACCGCCCGCAGCCCAGCCGCCAGCTCCCCGGTCGTGCCCGCCGTGACGACGGCGCGGCACCGGCCACTCGCCCGCCGGGCCATGCTGTGCTCCACATCGGACAGTGGGGTGTACTTTCCCGGCCCGCTCAGCCAATCGGCCAGCCGTCCGGCGGCTTCCCGCAGCCGTGGCTCCGACGGCGCGGCCACGAGGAACTGGCCGGGCCCGTCCGCCGGCTCGTGGCCACCGGCCGGCACCACCGCCTGCTCGACCACGACGTGGGCATTGGTCCCGCCGAAGCCGAAGGCGGACACCCCGGCCAGCGCCGGACGCCCGGTGACCGGCCACGGACGGCGCTCCGGCACGACGGCGAGCCCGAGGTCGCCGAACGGGATGTGCGGGCTGGGGTTCGTGAAGTTCAGGCTGGCGGGGATCTCCCGGTTGACCAGGGACAGGACGACCTTGATCAAGCCGGTGATCCCGGCAGCGGCTTCCAGGTGACCGAGGTTCGTCTTGACCGAACCGGTGAGCAGCGGACGATCCGCGGGCCGCCAGGTGCCCAGCACGCTGCCCAGCGCACCCGCCTCGATCGGATCGCCCAGCGGCGTCCCGGTTCCGTGCGCCTCGACGTAGTCGACCTCGGCCGGGTCGACGTCGGCCGCGACACACGCCGCCACCAGCAATTCCTGCTGGGCGTGCGGCCGGGGCGCGGTCAAGCCGTTCGACCGGCCGTCGGAGTTCACCGCCGAGCCCCGCAGGACGGCCAGCACCCGGTCGCCCGCGCGCACCGCGGCCGGCAGCGGCTTCAGCACCACGACCCCGATGCCTTCACCGCGTCCGATCCCGTCGGCCGCCGCATCGAACGCCTTGCACCGGCCGTCGGGTGCGGTGACGCCCAGCCGGTCGAAACCCGCCGTGATCTCGGGCCCCAGCACCAGGTTCGCCCCGGCCGCGACCGCGAGCTCGCACTCGCCCGCCCGCAGGCTCAGCATGGCCAGGTGGACCGCCACCAGCGACGACGAGCACGCGGTGTCCACCGCAACGCTGGGGCCGCGCAGGTCGAACGCGTACGACAGCCGGTTCGCCGCCACCGCCATCGAGGCCCCGGTGGCCGTCCAGGCGTCGATGCGGCTCACGTCGGCGAGGGTCAGCCGGCTGTACTCGGTGCCGCCGACCCCGGCGAACACCCCGGTCGCGCTGCCCCGCAGCCGCTCCGGCGCCAGCCCGGCGTGCTCGAACGCCTCCCAGGTGACTTCCAGCAGCAGGCGCTGCTGGGGGTCCATCACGCGGGCTTCCCGCGGCGTGATGCCGAAGAACTCGGCGTCGAACCCGGCGATGTTGTCGAGGAAACCGCCGTGCCGCGCGGTGCCGGAGAGCACCTCGGCCTCTTCCGGGGAGTCGTGCCCGAACTGCGGCCACCGATCGGCGGGGACCTCGACGATCCCCGCACGCCCCTCGCGCAGCAGGTCCCAGAACGCGCCGGGGCCGTGGACTCCCCCGGGCAGCCGGCACCCGATGCCGATCACCGCGACGGGCTCTCCCACTCCAGGGACGCCGCACGGCACGGCGGAGGCGGCGAACCCGGCCTGCTCGCCGGCCAGCGCCTGGGCGAGCAGGCGGATCGTCGGGTACTCCCAGAGCAGTGCCACCGGAACGTCGTTGCGCAGCAGGTTCTCGAGGTCGCCGGCCAGCTCCAGCGCTTCCCGCGAACCGAGGCCGTGGTCACGCAGCGGCCGGTCCACGTCAACCGACGCGGGTTCCACCGCGCACAGGTCCGCGATCGCCGCGACCAGCCAGCGTTCCAGCTCCGACGGTGTCATCGAGCGCACCGGCCACCGGTCGCGAGGACGCCGTCGAGGTAGCGGTCCCGCGCCTGGGAACGGGCGATCTTCCCGCTGGACGTGCGCGGCACGCTGCCCGGCCGGACCAGCACGAAGTCGGCCAGCCGCAGGTCGTGGTGCCGCGATACGGCCGCGCGCACGGCCCGCTCGACCTCGGCGATGTCCGGCTCGTGGTCGGCGGTCCGGACCCGTTCGGCGACGACGACCGGTACCTCGCGGCCGTTCTTCTCGACGCTGAAGGCGGCCAGGCGGTCGCGCTGGATGGCGTGGTGCGCGTCCTGCACGGTCGCTTCGATGTCGTGCGGGTGGTGGTTCCGGCCGTCGACGACGATCAGGTCCTTCAGCCGGGCGGTGACGAACAGCTCGCCTTCGTGGATCACCCCGAGATCGCCGGTGCGCAGCCAGCTGTCGGCGGGGACACCGGCCTCCGCCGTGGCGAGCCTGCCGTCGAAAGTGCTTTCGGACTCGGCAACCCGCCCCCAGTACGCCGAAGCGACGTTGGGGCCGTGGATCCAGATTTCCCCGACTTCGCCGTCCGGGAGCACGACCCCGAGATCGGGGTCGACGATGCGGAGGTGCTGGCCGGCCGGACGGCCGACGGACACCATCGTGACCGTGCGCTCGCCCGGTCCGGCCGCGGGCACGGCCGTGCCCTTGCTCAGCTGGTCCCGGTCGAACGCCACCGCGCGCGGCGGGGTGCCGGCCGGTGTCGTGGTCACGAACACCGTGGCCTCCGCCAGGCCGTAGGAGGGCCGGTGCGCGGTCGCCGCGAACCCGGTCCCCGCGGTACCGGACAGGAACCCGGCGACGGTGGCGTCCCGCACCGGCTCGCTGCCGTTGATCGCCACCTCGACCCCGCTCAGGTCGAGGCGGGCGCGCTCCTCGGCGGTCAGTTTCGCGGCCGCGTACTCGAACGCGAAGTTGGGCGCCGCGGTCAGGACGCGCGGGTGGCTCGCCAGCATCCGCAGCCAGCGCACCGGGCGCCGGGTGAACGCCGACGGCGTGGTGAACACGGTCCGGCAGCCCAGCACCACCGGCAGGCAGATGAGCTGGAGCAGCCCCATGTCGTGGAAGAAGGGCAGCCAGCCGACGCTGGTGGTCGAGGCGTCCAGGCCGAAGGCCGCCTGGGCCTGCCTGATGTTGGCCAGCAGCGCGCGGTGGGTGATCACCGCGCCCGCCGGGCGCCGGGTCGACCCCGAGGTGTACTGCAGGTAGGCGGGTTGCTCCTGGTCGATGCGCACCGGCAGGAACTCGTCGGCGGACCGGGTGCCGATCCGGTCCACGACCAGGATGCGCCGCGGCTCCGGCACCTCGCCGCCGTGCTGCAGCTGCCGGACCGCGGGCAGCGCCGACGACGAGGTGAGCCACACCCGGGGCGCGCAGTCGGTGAGCGCACCGACGAGGCGGCGCAGGTGCGTGGGCCCGCCGGGCTCGACCAGCGGGACCGCGGTCAGGCCGGCGTACAACGCGGCGAGGAACCCGGCGACGTAGTCCAGGTTCTGGGGGCACAGGACGGCCACGCGATCACCCGGCTCGGCCAGCCGGTCGAGCCGGACCGCGATGGCCCGCGCCCGGCGGTCGAGCTCGAGCCAGCTCACGGTGCTCGGCACCCCGTCGGTGCTGCTGCCGAAGTCGAGGAACGTGAAAGCCGGATCTTCGCACCGCGCGCCCCCGGCGTGCCGAGCAAGCGAAACCGTCACCGGTTCGAAGGCGAATTCGGGCACATTTACTTCGACAGGCATGGCTATCCCTACCGTGCGATTCACGAATAACGGCGACGCCGGGGTTCCGGAAATCCGCGCCTCCCGGGAGGCTAGCGATGCCTGCTCGCCGTGGACAAGATCGGATCCGGAAATCCCGAAACGAGTTCGGCGATTCTGCTCGCCCGGGACAGGAGGCGCGTCCCCGATTGTCACGGGATCACAGCACCGGCCGCCCGCGACCTGAACGCCGTCAGGAAGAACCCCCACGACCGGATCAGCTCACGCCGCCAGGACGGCCAGTAGTGCGTGCCGGGGCCGAAACTGGTGCGTGGCGGGCAGCCCAGCTCGGCAAGCCGGGCCGCGAGATCTCGCGAGCCGGGCGCGATCAGCCGTTCGAGCAGGCGATCACCCGGTGCCGGCTGGTCCCCCGGTACCCGCACCCCGGTGCCCGCGGACAGGTAGAGCGGCGTGGCGGCGAGCCCGCGCGCGAGCAGGTACGGATTCCGCTTGGCCCAGCGGGTGCGTTCCGCGTGACGCGGGCCCCACATCGCGTCGATCCGTTCCCCGACGCTGCGCAGGTAGAGCCGCAGCAACGTCGGGACACCGCGTCTCGTCGTGTGCACCAGACCGCTGTAGGACGCGGCCGCGGCGAACATGCCGGGATTGCGCGCCGCGTAGACCAAAGCTCCGTAGCCGCCCATGGACACCCCGCCGATCGCCCGGGCCGGTCCGGCGCCGTAGCGCCGCTCCAGCAGGGGCCGGACCTCGTCGAGGTGGAACCGGGGCCAGTCCGGCACCGAGCCGCTCCGGTCGGCCCGCCGCCAGTCCGTGTAGAACCCCGCTCGCCCACCCTCGGGCAGGACCACGAGCACCCCGGAGGTCCGGGCCAGCCGCGCGATGTCGGTGTGCTCGGTCCAGCAGGCCGGGCCGTCGTCGCCGCCGTGCAGCAGGTAGAGCGTCGGCCAGTGCCGGTCCGGCCGCGGCGTCCAGCCTGCTGGTGTGAGGAGCCGGACCTCCGCCGTCCGGCCCAGCGCGGCGGACCGCACGCGGAGTTCCACCCGGCCGGGCCCGGGAAATCGTTCGGTTTCGACCGCGATTCCGCATTCGGGGTTCATCCGCCCACTCTCTTGATTCTCCGGCAATTCTACCTCTATCGTGAGCAACCGTCTTCGCACCGACGGGAGTACCGATGGACAATTCCCGCAGCGGACCCACCCGGCACCCGTGGTCGACATTGACCGCCGTGTGCCTGGCCGGAATGCTGGTCGGCCTGGACGGAACCGCCCTCACCGTCGCCGGCCCGGAAATGGGCCGTTCGGCGGGTGCGTCGTTCGGCGAACTGCAGTGGATCGCGAACGCCTATCTGGTCGCACTGGCGCTCGCGCTGGTGCCGGCGGGCCGGCTCGCCGACCGGGCCGGGCGCCGGAAGGTCTTCCTCGCCGGGGTCGGCGGCTTCGGACTGGCTTCGGCGCTCGTCGCGACCGGCACGACGAGCGAGCTCCTGATCGCCTTCCGCGGCCTGCAGGGTCTCTGCGCCGCGCTGCTGCAGCCCGCGGCGCTCGCCCTCGTCAGGTCGGCGTTCGGCCGGGCCCGGCTCGAGCTCGCGCTGGGGATCTGGGGTGCGACGTCGGCGGCCGCCATCGCGGCCGGGCCGATCATCGCCGGCGCCGTCGTGCACGCCTTCGGCTGGCCCGCGGTGTTCCTCATGAACGTGCCCGTCGCGCTGGTGGTGGTCGCCGTGACCGGTTACCGGGTGACCGAATCGCGGGCGCCCGGACCGCCGGGGCGGCCGGCCGAGCTACTGCGTACCCCGGGCGTCGCGATCGGCGCGGCGTTGACGGCGATGGCGTTCTTCGCGCTGTTCGGTTTGTTGTTCTGCCTCACCCTGTACCTCCAGAACCTGCGTGGTCTCGATCCGGTGCACACCGGCGAATGGCTGCTTCCGGTGACGTGCTCGGTAGTGCTCGGCGCGCCACTCGGCGGTGCCCTGGTCGCGCGGTTCGGCCCCCGCGGGCCGGCCGCCGGCGGTTTCGCGCTGCTCGCGGCCGGGATCACCGGGCTGCTGGTCCTCGGCACCGACACCGCGTGGGCCGCCACGGGGCCGGCGACCGTGGTGACGGGCCTGGGCACCGGCGTCGCGCTCATCGCCGCGACGCAGGTGATCGTGGCGGGCGCACCGGAGTCCATGTCCGCGCAGGCCTCCGCGCTCCAGCAGGTGGCGACGCAGCTCGGTGGCGCCGTGGGGATCGCGGTGCTCAGTGCCGTGGTGTCCTGGCGGGTGGCGGCCGAGCTGCCCCGGGGCGGCCCGGTGGACGAGACCGCGCAGGGCCGTGGGCCGGCCTTCGTGCCCGGTCTCCACGCCGCGGTGCTCGTCGCGGCGGCGGTGATCGCGCTCGGCGCGCTGCTCGCGCTGCGGATCCGCCCGGATTCAGCCGGCATGGCGGCCGATCCGGCCGGGCCACCAGCCACGCCGTCCCAAGTGGACGGCGAGGGCGGGCACCAGTAGCGAGCGCACCACCAGCGCGTCCAGCAGCACGCCGAAGGCGACCAGGAACGCGATCTGGGCCATGAACAGGATCGGCAGCACCGCCAGTGCGGCGAACGTCGCGGCCAGGACGACGCCGGCCGAGGTGATCACCGGGCCGGTCAGCTTCAGCGCCCTGATCGTCCCGGCGCTCGGACCGTCCACGAAGGACTCCTCGCGGGCGCGCGTCATCAGGAAGATGTTGTAGTCCGCGCCGAGGGTCACCAGGAAGACGAACGCGTAGAGCGGCAGTGACGGGTCGGCTCCCGGCAGGTGGAGCACGTCGTTGAACACCAGGGCCCCGGTGCCGAGGGTGGCCAGGTACGACAGCACGACGGTCGCCACGAGGACCAGCGGGAGCAGCACGGCCCGCAGCAGGAACACCAGCACGAGCAGGACCACGCCGAGCACGGCCGGGATCACCACCACGCGGTCGCGTTCGGCGGCTTCGCGGATCTCGGCCTGGATCGCCGCATGGCCACCCACCAGGACGCCGGGCACGGCCGCCACGGCGGCGCGGATGTCCCGGACGATTCCCGGTTCGGCCGCTTCCGGCACGTTCACCGCGGCGTCGAGTTCGACCAGCCCGTCCGCCTGCCCGGCACCGGGATTCACCGCTGTCACGCCGGGAACCGCGCGGATCCTCGCGGTCACCTCCGCCGCTCGCTCCCGCCGCGCGATGACCACGACCGGGCTGCGTTCGGCCCCCGGGAAGTGCGCCGCGACGACCTCCTGCCCGGACACCGCGTCGGTGGGGCCGAGGAAGACGTCCGCGGGCTGGACGCCGTCCGCGCGCAGCAGCGGCACGAACGCGGCCAGCCCGGCGAGCACGAGCGCCGTGCCGGCCCAGACGAGCTTGGGCCGGCGACCGACCAGCCGGGCGACGCGCTCCCAGCGCGTCCGCCGTGGACGCCGGCGCGCCGGCCAGAAGGCGGCCCGCCCGAGCAGCAGCAGCGCCGCCGGGAGGAACGTCAGCGACGACACCAGCGCCGAGACGATCCCGATGGCCGCGACCGGGCCGAGACCGCGGTTCGACGACAACGCGCTCAGCAGCAGGCAGCACAGGCCGAGCACCACGGTCCCGGCGGAGGCCACGATGGACTCCCCCACGCGGAACGCCGCTCGCAGTGCGCTCCGGTGGTCCGGCCGGCCCGCGAGCTCCTCCTGGTACCGGGCGATGAACAGCAGCGCGTAGTCGGTGCAGGCACCGAAGACGAGGATGAACAGGATGCCCTGCCCCTGACCGCTGAGGGTGAGCACGCCCCGCGCGGCGAGCGGGTACACGACGCTCGAGGCGGCGATCAGCGCCAGGCCCGCGGAGGCCAGTACCACCAGCGGAAGCAGCGGGCTGCGGTACACGGCGATCAGCACGGCCACGACGAGCAGGGCCGTCACGAGCAGCAGCGTCCGGTCCACCCCGGAGAAGACGGCCCCGAGATCCGCGGTGAACCCGGCCGGCCCGGTGACCTGGGCCGCAAGGCCCGGTGGCAGACCGGCCTCGACGACGTCCCGCACGCGCTGCACGGTCCGTCCGGCCGCGAAGCCGTCCTCCGCCACGACCGGGGCGACGACCAGCGCGGCCTTGCCGTCGGCCGAGAAAACCGGCGGGGTGGCGGGACCCGCGAGCCCGGCCTGACCGGTCAGGTTCCGGCTCGTCCCGGCCGTGACAGCCCGGTCGCCGGCGCTCAGCCCGGCCGCCCGGCTGAACACCACCCAGGCCGGTTGGACCGGACCGCCCGAAAGCCGTTCCTGCAGCCGTGCCACCTCGGTGGCCTCGGCCGAGGCGGGCAGGAACGAGACGCCGTCGTTGTGCTGGACCTCGTCGAGCCGGCCGGGAAGACCGCCGGCCAGCACCCCGGCCACCAGCCAGCCGATCACCACCAGCGCCGGAACCAGCCACCGGCGGGCCCGGGTGCCACTGCCCGGATCGACCCCGGATCGGACCGCCATCGACACAACCACCTCCGGTGCTTCCCCTGCGGAACACCTAAGTGGTGACCGGTGGTGCCGGACAAGGGCGGACGCCGGGAAAGCGCCGGAATTGAGTGTCCACAACAGACTTTTTGTCACCGGGGAACAGCCGCCCGGCGGTTGCCCCGGAGGTCCCTTGCCCGGCCGGGACACCGGTGCGACGCTCACCTCCGCCCGGCGGCCCGACTCTGCCGGGCCTTCCCCTCGCCATCGAGGTTCTCCTTTCCGAGCAAAGGTGTTGATAGCCCATGAGCTCAGTCTTCGGCAGCGCAGCCCGGCTGCTCACCGTCTGCACCACGGTCGTTCTCGCCGGAATCGGCATCGTCATCGCCGCACCGGCCGCCTCCGCCGCCACCTGTGCGGACATCGACGTGTCGGTGGCCCGCGGCACCCTCGAACCCGGCGCGCTCGGCTGGATCGTGGGCGACCCGGTCTACTCGGCGGTGCAGGGCCGGCTGCAACCCCGCTCGACGAGCAGCTACGCGGTGAACTACCCGGCGAGCCTCAGCCAGCCCGCCTCCGTCCAGCAGGGCAACCGCGACCTGGTCAACCACGTCACGAGCCAGGCCGCGGCCTGTCCGGCGCAACGGTTCGTCCTGGTCGGCTACTCCCAGGGCGCCAACGTGGTCGACAACTCGATCGGCGTCAGCAGCGACGGGGTGATCGTCGGCGGCCCGATCGTCGCGACGATCCCGGCCTCGATCGCCCCACGCGTCGCCGCGATCCTGCTGTTCGGCAACCCCATCCGGTCGGACGGCCGAAGCGTCACGGGCACGTACGAGAGCCGCACCAAGGACTACTGCGCCGACGGCGACACGATCTGCCAGTTCCTCGGCACGAACCCCCTGGCCCACTTCAGCTACGGCAGCAACGCCGCCGACGCGGCCGAATTCGTGGCCGGCAAGGTCTGACCGCCGGTCCCTTGTGGACCCACGCCCGCGTCCGCCGCCCCCGGGCCCGACCGGCGGGCACGCGGGCGCGGGCGGGCCTTCGCAGTCGAGTATCTGGTACGGCTCGTCCTCGTACCCCGACCCGGCCGAAGTGTCGAGCAAACGGAAGCAGTCCAGTCCAAGCACGACCAGCATGTCGAGGCGACCCTTGCCGAGGTACTGGAAAAGCTTGCCGCCCTGGAGGCCCGTTTGAACGCCGACTACCCGCCCTCCGAATCTCGGTCGGACAAGCGACCAAGCCGTTCCACGGAACCTGCTCGCGATTAGCACTCTTCACCCGGCCGTCCTCGGGTTCGCGCGGCACGGGTCTCAGCCGACAGATCGCCAACCGGACCAAGATGGTGCTGGTGCCGCCGCCTCCCGCGCGGCCGGCCGAGCCGTCGACCGGGCATCGGTGACCGGCTGATCGGAGCGATACCGCTCGACCGGGAAGGGCGGCGGATGGACCGCACTGCGCGACAACCACGTGACCATCGGCCTCGTGGTTGTCGCGGTCGCTCCTAGCGGACGGCCTGGAACTGGGCGGTCCACGTCGTGTGGAAGGTCATGGACTGGCAGCGAATGTCCGTGTCATCCTTCATCTTCACGGCATCGGTCAGCTTGTACGGGAAGTTGGCCTCACTCACGGCGAGCGTCGGCAGCAGCGGGTCCGCGCCGGCGACGGACAGTTCTAGCTGACCCTGGCAGTAGGGTTTGTCGGCGACGTTTCCGACGGTGTCGATCACGACATCACCCGGGGTCACGGACAACAATTTGATCTTCACGTTGGCGTTCGGGTTGGACAAGGTCAAGGTGACGTATGCCTTCTCACCAGGCAGCAACGTGCCGGTCTGCGCACCGGTCACGGTGGCGGGGGTCATCGCCTCGGCGGAGCCGGACACCCCGCCGGTGGTGCTGTCCTGGACGAACGCGGCGACCGCGAACCCGCCGATTCCCACCAGCACGCCGACAGTGGCGGTGACGAGGACGGATTTGGCTTTATTGTTGATACGCATGGAACTTCTCCTTCAATTGGATGGTGCTCGGTTCTCAGGGTTCGGTGGTCGGTGCCGGTTCAGGAGGACTGATTGACGCCTCGGTGGGTGCACTGCTCATCGGCGTGACTGTCCTGGCTGGTATTACCGGCTCCGCCGGCGCCGCAACAGGCAGCGTCGTAGCCTCGATCGCCGGTTCCGGCGCGGTGGATGGGGCGAGGCCCCAATTGCCGGTCGCGCCGTCGACCGTCGCGGTCACCACGATCAGGTCAAACCCCGTGGCCACTGCCGAACCGGTGGTGGAAAACGTGATGGCCGTCAAGGCCATGACAATGGCTCGGCGACAGATACGCATGTGCATGCCCTTCAGGCCTTGATCTCCGGCGTCGTGGCGCCATCTTGGGGATCGAGCACTGCGGGCTCGTATCGGTTCTCTTGAAGCTGGTCGATGCCGCTCATCGTCCCGGCCACAGCCGAGCGTTTGAACCGTTTCTTCTTACCCTACACTTCGCATCTGCGACGTCCTCCGTTACGAAAATCGACCTGCGACGTCGAACTGTTACAAATGACCGACAATTCACGCTGAAAACGAACTCCGTACGTACTGTGTTCACGAACGCGCCGAATCAGATACCTACTACGAGATCATCGGGAAACTGCGGTCCGGCTGGCGAGCAGGCACCGTTGTCGCCGACATCGAGGCAATAGCGTCGCGAGCATCGCCCGGCACCTCAATGAGCGTGGTGTCCCGTGCCCTTCAAGCGCCGCCCCCGACCGCAACCAGCACCGGACCCGTGGCGCCTGGACCTTGCTCACGGTCGCCGTCATCTTGGCGAACCCCCGCTACACCGGACGGCAGACCTGGAACCGGCGCGCCACCGACACCAGCGGCCCAGCCTCAATGCCAGCTCTGTCGGCGAAGGCTGCACATCCGCCGCTCGTCACCGAACAGGACTTCATCGACGCTCAGCAGATCCGGGCCGCGCGACCGGCCAGTGACGGCCAGCCTCGCCGGTTCGCCCTGGCTGGGCTGATCCACTGCGGTGTCCGCGATCGCCGTCTGGACTCGCACTGGAACCACCGGCGCCCGACCTACAGATGCCGCCACGGTCACACCAGCACCCAACGCGCAGGCCAGCCGCGACCGAAGACGTTCTACATCCGCGAAGACCATCTCGTCGAGGAGATCAGCATCCGGCTCGGCGATGAAGGCAACGACGGCCACACCACACCGGAGCTTGACCGACCACGACACAGACGTGTGGCAGCGGTGCTGCGCGACGGAGGAAAGATCATATCTACGACGGCGCCGGGTGGCGGTTGCTGTGACCGTCGATCAAGTGAGCCGGCCGACGGGACGGGACTGATATGGAACAGCCGTCCGGTCCACCGGCACACCGCACGTGCGACATCGTTCACCTGGCGGGCACCGAGCACATCACCTGCATGCGCGATCCTCGGAGCGGCCTGTGCTTCAGTTCCGCCGCTCGGGTGGCACGTACTCGAACGTCGGGCCCGCGGTCGTCTTCCCGTCCCCGGTGGGCAGCTTCATCAACGCCGTCGCCTGTTTGCGCAGGGCGAACATCGTGCCGACCGCGTCCATCATCCCGCCCGGGTTGCCGTTGAACGCCTCTTCCAGCTGGAAGAGCAGCAGACAGTACGTCTGGTTGAACTCCTCCTGGGCGACGCGCACGACGCTGCCCTCCGGGTAGTCGGCGGTCCGCGGGTTGTGCCGCATCGGCAACACGCCGTCGAGGTCGACCGCGATCTCCTCGCCGGTCGGGCCGGACTGCGGGGTGTCGCCGGGCCGGTATCGGCGGCCCACTTTCAGCTCCTGGAACCGGAAGTAGTGCGCGACCTCTTCCCGGTCGGGGTGGAAGACGTCGCGGTCGCCGTCCCACACGTCCGTGCGCGCCGCTCCTTCGCCCTGCTCGACGATTTCCGCCAGCGCGGCCGACGCGGACTTCAGGTCGCGGACCGGCAGCACCTCGCCACCGCCACCGCGGAGGTGGAACTCGCCGATCTGGCGGGCCGGGTCGCCGGTGAACACCTGGTCTTCGCCCAGCTTGTCGCACAACGTGCGCAAGCCGGCCTCGATGGCGGCGTAGAACTGGCCGATCGTGCGGTACTCGTCGGTCTGCGGTGGCGCGTCGGCCGAGGCCGGCTGCTCGATGCGCAGGAACAGCTCCAGGGCCTCGGGGCCGAACGGGGCCAGGTGGACGTGCACGGACCGGTCACCGTGCGGCAGCGGGTGCGGGTACGGCGGCAACAGGTCCGGCGTGTCGAGCTTGGGCGAGCCGCCGACGGCGTTGAGCAGATTCGCCGCCAGAGCGAGGTGGATCATCTCCTCGGCCAGGACCGTGCTCACGACCTGGGTGGCTTCGGGGTTGCGCGCCGGGTCCAGCGAGTACAGCGCGCACAGGTACGGGGGAATCGTCGCGTGCTCGAGTTCGATCGCCCACTGCAGGTGCCGGCGGAGATCGTCGATCGTGTCGATGGCGTGAGCGCCACGGGTGTCCATGCGGTACTCCGGATCGTCGGGTCGGTGTCGACAGCCAAGACAGGACGCCACCGCGGTTTGTGACAGCCGGGCTGTCACAAACCCGGAACCTGTCCGGTCCTTGCTGCAGAACGACGTCCCGGAGCGGCCGGGACGCGGGAGGAGAAGGCACACCATGAAGATCGTCGTGATCGGCGGCAGCGGGCTGATCGGCTCGAAACTCGTCCGGAAACTGGGGGAACACGGCCACGACGCGGTCCCCGCGTCACCCGATTCGGGCGTGAACACGCTGACCGGCGAAGGGCTGGCCGAAGTGCTGGAAGGCGCCCAGGTCCTGGTCGACGTCTCGAACTCACCCTCGTTCGCCGACGACGCCGTACTGGACTTCTTCCGCACCTCGACCGGGAACCTCCTCGCCGCCGAGGAGAAGGCCGGGGTGGGGCACCACGTGGCGTTGTCGGTCGTCGGCACCGAGCGGCTCGCCGAAAGCGGTTACTTCCGTGCGAAGATCGCGCAGGAGAAGCTCATCAAGGAGTCCGGGCGACCGTACTCGATCGTGCACGCCACGCAGTTCTTCGAATTCGTGGGCAGCATCGCGCAGTCGGCGACCGAAGGGAACACCGTGCGCCTGTCGGACGCCCGCATCCAGCCCATGGCCGCCGAAGACGTGGCCACCGCGGTCGGCCGGGTCGCCGCCGGCGCGCCGCTGAACGGCACCGTCGAGGTCGCCGGTCCCGAGCAGTTCGGGCTCGACGAGCTGATCCGCAGCGGGCTGGCCTTCCGCGGTGACCCCCGCGAGGTCGTCACCGACCCGGACGCGCGCTACTTCGGTGCCCTGCTGGACAAGGACATGCTCCTGCCCGGCCCCGGCGCGCAGCTGTCCGCCACCCGGTTCGCCGACTGGCTCCCGCTGAACCCGCCGCCGGCGAAGTGACCATGACCGAGCACCGGATCGCCACGTCGGTCCTCGTCATCGGGACCGGCGGAGGCGGCCTGCGCGCCGCGATCGAGCTGGCCGAGCGCGGCATCGACGTCCTCGCGGTCGGCAAGCGGGCGAAGTCGGACGCGCACACCACCCTCGCCGCCGGCGGCATCAACGCGGCGCTGGCGACGATGGACCCGGAGGACTCGTGGCAGCAGCACGCGGCGGACACGCTGAAGGAGAGCTACCTGCTGGCCGATCCCGAGACCGTGCGGATCGTCACCGAGAACGCCGCCCGGGGCATCGAGGACCTCGAGCGCTACGGAATGCCCTTCGCCCGGGAAGCCGACGGGAAGATCTCCCAGCGCTTCTTCGGCGCGCACACCTACCGCCGCACCGCGTTCGCCGGGGACTACACCGGGCTGGAAATCCAGCGCACGCTGGTCAACCGGGCGGCGCAGCTGGGCGTCCCGGTCCTGGACACCGTTTACGTCACGCGGATCCTGGCCCGGGACAACGTCGTCTTCGGCGCCTACGGATTCGACCTCGTCGACGGGACGAGATACGTGATTCACGCCGACGCAGTGATCCTCGCCGCGGGCGGGCACACGCGTATCTGGCGCCGCACCTCGTCCCGCCGGGACGAGAACACCGGTGATTCATTCCGGCTCGCCGTCTTGGCGGGCGGCCGGATCCGGGACGCCGAGCTCGTCCAGTTCCACCCGTCGGGTCTGATCGCGCCGGAGAACGCCGCGGGCACACTCGTCTCGGAGGCGGCCCGCGGCGAAGGCGGGGTGCTGCGCAACGCGCTCGGCGAGCGGTTCATGGCCCGCTACGACCCGGACCGGATGGAACTGTCCACTCGCGACAGGGTGGCGCTGGCGGCCTACACCGAGATCAAGGAGGGACGCGGGACGCCGGGTGGCGGAGTGTGGCTCGACGTCTCGCACCTGCCGAGGGAAACGATCATGCGCCGGCTCCCCCGCGTCTACCAGACCCTGCTCGAACTGCAGATGCTCGACATCACCCGCGAACCGATCGAGATCGCGCCCACCGCGCACTACTCGATGGGCGGGGTCTGGGTCCGACCGGAGGACCACGGCACCGGTGTCGAGGGCCTGTACGCGCTCGGCGAGGCGGCGAGCGGTCTGCACGGCGCGAACCGGCTCGGCGGCAACTCCCTGATCGAGCTGCTGGTCTACGGTCGCATCGTCGGTGAAGCCGCCGCGCGCTACTCACGCGACCTGGGAGCGCAACAGCGGTCGCCGGCGGCGACGGAGGAAGCCCGGGGCGAGGTCGACGACCTGCTGGCCGCCGACGGCCCGGAGAACGTGCGCGCCCTGCAGCGCACGGTGCGCAACACCATGACCGAACACGCCGGAGTGGTCCGTGACGAGACCGGCCTGCGCGCCGGCCTGGCCGAGCTGGACGAACTGGAAAGCCGGCTGGGTGCCGTGGGCGTCCACCCCGACATCGCCGGGTTCCAGGACCTCGCGCACGCGTTCGACCTCAAGGCGGCGGTACTGGCCGCGCGGGCCACGCTCGAATCGGCGCTCGATCGCCGCGAGACGCGTGGCTGCCACAACCGCGCGGACCACCCCGACCTCGACGAGTCGCTGCGGGTGAACCTCGTCTGGTCCGGGCCCGGGCGGGTCGCGCGCGAAGAGCTTTCCCCGATCCCGGGAGAAATCGCTTCGCTCATGCGCGAGGTGTCCTCCGCGGGCAAGCTGGTCGAATGAGCCGCCGGGGTCCGGCCGCGCAGCCGGGCCCCGGGAGCCGACGTCGTAGAGTCGGGGGGTGACGGATTCCGGGATGAGTGCCGAACTCGGCGACCTGGCCGATCTCGAGGCGGCCACGGCCGCCTTCACCCGGGTGCGGCCGCGCCTGTTCGGGATCGCCTACCGCATGCTCAGCAGCGTCACCGAGGCCGAGGACCTGGTGCAGGAGGTCTGGCTGCGCTGGCAGACCTACGACCGGTCCACCGTGGCCAACCCGGAAGCGTTCCTGGCGACGACCACCACCCGGCTGGCCATCAACGTCCTCCAGTCGGCCCGGAACCGCCGGGAGACCTACATCGGGCCGTGGCTGCCCGAACCGGTCGACACCGCCGCGGACCCGTACCTGGGCGCCGAACGCGGCGAAGCGCTGGAGTTCGCGACCCTGCTGCTGATGGAGAAGCTCACCCCCGGCGAACGCGCCGCCTACGTGCTGCGGGAAGCCTTCGACTACTCCTACGGCCAGATCGCCGAAATCCTGTCCTCGACCGAACCCGCGGTGCGCCAGCTGGTCAGCCGGGCCCGCAAGCACCTCACGAGCGAGCGGCACGCGTCGGTGCCCGCGGCCGAGCAGCGGGAACTGCTGACCGCCTTCCTCACCGCCGCCCGGGCCGGGGACATGGCCGCGCTGGAACGGCTCTTCACGCCGGACGTGACCAGCCTGTCCGACGGCAACGGCCGCAAGGGCGTCGCCCGCACCCCGGTCGTGGGCGCGACGCGGGTGGCGAAGTTCCTGCTGGCGATCTCCAGCTGGTTCTGGGACGGCATGGACGTGCGGTGGGCCGTCACGAACGGGCAGACCTCCGCAGTGCTCGTCCAGGACGGCGTCCCGTACGGCCTGCTCACCGTCAGCGCCACCGGCGAAGGCATCGATCAGGTGCTGTGGCTGGTCAACCCCGAGAAGAACCAGGCGGTGCCGGTCCCGGCCTGACCCGCCGGCGGGAGGAATCCGTGTTCGACCCGCATGACGCGACCGTGCGCCGCTTCGCCGCGGCTTGGCGCCGCCGGGACAGCGCCGCGCTCGAAGCCGTCCTCGGCGACGACGCGGTCGCGACGTGCGACGGCGGCGGCCTGGTGCCCGCGCCGGCCGGCCCGGTGCGCGGCGCGGCGGAGGTCGCCCGGCTGGTCATCGAAGTGCTGGGCGGACGGGCGGGCGCCGAGCTGACCGTCGAGTCCGTCAACGGCCGCACCGGGCTCGCCCTGCGCCACGCCTCGCGCGCCATCGCGGTCGTCGGCGCCGAAACCGCCGGAACCCGGATCACCACGCTCTGGATCGTGCTCAACCCGGCCAAGCTGGCCGCCTGGCACCGCGGCTGACCGGGCCCGCCTGGCGGGCCCGGTCCTCCCTCACCGCGCCAGCCACTCCCGGTAGGTAGTCTTCGCGATGACGGCGCCGTCCTTCGCGATGAGGGCGTCCCCCGAAGCAGCCGCGAACAGGCCGGCCTGGTCGTCGGTCACGACCGGCCGCCGGTCACCCTGGGCGGCCAGGGTGACCCGGCCCAGCTCGTCGAGAGCGAACACCTCCGGCCCGGCGACGTTCCGCGTCCCCCGCAGCGGCGCGCCCATGCTGACGTCGGCGACCGCCTGGGCGACGTCGTCCGCCGCGATGGGCTGGATCCGCGTCGCGGGCAGGCGGACGGTGTTCTCGTCGGAGGTCCAGGACATCGTCGCGGCCATGAACTCGAAGAACTGCGTGGCGCGGACGATCGAGTACGGCACCGGCCCGGCCTTGAGGATGTCCTCCTGCAGCACCTTCGCCCGGTAGTAGACCAGGTCCGGCACGAGCTCGGCGCCCACGATCGAGAGGATGACCGCGTGGCCGACCCCGGCCGCGGCCGCCGCCTCCAGCAGGTTGTCCATGGTCGTCCGGAAGAACGCGGGCGAGGCGTCGTCGAACGTCGGCGAGTTCGTCAGGTTGACGACGACGTCGGCGCCGGCCAGCGCTTCGGCGAGACCCTTTCCGCTGAGCAGGTCCAGCCCGGTGGACGGCGAGTGCGGGACGGCTTCGTGCCCGTTCGCGGTCAGGATCTTGACCACGCGGGAGCCGATCAGCCCGGTCCCGCCGATGACGGCGATCTTCATTTCCGCGACCATCCCTTCTCACGGAGTTCGTCTTCGGTCACCAGGTCGACCATCGGCTTGCCCGGTTCGCAGAGCATGGTGACGGTGAACTTCACCGGGACGTCGGCGCGGTTGTTGCCGTCCTGGTAGTGGATGACGTCGCCGCCCGGCTCCCAGAACGCCTCACCGGCGCGGACGACCCGCGGCGGCGCGCCTTCGAGCTCGAACACCATCTCGCCCTCCAGCACGTAGCCGAAGGCCGGTCCGGGGTGGCGGTGCGGCGGGGTGCCGGGGTCGCCCGGCGGGTACTCGATGACGATCGTCATCGCATGCGCCCCCTCCGGCACGAACGGCGGTTTCGCCTCCTGCAACACGGTCAAAGACACGAGAGGACCTCCTTGACGAACGGGTACACCCGCTAGGACCGGACAGCCCCGCGATCTGTGACCGGCGGACCGTCACGTGCCGCGGTGCGGCGTCGCGAGGGTGCCGCTCGCCGACAGGAGGCGCAGTTCGCGGCCCCGCCGGACCGCCGCCCCGCGGTCGGTGGCGCCGAGCTTGGCGTAGATCCGGCGGATGTGGGTGTTGACGGTGTTCAGGGAGACCAGCAGTTCGCCCGCGATCTCCGGCCGCGTCAAGTTGGTCGGCAGGTACCGCAGGACGCGCAGCTCACTCGGACTCAGCTCCTCCAGAGGTGCCCGCACCGACGGGGCCGGAACCCGGCCGCGTACCGCGTCGAGGATGGTCGCGATGAGGGTCGCATGCCTGGTTTCCCAGGCCGGTAAGGCTTCGAGAAGCCGCCACGCGCCGGTCATCGCGAACGGGAGCACCAGCCCGTCCGGCTCGGCGAGGTCGAGCGCCCGTTCGAGGGCGGCCGCGGCGGCGCGCTCGTCGCCATCCTCGGCGTTGACGAGGGCGGTGATCAGGTGCCCTTCGATTCGCGTGAGCACGTCCTCGTCGGCGACAGGCTGGAGCACCGGAGCCGGGGCGTGCCCAGCGCGGGCCCGGGTGGCGGCCGTCCACGCGGCCACCCGGGCGGACAGCACGTGCTCGTCGGCCATCCTCACCTGGCTCTCCCGCGCGGCGGCGAACTCCGTCAGCGCGGCGCCGTGCTCGCCCCGGGCCGCGGCGAGGAGTGCGGCGACCACGTGCACGAGCAGCCGGATGCCGGGTTCACTGTCGGCTTCGGCGGCCTGCCTCGCCTGGTCCAGCCGGCGTTGCGCGTCCTCGAACTCGCCCGTCCAGGCCAGGACCCAGGCGAGAGTGGCCAGGGCAGGCGCGATGACCGGCTCGGCGTCCCACCCGTGCCGGGCGGCGAGCGCGATCGCCTCCTCGCAGCGCCGGCGGGCCAGCGCGAACGACCGGTGCGTGGACGCGAACCCGAGGTGCGCGAGGGCGGCCACCTCCAGGTACGGGCGGTCGAGGTCGCGGGCCAGGGCGGCAGCCGCCAGCAGGTGGCGTTCACCGTCGGCCGGCCGTCCCGACCACGCCTCGGTGACCCCGGCGTTCAGCAGGACGACGGCACGCAGGCCGGCCCCGGCGGCGGGCAGGGCGTCCACGTTCGCGACCACGCAGTCGAAGTGCCCGCGCAGCCGGGCGAGCAGCAGGTCCAGCGCGGTGACCGCCATCCGGTCCGCGCCGGCCGACCGGGCGGTCTCCAGGTGCTCCGCGGCCTCGTCGAGCCGCATCCCGCCCAGCGCGTCGACGGCGCGGACGAGGGCGAGCGAATCGTCGGACGCCGGGAACGCCCGCAGCAGCGCCCGCACCGTTTCCGCCTCGCCGTCGAGGGTCATGGTGAGCGCCTGACCGGACAGCAGGGCGGCTGCCTCGGCCCAGTCGCCGGCGGCCTGAAGGTGCCGGACGGCGTCGGCGGACTGCGCGTGCTCGGCGAACCACCGGGCCGCGAGCCGGTGCAGGCGGGGGATTTCGGCGGCCTGGGTGCGGCGCAGTTCCAGGTTCAGCAACCCGGCGAACAGGCGGTGGTACCGGAACCAGGTGCGCTCGGGGTCGAGCGCCACGACGAAGGCGTTGGCCTCGGCCAGGTCGAGCAGGATCCGCTCGGACCCGGTCGCGCCGGTGAGCAGGTCGGCGAGCGCGCCGCTGACGCGGTCCACAATGGAGGTGCGCAGCAGCAGGCGCAGCACGTCGGCGGGCTGCCGCTCCAGCAGCTCGGCCATCAGGTACTCGGCGACGGTCCGGTCGCTGCCCGAGAACGAGGCCACGAACCGTTCCGGGTCGGGGTGACCGGCCAGCGACAGCACCGCCAGCCGCAGTCCGGCGGCCCAGCCCTCGGTCCGTGCGTGCAGGACCGCGATCACCCGTTCGGGCAGCTTGATCCCGGCCGCGGTCACGAGCGCGGCGGTCTCCTCGACCGTGAACTGCAGCCGGTCCGGGCGGATCTCGGCCAGATCCCCCGCGAGCCGCAGCTTGTGCAGGCCCAGGGGGAGGTCGCGGCGGGCGGCCACGACCGCGTGCGCCCGCGGCGGTAGGGCCGCCAGCAGCGCGGACAGCTGCTCGGCGGCTTCGAGCTCGTGCGCGTCGTCGACGACCAGCACGAACGGACCCGCCACTGCGCTGATCTCGGCGAGCACCTTCTCGCGGCCGTCGCAGTCCGGCGCGGCGTAGGGCGGCTCCCCGCCGCATGCCGCCCGGATCCCGCTGAGCACGCTGAACCAGAACAGCTCCGCTCCGGGTCGCATCGACACGAACGCCATCCGGCGATCCTGCCCGTGACGCTCGGCCCACAGGCGAAGCAGCGAGGTTTTCCCGCTCCCGGCAGGCCCTGAGACGACCGTCACCCTTTTGCCCACCGCGGCTTCCAGTGCGGCGACGAGGCCGGCGCGGTCGATCAGGGCGGACACGGGATCACCTGGATCCAGTGACGACCGCTCACCTGACGGGTGACGAACCTGGTCCCATGACCACAACGAACTTCGCGCCGGTACCGCCCTCCGCACACGGCCCCGCCGTCAACGAGCAGGGCTACTTCGTCGGCCGAGTGGAGAAGAACCTCTACTGGGTCACCGACGGCGGCTACCAGGCCGCGTTCCTGACCACCCCCGACGGCGTGGTGCTGTTCGACGCACCCCCGACCATCGGGCACAACCTGCAGCGCGCCGTCGACGAGATCGCGTCGGCCAACGGCGTGTCCAACAAGGTGACGCACCTCGTCTACTCCCACCACCACGCCGACCACATCGGTGCCTCCTCGTTGTTCGGCAAGGACGTGATGCGAGTCGGCCACGCCGACACCAAGCGGCTGCTGCAGCGCTACGACGACCCGGCGCGGCCCCTGCCCGACATCACCTTCGAGCAGGACCACACCCTGCGGGTGGGCGGCGAGCGCGTCGACCTGGCCTGGCGCGGCACGAACCACACGCCGGACAACATCTACCTCCACCTGCCCGAGCACGACACCCTGATGCTCATCGACGTCGTGGTGCCGGGCTGGGGATCGTTCGCCGCCTTCAACGTCAACAGCGACGTGCCCGGCTCCATAGCCGCTCCCGGCACCGCGCTGTCGTTCCCGTGGAAGCACTTCATCGGCGGCCATCTCGGCCGCCTGGGCACCCGCGACGACGTCGTACTGCACGGGCAGTACATCGAGGACATCGCGGAGAGCGCGCGAGCAGCGCTGTCCACAGTGGATCCCTTGCCGTTCTACGCCAAGTACGGCGACAACACCTGGGCAGCAGTGAAAGCCTACCTCGACGCGGCGACCGAGTACGCCGCAGCACCCGTCGCCCGGAAATACGCCGGGGTGCTGGGCGCGGCCGACGTCTTCATCGCCAGCACGACGTTCGTCATCCTGGAGTCCCTTCGGCTGGAGGCCGGGGTCGGCTTGCAGATTCACCCGTGAGCCGTCGAACGTGCCGCCTCGGCACTCAGGAGGGGCGGAGTTCGACGACGACGCGATAGCCGCCCGGTTCCGAGGTGATGTGCAAGCCCGGATCGTCGAACAAGCGCCGCAGCGAGGCATGCCATTCGGGGTTGCCGGTGGCCTTGTCGAGCGCGGTGCCCGAGGACCACTCGGCGATGTGGACGAACCGCACCTCGGGGGCGTCGGCGAGCGGCCGGTGCAGCCGAGATCGGATGAAGCCGGGCTGGGCCGACATGATCCGGGCGTTCTCCTGGTACCTCTCGACGAAATAACCGGCTTCGCCGACCGGAACGGTGTAGTACTTGATGACCGTGACCGGTTCGTCGACCTCGGTCTTCGATGCCAGGGATCTGCTCACTTGGGGTTCCCTTCCTCGACCGCTTCGACCGCGCCGAGAAGACCGCGGAGGTTGACCTCGTAGCGCTCCGCGTCGGTGGGGTCGAACAGCCATTCGGTGATCGGTGTGCGGGCGGCGTCTTCGGGGTGGCTCGATTCGGCGATGTCCAGCTCGGCCGACACCTCGATCTCGAGCCCGTGCAGGAACTTTTCGTGGTCCGGCGTGCTCATGTCCCTTGAGACAAGGCAGCCCGCCGTGTTGTGACAAGCGCGACCTGAGTTCCGTTCCGGTCACGAACGCCGGTGCTGCGCTGTCCTGGCTCGCAACCGACCCAGTGGGATGGAGCGAGCCCTTGCCGCCGATGAGCACCAGGACCCGGATCCGGGTCCGGATGAGCGCGCGCCCGATCGACGAACCGCACCGCGCGTCGAGCCAGCTCGAGCTGCTGTTCGACCTCGTCTTCGTGGTCGCCGTCGCGGCCGCCACCGCCCAGCTCGCGCACCGGATCGCCGACGGCCACGCCTGGACCGGCCTGGCCGGGTTCCTCCAGGTGTTCTTCGCGATCTGGTGGGCGTGGATGAACTTCACGTGGTTCGCGTCGTCCTACGACACCGACGACGTGGCATACCGGCTTCTGACCATGGTGCAGATGGCCGGTGTGCTCGTCCTCGCCGCCGGGGTGCCCGCCACGGCCACCGGCGACTACCGCGCCGTCGCGGCCGGCTACCTCGTCATGCGGATCGGGCTCGTCGCGCAGTGGCTGCGGGCCGGTCTCGAGGACCCGGCGCGCAGGCGGACCGCGTTCCGCTACGCCACCGGCATCGCCGTCCTGCAGATCGGCTGGGTGGGCTGGCTCGTCCTCGGCGAGACGGGTGTCCTTTCGCCGGGCACCCGGACGGTGTGCTTCCTCGCGCTGGCTGCCGCCGAACTCGCGGTGCCGCGCTGGGCGGAGCGGCCCGGCGCCACCACCTGGCACCCGCACCACATCGCCGAGCGCTACGGGCTGTTCACGATCATCCTGCTCGGCGAGAGCGTCTTGGCCGCGATCACGGGTGTCCGGGGAGCTCTGCAGGCGGCGGAGGTCAGCGCCGCGTTCGTCACGATCGCGGTCTCCGGCCTCGTGCTGCTCTTCGCTACCTGGTGGCTGTACTTCCTGGAACCGGCCGGGGACGGGCTGCGCGATCGCCGCGAGGGGTCATACCTGTGGGGCTACGGCCACTTCGGCATCTTCGCGGCGCTCGCGGCACTCGGCGCGAGCCTGGAGGTCGCGGTCGAGGACACCGGGCACCACCTGCCGGCCTCACCGGTTCTGATCAGCTACGCCGTCGCAGCCTCCGTGGGCGTGTTTCTCGTGCTTCTGTGGCTTGTCCACGTGCCGATCGTGGCGAGGACCGTCCTGCGTCCCGGCGCGGTTCTGGCCTGCACCACCGTCGTGTTCCTGCTTCCGCTCGCCGCGCCGTGGACCGGGGTGGCCGTCGTGGTCGCGGGCATCGCGGCGGCCTGCGCCTTGCTGGTCGCTTTCACCATCACCCTGGAAAGGAACGGAAATCATCCATAAGGGGCTGTCACACGCCGCAGGGCTGCCTTGTCTTCACTGGCACCGGGATCACGACGATCCCCAGCGGACAGGAGGTATGCCGTGACAACCGTGGTGACCCCCATCGCGGAGGCGGAAGCCGGGCACCCGTCGCCGGCCGGGTCGAGCCGGTACGGGCGCATGTTCCCCGGCCTCGCCCCACTGGTCACTGATCCGTGGCTGCTGGTGCGCGCGGGCGGCCACGGCGGGATCTGCGACGCGGCGGCGATGCCCGGGCCGAGCGGCGACGACGCGGTCGAGGCAGCCGGGTGGCCGTTCTTCGGCCAGTTGATCGCGCACGACATCACCGCCGACCGCTCGTCCATCACCGGTGACCTGCGCCCGGAAGCGCTGCGCAACGCCCGCGCACCGAAGCTCGACCTGGAGATGCTCTACTCCGACGGTCCCATCGGTTCGCCGTTCCTCTACGACACGGACGATCCGGCGAAGTTCCTGCTCGGCCGCCCCGATGGTTACGACGTGCCCCGCAACCGGCAGGGGGTGGCCCTGATCGGCGACCCCCGCAACGACTCGCACCTGGTCGCACTGACCCTGCACACCGCGCTGCTGCGGGCCCACAACCGCATCGTGGATCTGCTGCGCGACGACGGCGTGACCGACGTTTTCGACCGGGCGCGGCAGGCACTCACCTGGCACTACCAGTGGATCGTGGTCCACGACTTCCTGCCCAGGCTCGTCGGGCTGCCCCTGGTCGAGCAGGTGCTCGCGACGGGCGGCCGGTGGTTCGCGCCGCCGCCGGGACAGGCCTCCATCCCGCTGGAGTTTTCCCACGCGGCCTTCCGCTACGGCCACAGCCAGATCCGCCACACCTACCGGCTCGTCCCCGGCGGCCCCGAACTGCCGCTCTTCCCGGACCTCGTCGGATTCCGGCCGGTGCCCGCCGGCCGGCACCTCGACCTCGCGCTGATCTTCGACTTGCCCGGCCACCCCCCGGCCCAACGGGCCAAACGCATCGACGGCCGCCTTCCCGCGAGCCTCATCGCGCTGCCCGAGCAGGTCACCGGCACCGTCGACGCCGTCGCCCACCGGTCGCTCGCGGTCCGCGACCTCCTCCGCGGCGAGACCACCGGACTGCCCAGCGGCGAATCCGTCGCCCGGCACATCGGCGTGCCGCCGTTGACCGCGGGCGAAGGTTCCTGGCCGCACGGCACCCCGCTGTGGATCTACGTCCTCAACGAAGCCCAGCACCACGGCGGCGGCAACCGCCTGGGCGAGGTCGGCGGCCGCATCGTCGCGGAAGTCCTGATCGGACTGGTACGCGCCGACCCGGCGAGCTACCTGAACGGCGAACCGGGCTGGCGACCAACCCTGCCCGCCGCGGGACCGGCCTATGGCCTGGCCGACCTGCTCACGCTGGGCCACACGACGCGGTGAGCTCGCCCGCGGCGACGGTCACATCGCACCGCTGTCCGGTCTTCGCCGGCGACGACAACCGTGAGGAGATTTCAGCAATGGACGGTTTTCCCGCGCCGGATCAGGGCTTGATCGTCACGCACTTCCTGACCGTGCGCGACGTCGAAGTGTCGCGCGAGTTCTACGCCAAGGTCTTCGGCGGGCACGTCGTGCTGGCCGAGAACCCCGCCACCGTGCGCGTCGCCAACACGTGGATCATCATGAACCCGGGCGGCGGCCCCACGCCGGACAAGCCGGACGTGATCCTGACCGCACCAGAGCCCGGTGACCCGGTGTCGGCGTTCCTCAACGTTCGAGTGGCCGACATCGCGCAGTTCCACACTCGAGCCCGCGCGAAGGGCGCGGAGTTTCTGACCGAGCCGCAGGACCGCGGAGCCGAGCTGCGATGCTACCTCCGCGACCCGGACGGCTACCTGATCGAGATCGGCCAGACGACCGGCCTGCTCACCAGGTGACCGCTTGCCGGCCGGCGCACACGCGCCGGCAGCCATCAGTCCATGAAATACGAGTCATGTTCATCAAGGGACTCGGCGCGTCGTCCTGCGCGATCTGGCCGATCTTCTCGCAGTACTCCTCGCACGGCGCGCCAGGGATGCTCGGACCGGTGGTGAGTGTAGGTGACCGTCACGTAGCCGGCCTCCAGGAGTGGGGCCGCCTCGTCCGGTTTGCGTAAGCAGCGAGAACTCGAGCGGCCAGTTCGAAAGCACGATGGCCTCCGGTGAGCGTGACTGCCAACGGGTGCTGTGCACGCAGATGACCGGAGTAGAGCAGCGAGGCTGACAGGTCCAGCAGCTTGGCGACACGCCGCCGGCGTTCGCACAGGCGTCGCCAGACGCCTGTCTTGTGCCATTCGGTCAGGCGGCGCCAGCAGGCCACGGACAGAGATCGACTACCTGCAGCGCATACGGGTCGTCCGAGCTGCCATGCGGCCATTCGGGTGCAGATCGGCTTTCGTCTCGTCATGGGCGCCAGGCGACTGTGTTCCGCCCTCGACCCGAATCCACCTCAAGCACCGGGGTGCGCTATGAGAAGTACTGCCTGCAGGGCCACCATGACACGAGTTGTGTCCCCACGCCGAGCCGGTGCCCGGCGTCGCCGGCAGGTTGTCGGTGGTGATGGGCTGAGGTTTGCGTTCTACGGGCGCATGTCCACGGTCGAATTCCAGGACCGAGCGACGTCGTTGGGGTGGCAGCGCGAGGTCGCCGAGGAGACAATCCGCGAGCGCGGCATGATCGTGGCGGAATACTTCGACGAAGGATGTTCACGGCGCCTGCCCTGGCGTGAACGGCCGGCCGCGGCCCAGCTGATGGCAGCGGCGGAGCACCCGAACCGCTCGTTCGACGCCGTCGTCATCGGTGAGTACGAGCGGGCGTTCTACGGAGACCAGTTCGGCGCTGTGCTGACTGCGCTGCGGGCGCAAGGTATTCAGCTGTGGCTGCCTGAAGCGGACGGTCCGGTGAACCTCGAGGACCCGGTGCACCAGGCGCTGATGCTTCTCCTCGGGTCCCGGTCACGCCGCGAGGTGCTGCGGGCCCGGCACCGGGTACTGGCTGCAATGGGCGTCCAGGCCCGTGTCCAAGGCAGGTTCCTCGGCGGCCGGCCACCCTACGGATACCGCCTGGCCGACGCCGGCCCCCACCCGAACCGCGCCCACGCGAGCTGGGGCCGCCGCCTGCACCGCCTCGAACCCGATCCGGCCACCGCACCGTGGGTGCGGTGGATCTTCCAGCAACGAGCCACCGGGCGAGGCACGAGTGGATCGTCCGGACCGTCGTGGGCATCCTCGAGAATCCGCGGTACACGGGGCGTCAGGTGTGGAACCGGCACGGCGCCCGAACAACCGGCCCAGCCCACCACCGTGGTCCCACCCGACCACCGGCGGAACGAGATTGGGCAGAGTCGGAGAAAAGGGCGCATCCGGCGCTCGTGGACGAGGCGACCTTCCTGCATGTCCAGGGCATGCGCGCGGCCCGGCCCACCCAGCACGGTGACACCAGGACGTACGTCCTTGCAGGGCTCGTGCAATGTCAGCTATGCGGCCGCCGACTGGACTCGCACTGGGTCAACGGCCGCCCCGGCTACCGCTGCCGCCACGGCCACACCAGCGCCCGCAACCGCCCACCACAGCTCGCCAAGAACGTCTACGTTCGTGAAGACCACTTGCTCAACGAGCTCCGCGTGCGATTCGCCGAGACCGTAGGTGACGATGGGGCGGCGATCGCCGCCTACCTGAGAACGAACGATCTAACGATTATGTGCGGCGACGCCGCACGACAAGTCAGGGCATACAGCCCACAATCCGCACTTGCCACGCCAGTTGAGACCGTCGGCGACCAGCTACTGTTACTCTGACCTGGCCGCGACGCGCGGTTCTATGGGGTAATTGAGTGTCCGAGACGATCTTGCTCGCTATCTACACGCCTCGGCGTGAAGGGGTGATCAGGGCCACTCGCGCGGTTGACCCCGAAGCTCTTGACACACAGCTAACGTGCCCGTCACCTCGGCACACCATAGGTCGAATAGATACGGCTTTATAACGATCTTCCCTCGGCAATGGCTACACTCATTAAGAGTGCGAACACGCTGCGCGGGGTTGGGAGCGAGAAGGCATCCTACACATCGGGGCTGTCGACAAGACCCTTAATAGCTAGATATTAGTTCATCACTTAGTGGTCCAGCTGTTCGTCTTCGAACCAGCTACCTAGAGCACAGGCGGTTCAGCGAAGCGCTGAGCCCGACACACGAGGTCGGGCGTTGTAACACTCCTGGCCGCACGCGCGACCTTGTGAGACCAGGAGTCTCACGCCCAACGGAAGAGCAAGCAATGTCTGACCTGCTGAGAACTGCCGCTGAAAAGCGAGCGGATGCCGCATCGCACCTACCAGCTTTCTCAGGTTTCAGTCTAGAACGACTGCGATCGGAGTTGACGGAGGCGCTGACACACTTCGGCAGACTTGGCATATTCGAAGAATATACCAAGCATGACATTAGCCATGTCGATGGCATGCTACGCCTTTTCGATTGGCTGATTCCAAATGACACGGCAAAAATTATGTCGCCGGCAGATTGGCTCCTTTCCACACTTTCAGCTTATCTCCATGACTGCGGCATGCTCGTAACTCGCAAAGAATTCGATCGACGAGAGGAGACTAACTATCGAGCACACGAAACGCGGGTTCGACGAGCAATGTCAAGTAATCGCGACCTAAACGTATATCTCGAATCTCTGACAGAAATCGAACAAGAAAAGTTCTTCTATCAAGAATTCGTGCGATTTAATCATGCCAAAAGAATAAATACCTGGGTCTCCGGAGTGCCTGACAGCGATCTTGGATACGACCCCGATTTTGTATCTCGGATTGCCGAACTGATATCTCCCCTAGACCCGACATTCAGAAGCGACCTGGGTCTCGTGTGCGAAAGCCATCACCTCGATGATATCGACAACATCAACAAATACCCAGTAGACAAGCCATATGGCGACAGTCTCGATGAGACTGCCAATGTCCAGTACGCCGCACTTTTACTGCGAGCCGCAGATCTACTGCATATCGCACGCCAACGGACGCCCACCGTTGCATACGAAATAATCAACCCAGCGAATCCTATTAGCCAGCTTGAGTGGTCGAAACAAAATGCCGTCCGAACGGTTCGAAGCCAAAAAGGTGTGGATGCGGAGGGAAATGTCGATCCGAATGCGCCGAGAGACACGGTGGAAGTGTATGCCTTGTTCTCTAACGCCGAAGGATTCTTTGGTCTAACAAGCTATCTGCAATATGCGTCGCGCGAACTCAATGAGTGCTATAGGTGGGCAAAATTCTCGAACCAGCGATGGGGGTCTGCGCACCAATTCCCATGGCGAAGGATTGACTCGAGCAACGTCGAAGCCCATGGCTTTATCGCAGCGCAATTTGGGTTCAAGATCAACGAAGACAAGATCCTTGATTTGCTTACAGGCCACACCTTGTACAACAATAGCAACGTAGTTCTCCGCGAGCTTGTGCAAAATGGAATAGATGCAGTCCGACTAATGCAGGAAGAGACCGATAAGGACAACTACTCGCCGACCGTAGAAATCGAGTGGAATTCGATCGAAAAGGTCCTGTCGGTAACTGACAACGGGACCGGAATGACCCAGGAAGTTATCGAATCCAACTTTCTTAGCGTCGGATCTTCTCGATATCAGGAAGCCCAGTTTCAAAAAGAACATCCGAATTTCACTCCCATAAGTCGGTTTGGAATAGGTGTCTTATCAGCCTTTATGATCGCGGATGATATCGACGTTTACACCGTCAGCACAGAAGAGGAAAAGTCCAGGCATATTACCTTGCGTTCTATCCATGGCAAGTACTTAATTGAGCTCCTAGAAAAGAACAGTGAAGTTCTACCCAAGCGGATACGACAGCATGGAACCCATATTAGGCTTCAGCTCCGACAAGACGCCCACCTCCAGGACGTCGCGAAGACGTTGAAACATTGGATTGCAATCCCAAGATGTCGAGTCGCCGTCTCGATTGATGGCTCAGCGCCGATCGCAGTAGGATTTGAATCTGTTGCTGACGCCTTGAAGAGCTCGATGCTCGACGCACAAGCCGTGAAGCACGATGACAATACACAGATCGTCAATAGACTTAATAAACCAGTCAAAATCGAGCAATTTGATCATGACGGCGTCACGACGGCGATAGCGCTGGAGTGGAATGACTGGTTCAGTCAATGGTCGCTGATGTCCATCGGTCGGAGCACCATGCTGGCCCGTACCGTCCAACTTGGTACTTGTGTTGAAGGAATTCGAGTAACCACCCATACCCCAGGCTACATAGGAACGCCCTTTTGGGCGCTTTCCAACGCGACCGGCTCTTCGGCTCCTCGCACAAATGTCGCAAGAACCTCATTAGAACATACATCGAAATACGAAAGTTATTTGCGGTCCGTTTACATGACTTACGTCAGTCACGTAAATACCGAGCTTGAACAGATGATCTCAGATCGTAAATGCTCAGCAACAAAGGCTTCAAAAGAAGCAAACTTTCTCTGCAAGCCTATTTACTACGGCAATGCGAATAATTCGCAGGGCGAGAAGGCTGTGGAATCGGAGCGGCTAGTCCTCGAAGCACTCTCAGAAGTTTCAAGCTACGCAATCGAGGACAACGGCAGACGCGAGGTTGTAAGTCTGCGCGATCTTCAAAGGTTTGAGTACCTTCATTTCTTTGAGAACTCGTTGGCTCGCAACTTGGAATATGTGCTATCTGCAATACCGGTCAACAAGTCTATCTCTGAAATACTATCCGCCCTTGATAGCGACGACAAGTTGGTAGAAAGTCCTGGGCCACGCTATTGCTCGCCCACGGGTTCCCTGCTATTTACTAACCTCTTCGCACGATATTGGGGCCCCGCCGAGATTAGCATCGACGCAGCTCAGCGAAGTACATTCTCAAAATGGGTTCATTCATCAAAGGACCGATGGTGGCACTCCGATGCAGATCTTGATCTGTCAAGCTTCCGCGACAACTTCGATGTCCACGTCCCAGCAAGTGATGCGATCCAGCTTTCAGGTACAGGTGATTACACCGGTATTCGCCTTTTAGGTCGAACTTATCTATTTCCAAATAATCCACTAGTTCGACTTGTCGTTACCGACAAACCGTACATTGAGACTGACGAACAGTCAGCCATGATTTTTGAATTGATCAAACGAATGGTCGAGGTTCGACGCAGAGGCAGCCAAAGCGTAGAATTTGAGATTGAGAAGAAGATTTTTGGCGAGCTCAGAGCGAACGGTTTCGGCGACGGTCTGTCGCCTGAGGAACTTGTCGGAATACTCACAGGCTGGAGCCACGATATCTTCAATCTCGACCGATGGGAGCGACACGAATCACCATGGTGAGCAGTAAAGACCTGAACGATCTGATGCTCAAGCTGGATTCTACCAGTAAGGCTTCTGCCGACAGTCTCTTCGAGGCCCTAGTTGATAGATATCACGAGGCCGCGGAGTGGTACCTAGAGGAGAAAAGATCAAAATCGCGAATGTCGAAACGGCTTAGGTCCGCTTCCATCATGCTCGCTGTCATAGGTGGAATTTGCCGCTAGCGTCCGTCGCATTCCCTGTCGTAAGTGCGTATATTGGATACATTGTTCTCGCACTGGCCGAGCGGCAACACGTTCAAGCTCGCGTCCGAGCGGCAATGGACGCGCAGGTGATCAACGAAGGGCGTCACCAGGGCGGCCGGGCGCCGTACGGCTACGTCGTCGTCGACAGTGGTCCCCATCCGAACCCGCGAAAAGCTGCGGAAGGGTTCAAGCTGCGGGTGCTGGCGCTCGACGAGACGACGGCGGACGTGGTCCGCCGGATCTTCGCCGAGTACCTGGACGGAAACGGCGATCGCGCGATCGCCAACCTGCTCAACCGGGACGGCATTCCCTGTCCCTCCGCGCATCGGCCGGACCAAAATCGGCACCGGCTCGCGGACGGCTGGCAAGGCAGCTCGGTGCGAGCGATCCTCGATAACCCGCGATACACGGGCTACGCCATCTTCGGACGCTGGACGAAACACGAGACGTTGCTTGACCCGGAAGACGTTGCCGCGGGCCACGTGGTGCGGTTCAAGCGCGCGGCGCCGGACCGGATCGTACGGTCGCGCGAGCAGGCGCATCCGGCGATCGTGTCCGTGGAGACCTTCACGCAGGTACAGCTTTTGCGTCGGTCGAAGTCGGCAGGCGGATTGAAGACGGCACGTAAGGCCGAGCGAGGCGCCCGAAACACCGCACGGTCATATCTGCTGCGCGGACTGATCCGATGCGGAGTCTGCGGCCGGAAGATGCAAGGAGCCACGATCCGGAAAGGCGCCTACTACCGCTGTACCTCGCGGACTATGGCGCCGGGCTCGCTGCAGCTGGCGGAGCACCCGAAGACGGTGAACCTGCGGGAAGGCGTGGTCGTCGAGGCGCTCAACGGATGGCTTCACGAGCTGTTCCACCCGGACAACCGCGACCGAACGGCGGCCGCGCTACTCGGATCGGACGGGAGCAAGGCCGGCGGTGGTCCGCTCGAAGCGGCGAGGAACCGACTGGCGGACGCAGAGGCGAGGCTTCAGCGGTATCAGGCCGCCATCGCGGCCGGCGTCGAGCCCGAAGCACTCGTCGAACCGATGAACCAGGCACAGGCAGAACGAGCGGCCGCGAAAGCCCAGATCGAGAGCGTGCCAGCCGACTCGACGGTAAGCCGTGCGGAGATCTACGCGAGGATCGATGCCCTCGGCGACGTCTGCGGGACCCTGGCCGACGCGACCACGGCTGGCCTGAGCCGCCTGTACCGCGCCCTGAACCTGGAGCTACGCTACGAACCAAAAGAGCTGGCCGTCTATGCGACGACCAGCCCGGGTGTAGATAGTGCGTGTGTCCGAGGGGGGACTTGAACCCCCACGCCCGTTAAGGGCACTAGCACCTCAAGCTAGCGCGTCTGCCATTCCGCCACTCGGACCTGCTGAAGAAAGAGTATACGGCCACCCCGCCCCCTTGTTCAGGGGGGTGTCGATCCCGGCCGCACCCACGTCTGGCATGATCGACGGTTTTCGATGCTCTGCATCGATCCAGTGCTCCTCAACCTGCAGCACAGCCCGCAGGAAGACCCGCGAAACGCCGTTGCTTCCATGGTTTACAAGACCGCCCGCGCTTCCTAGGATTCGCCGGGCAAGCCAGCGCGTTCGAGCGCCCCTCAGCGGAGTGGAGGTTGCGGTATGGCGCGCGTCGGCCGGTCTGATGATGAGATTTCCGTTGATGAGCTCCTGCGGGAGACTGGGGCCATGCCTCGGTCGCTCGGGGCCTATGCCCCCATCACGCGGCCTCGGGAGGCCGATACCGGGGATGGGTACCGGGAACGGCTCGAGCAGCGGGCGAAGGAGGCCGCCGCCGCTCAGCAGCGGGCGGGGCGGCGGATTCGGTGGGTCTCTGCCGTCTGCGGGGGCGTTGTCGTCATTGCCAGCCTGGTCATCATCGCCGTCACCTCGGAGAGCACGCCCGGGCGGCAAGCCGCCATGGCTCCCGATCCTCTTGCTCCCGCCACCACTCCGCGCACCACCGCCACCACCGATGCTCCAAGACCCACGCCGGTGCCCACCGTGATCCGGCAGACCTCCGCGTCTCCGACGACCACGACGGCGGCGGCGCCCAAGACCACTGCCACCGGCCAGACCCAGGCTCCTCCTCCCCCGCCCGCTCCGGTTGCGTCGTGCACCGTCCGCTACGCCGTCACCGACCAGTGGCCGAACGGGTTCACCGCCAACGTCTTCGTCACCAACACCGGTAACCAGACGCTCAACCCGTGGACCTCCACCTGGAACTTCACCGCCGGGCAGCGGGTCACCCACAGCTGGAACGGCGACTACTCCCAGAGCGGTTCGCGGGTCACCATGAAAGCGGTTTCCTACAACCTGAGCCTCGCCCCCGGCGCGACCGTCAACATCGGCTTCAACGGCTCCTTCGACCGCAGCAACCCGGCACCCGTGGGGTTCACCCTCGACGGCGCCCGCTGCACCACCTAGCCCAGCACCTCGCGCATGAAGCCCACCAGCCAGTGCTGGGCCGGGCTGCGGGCGTGCGTGTGCCGCGTGTACACCGACACCTGGGCCGGCTCGACCTCGAGCGGCAGCTCGAACAGCCGGACCCGGTGCTCGGCCGCGAACATCTCCGCCACCAGCCGCGGGACCATCGCCACCAGCTCGCCGTCCTGGACCAGGTACGGCAGCGCCGCGAACCGGGTCACCTCGAGCACCACGCGGTCCAGCAGGCCGGACGCCTCCAGTGCGCGACGCGGGCCGTCGTGACCCGTCGGGCCGAACACCGTCACGTGGCGCTCGGCCGCCAGCTGCTCCCATGACACCGCAGCACCCAGCCGGGGGTGGTCCGAGGCCACCATGCCCAGGTAACCCTCGGAAAACAGCGGGATCCGGGCGACCCGCTGGGAACTGATCAGCGGGGACGCGATGAACGCGTCGATCTCGCCGCGGCCGAGCTGGTCGGCCGCGCGGTCGACGTCCAGCGGCCGGACGGTCAGCGTCACGCCGGGCGCGCGCGACGGCAGCGCCGCCATCAGGCGCGGCAGCAGCGAGATCTCGCCCAGGTCCGACAGGCACAGCGTGAACGCCGCCCGGGCCGTCGACGGCGAGAACGACTTCGCGCCGCTGACCGCCGTCTCGATCTCCGACAGCGCGCTGTGCAGGGGCTCGTAGAGCGCGCGGGCCGTCGTCGTGGGCACCAGGCCGCCGCCGGTGCGGCGGAACAGCTCGTCGGAGAACCGGCGCCGCAGCTTCTGCAGGCTGTAGCTGATCGTCGGCTGCGTGACGTGCAGGGACTCGGCCGTTGCGGTCACGCTGCGGGTCTCGTACAGCAGCACGAACGTGCGCACCAGGTTCAGGTCGAAATCCGGCATATCGATCCCATCGATGAAGCAACGAGCCAACATCTATTGGAACACAGCCGCGGCGCTCCATAGGGTCGATCCGACTTCGAGGAGGCCCCGCCCATGCCCACCGTCCGCCGGCTCGCCCACGAGTTCCTGGACCGCCGTGGCCTGACCACCGTCTTCGGCAACCCCGGGTCCAACGAGCTGCCGTTCCTCGCCGAGCTGCCCGAGCACTTCCGCTACGTCCTCGGCCTGCACGAGGGCGCCGTCGTCGGAATGGCCGACGGCTACGCCCAGGCGACCGGCCGCCCGGTGCTGGTCAACCTGCACGCCGCTGCCGGCTCCGGCAACGCGATGGGCGCGCTCACCAACGCCGTCTACTCCCGCTCTCCCCTGGTGCTCACCGCGGGCCAGCAGGTCCGGACGGCGATCGGCCTGGAAGCGATGCTCGCCAACGTCGACGCCACGCAGCTGATGCGGCCCCTGGTCGCGTGGTCCGGCGAGCCGAGCTGCGCCGCGGACGTCCCCCGTTCGCTCGCCCAGGCGGTGTTCGAGGCCGAACTGCACCGGCGCCCGAGCTACCTCTCGGTGCCCTACGACGACTGGGCCGTCGAGCTGGCCGACACCGCGACGCTCGACCGGCAGGTCCACAAAGGCCTGGCGCCGAGCGAAGCCCAGCTCGAGGACCTCGTCACGAGCGTCGCCGCGGCGGAGAACCCGGCGCTGGTCCTGGGCGGTGACATCGACGCCACCGGGCTCTTCGACCGGGCCGTGGCCCTGGCCGAGCACCTCGGCCTGCCGACCTGGGTG
>NZ_MUMI01000219.1 GCF_002155975.1 Amycolatopsis kentuckyensis
CGGCGGCGGCGCGTCGGCCGGGTCGGTGAAGGTGGTTCCGGTGTCCACCACCGCGAGACACGACGGCGAGCACACCAGCCATGGACCCTTGACCGGCCGGAGCCGGTCGGTCAGGTCGAGCACCATCGCGTTCTTCGGACCGGACACCCGGATCTCTCGCTGGAACGGATGGCCGGCCTTCCCACCACCACCGCCACCACCGTTGGCCAAGAAGAAGACATAGAGGACCGCTCCCCCGAGACCGCGCAGGACGTTCCAGAAGAACCGCCGGATCAGCCGCTTCCCCTTGACCGTGCCGTCCAAGCGACGCCCGGGTACGTCGAAGCCCAGATCCAGGTCCCCGAGGCGCAGCACGATGACCGGCTCGCGCCACCGGTCCCGCATCAGCGCCTCGACCCGCTCCCGGTGCCCGGGCCGGACCTGGGTTTCCTCCGACCAGCGCTCGACACTCTCGGCGAACCCGCTCAAATGTCGAGATCCTTGCGGGTCTCCTCCGGGCTCCGGTCCCCGCCGATCTCGCTCTTGTCGAACCACGGTTCGTCCCCCTCGGGTGTGACGGCTTCCTTGCCTTCGGCGAACGCACCCTTGCCCGCCCCGATACCGGCCTTCACGCCCGCGCCGGCCAGGAACGGCTTGACCCCGGCCGACGTGCCGAACATCGTCGTGAGCGCCCGGTTGCTCGGCTGCCAGCCCTGGGCGACCGCGCCGAAGCCGAACTTCGTCTCGCCCGGCATCACGCCGATGCGCAG
>NZ_MUMI01000022.1 GCF_002155975.1 Amycolatopsis kentuckyensis
CGGCGGGCGGGCCGAGCAGGTCCGGGTCCGACCGCAGGATGGCCTCGTGCAGCCGGGTCAGCTCCACGCCCGGTTCGATGCCCAGCTCGTCGACGAGGACCTCGCGGCCCTGCCGGAAGACGGCGAGGGCGTCGGCGGTCCGGTCCGCGCGGTACAGGGCGAGCATGAGCTGGCCGCGCAGCGACGCCCGGGTCGGGTGCTGCCCGACGAGGACGGTCAGCTCGCCGATCAGCTCGTCCGTGCGGCCCAGGGCCAGGTCGGCGGTGATGCGGGCCTCGATGACCGCGAGGCGCTGCTCGTCGAGGCGAGCCGCCTCCCCGGCCAGGACGCGGCTGCGGACGCCGCCGAGCGCCGGCCCGCGCCACAGCGCGTCGGCGGCCCGGAAGGCGTTCGACGCCTCGCGGTACCGGCCGTCCGCGGCGGCGGAACGTCCCTCCGCGGTGAAGGCCTCGAAGCGGTGCCGGTCGAGGCTTTCGGCCCCGAACCGCGCCAGGTAGCCCGGCGCCACGGTGCGGACGATCTCCGGGCCGGCGTCGCCGAGCGCCCGGCGCAGCGTGGACACGTAGGTCTGGATCAGCGCCCGCGCGGTGGGCGGCGGCTCGTCGTCCCAGATGATGTCGACGAGGCGGTCCGCGGCGAGCACCCGGCCCGGCTCGAGCAGCAACGCGGCCAGCAACGTGCGGATCTTCGTGCCCCCCAAGGCCACGATGCCGGTCTCGCCGGCGGCCTCGACCGGTCCGAGCAGCCGGAACTCCATCCCCGCCCCTGATCGTCTCCCCCGAGATGTCACGGCGGACCCTACGCCCGGCGGCGGCGCCGGAGAACCGCTGTATGGCGGTTACCGGCGGATTTGCAGAGAACCTGCAGAGCGGGTCCCGACGCTGTGGCCATGACCACGAAGACGATCGCCCGGCTCACCGTCACCTTCGCCACCGCGGCACTGACCGCGCTCTCGATCGCCGTCCCGGGCACGGCGCACGCATCCACCGTCAACGGCCCGATCGCCCGCGGCGAGGTCCTCGATCGGGCGCAGTACTGGGTGGACAAGGGCTACACCTACACCCAGACCGGCACCCACGTCCCCGGACCGGACGGCGGGCAGGCCTACCGCAGGGACTGCTCCGGGCTCGTCTCGATGGCCTGGCACCTCGGCACGAGCCTGATCACCAACGAATTCCTCAGCAAGGCCCAGAACGGCAACACCATGCACGTCATCGCCCGGGACGACCTGCGCCCCGGCGACGCGATGGTCCGCGACAGCGACGGCAGCGGCCCGGACGGGCACATCGAGCTGTTCGCGTTCTGGAAGAACCAGGGCGACCACAGCCAGGGCGCCTACGTCTACTCGTTCAACTCCACCGGCCAGACCGTGCAGAACCCGTACAAGGTCAACAACAACGGCAACCTCGGGTTCGACTCCTGGTCCGAGGTCACCTCCTACACGGCCATCCGCTACGACCGCGTCGTCGACCAGTCCTCCGGCGCCAACGGGGTCGCGGCCGGCGACGTCACCGGCGACGGCCGGGCCGACCTCGTCGCCCGCAAGCCCGACGGAACCCTCTGGCTCTACGCCAACGGCGGCAGCGACACCGCGCCGTACAGCAGCGGCAGCCTGATCGGCACCGGCTGGCAGGGCTTCAGCTGGTTCCTCGCCGGTGACGTCACCGGGGACGGCCGGGCCGACCTCGTCGCCGCCAAACCCGACGGGACGCTGTGGCTCTACACCAACAACGGCAGCAACACCTCGCCCTACGACACCGGCAGCCTGATCGGCTCCGCGTGGCACCAGTTCACCCACGTCACCCTCGCCGACGTCACCGGCGACGGCCGGGCCGACCTGGTGGCCGCGAAGTCCGACGGCACGCTGTGGCTCTACACCAACAACGGCAGCAACACCTCGCCCTACGACACCGGGATCCAGATCGGTTCCGGCTGGCAGCCGTTCACCTGGATCCTCGGCGAGGACGTGACCGGCGACGGCCGGGCCGACCTCGTCGGGGCCAAGGCCGACGGAACCCTGTGGCTCTACGCCAACGGCGGCAGCAACACGACGCCCTACGGCTCCGGCGGCCAGATCGGCGCGGGCTGGGCCCAGTTCGACCGCATCCAGACCGGCGACGTCACCGGCGACCACCGGGCCGACATCACCGCGACCCGTCCCGACGGCTCGCTGTTGCTCTACACCAACGGCGGCAGCGACACCGCGCCGTACAGCACCGGCAGCCAGGTCGGCGCCGGCTGGCAGATCTTCGCCTGACCACTTCTCGCAACGGGAGTCCACCATGCGCAAGTACCTCTTGGCGGTGCTGGCCGGGGCAGTCCTCCTCGGGGGAACGCCGCCCGCGGTCGCCGGGGAAATGTCGGCCGCCGCTCTCCCGCCCGGCTACGGCATCAACGGCATCGACGTCTCCAGCCACGACCACTCCGGCGGCAAGACGGTCAACTGGGCGAACCAGAAGGCGGCCGGCGACGAGTTCGCGTTCGTCAAGGCGACCGAAGGCACCAGCTACACCAACCCCTATTTCGACCAGGACTACCACGGCGCCAAGAACGCCGGCCTCTACACCGGCGCCTACGCGTTCGGCCGCCCGGACCTCGGCAACGCGGCCGGCCAGGCCAACTACTTCGTCGACCACCTGCAGTGGGCGGCGGACGGCCGGACGCTGCCGCCCTTCCTCGACCTGGAATGGCCCTACAGCTCGCTGAACCTGCCCGACTGCTACGGGCTGGGCCAGAGCGACATGCGGGCGTGGATCAGCGCGTTCCTCAACCAGGTCAAGGCCCGCATCGGCCGCACGCCGATGATCTACACCAACGTCAACTGGTGGAACCCGTGCACCGGCAGCAGCACGGCGTTCTCCGGGTACCCGCTCGACATCGCCAGCTGCAACGCGTCGCCGCCGTCGGTGCCGGGCTGGGGTACCCAGTGGACGTTCTGGCAGTACGACATCGACGCGTGCGGCCGGGGTGCCGCGCACGACTCCAACGTCTTCAACGGTTCGCTGGCCCAGCTCGCCGCGCTGGCGGGCGGCTCGGGCGGCGGCGCGAACGGGGTCGCCGCCGGCGATGTCACCGGAGACGGCCGGTCGGATCTCGTGGCCCGCAGGCCCGACGGGACGCTCTCGCTCTACGCCAACGGCGGCAGCAACACCGCGCCGTACAGCTCCGGCGGCCTGGTCGGCACCGGCTGGCAGGGCTTCAGCTGGTTCCTCCCCGGCGACGTCACCGGCGACGGCCGAGCCGACCTCGTCGCGGCCAAACCCGACGGGACACTCTGGTTGTACGCCAACGGAGGCAGCAACACTTCGCCCTACGGCACCGGGACGCTGATCGGCTCCGCGTGGCAGCAGTTCGGCCACGTCACCCTCGCCGACGTCACCGGGGACGGCCGGGCCGACCTGGTGGCGGCCAAGCCCGACGGCACGCTGTGGCTCTACCCCAACGGCGGCAGCGACACCGCGCCGTACAGCACCGGAACCCAGATCGGGGTCTCCTGGGAACAGTTCGGCTGGATCCTCGCGGGCGACGTCACCGGCGACCACCGGGCGGACATCGTCGCGGCCAAACCGGACGGAACCCTGTGGCTCTACCCCAACGGCGGCAGCAACACCTCACCGTACGGCACCGGCAGCCAGATCGGTGCGGGCTGGGCCCAGTTCGACCGCATCCAGATCGGCGACGTCACCGGCGACAGCCGGGCCGACCTCACGGCGACCCGGCCCGACGGGACGCTCTGGCTCTACCCCAACGGCGGCAGCGACACCGCGCCCTACAGCACCGGCAGCCAGATCGGTGCGGGCTGGCAGGTCTTCGCCTGAGCCACCGGTGCCCCCGGCCGCCGCCGGGGGCACCGGGCTTTTGCCGGCCAAGCCGGTCAGATGCGGTAGGCGCGGGCCGCGAAGGTCAGGCCGCTCGCGTAGCCACCCCACCGCACCGGCTCCGGACGGGGTCCGTCCAAAGCGGACAGCGGGAACTCCGGACTCTGCGCCACCAGCAGCAAGCGCACCGGACCGCGAACCGCGAGCGTCAGCTCGGCCCCTTCCGGCGGCGGGGCGGACAGCGTCAGCCCCCACCGCCAGTCGGTTCCGGTGGACGGCCGGTTCGTTCCCCCGGGGAACGTGCTTCCCCCGACGTCCGCCTGCACGACCGGCCCCGCCGCGTACAGCGTCAGCTTCGTGGGCCGCCCGGTGACCGCGATGCCCAGCCGCACGTGGTTCACGTCGCCGTCCGCCGTCCGGCCCAGGACCTTCAGCGTGGCCCCCGGCACCGGGACCACCGGGGCCGGGCCACTGCGCGTTCCCTCCGCCCCGTACAGCCCCGGGAACCGTTGCTCCAGCCCCGGATCGTCGGCCGGGGCGAGGTGGTCCACCCACTCGCCGGACCCGTCGCCCTCGGTCGCCCAGAGCGCCTGGTTGCGGTCGGCGTCCAGCGCGTACACCAAGCTCACCTGGGCGGGGCCGCCTGAGCCGGCGTCGGAGACGACCAGGCCCGTCGCGGCCAGTGCGACGACGGCCGCCACCGCGAGCACCGGCCTGACCGGCGGTGGCGTGCCCCACGCGGGGAACACCGTCACCGCGGCCAGGCCGAGCAGCAGCAACGGCACGGCGGCGAGGGCGAGTCCGACCGTGCCGAACAGCAACCACACGAGCGGAGCCAGCAGCAATACCGCGGGCACACCGGCCAGCCAGGTGACCGCGGTCCGCCACGGCGAGTCCGACGGCAACCAGGCCGTCACGGCCAGACCGGCCGCCCCGGCCACCGCGGGCCACGTGAACAAGTAGGCCGCGCCGGGCACCAGGACCGCGGCCACCACCGCGAGGACGGCCATGACGAGCACGCCACCCGCCGCGATCTCGGCAGGCCGGTTGCGACGGCGGGCGAACCACACCAGCCACAGCGTCGCCAGCACCAGCACGAGCAGCATCAGGCCGACCCTGGTGAGCACCACCGCATCCGGGTCCCCGCCGAGGAAGCGGCCGTCGCCCGGGTCGGCCGCGAGCAGCGCCTGCCAGGCCAGCCAGCCGATCGCCGCACCGCCGGCCGGGACCAGCAAGGTCGCCGCGGCACAGCGCGAGGCCGCCGCCAAGCGCAGGCGGCCGCGACGGCGGGCGAACCACACCGCGGCCGCCGCCCCGAGCAGGGCGAGCGCCGCCAGGGGCAGCACCGCTCCGGCCGGGTAGGACACCACCAGGCCGAACACGGTGAAGTAGGCCGACTCGCCCGCGCCGGTGAGTCCCGGAAGATCCGCGGCCGCCAGCGTCGTGGTCGCCGCGAGCACCGCGTTCCCCATGTCCTGCAGGCTCGCCGGGTCCACATGGGACAGATCGTCCAGCTCGGAGTGGTACGGGGCGCTGCCGTCGATCATCGCGAAGTTGAGCCCGGTGTGGGCCGCGCCGCGGAACACCGTGAAGTCGGTGTCGTTCGGCAGCAGCCGGTACACCTCACGGGACAGCGACGTCGCCAGCGGCGTGCCGGCCCGCACCGCCGGCATCAGCGCCGCGCTGTGCGCGCCGGTCTCGAACATGATGGTCCGGCCCGTCGTGCCCCGGGCGTCCAGGTTCAGCACGACGTCGCGCGCCGGGTCCCCCGCCAGGCCGGCCTCAGTGAACGCCCGGGCGCCCAGCAGGCCGGACTCCTCGCTGTCGGTGAACAGGAAGGTGACGTCGGCCCGCGGGGCCGGCATCGACGTCAGGGCCCGCGCGATCTCCAGCAGGGTCACGACACCCACCCCGTCGTCGGTCGCGCCGGGGCCGATCTCCACCGAGTCGTAGTGGGCGACCAGCAGCACCCGTCCCGCCTTCGCGGTCCCGGGCAGGGTGGCGTACACGTTCTGCACCCAGCCGTGGACACGCGTGGCGTCGCCCGCGCTCGCCCGCTGCACCGCCGGCCGCAGGCCCAGCTCGGTGAGCCGGGCCACCAGCCGGTCCCGGACCTGCTCGTTGGCGGGCGAGCCGGCCGGGTGCGGCCGCTGGGCGAGCTGCGTCAGCTCGGCCCGCGCCCGGGTCGCGGAGAACTCGCCCGCCGGCGCCCCGGACGGCTTCGGCGCGGGCGCGATCGCGCTCTGCAGCACGGAAAGCACCCCGAGGAGCAGGACCAGCAGGCCGGCCGTCCACGCCGGCCAGCCGCGGCGCACGGCCGAGCCGCCGGGCCGCTCCGGCGTGGCGGACCGGGGATCGGGTTCCTTCACGGTGGTCAGGGCAAGCTCCTCAGAGGAGGCGGAGCCGCTGGCCCCGGCCGGCTTTTTCCGCCTGGGCGCGGACTTCCGCGAACAACGCCACGTCCAGGACGCCGAGACCGAACGGGTTGACGACGACGTAGCCGTCCTCGACCGGCTTGCCGGGGTCGCCCAGCAGCTCGGCGATCGTCGCGGTGACCGAGGGGCCCTCGGCGGCGGCCGGGGCGATGTGCCCGTCGTTGATCAGCCGGCCCAGCGGGCGGCGGGGGTTCTCGACGATGAGCCGGAGGTCGTCGATGTAGAGCGCGCGGGCGCCGGTCAGGACCTCGTCGGTCAGGTCGCCGAGGGAGACGTTGACCAGCAGCGCACCCGGGTTGATCCACGACTTCCGGACGTACCCCTCGGACGCGGTGGTGAGGAAGAAGACGAGGTCCTTGCCCGCCATGGCTTCCGGGACACCGGGGGCGACCGTGACCGTCAACCCCGGATGCCGGGACCGCAGGGCCTCGGCCAGGGCTTCCGCGGCGGCGGTCCGGTCGTCGAAGAGCGCGATCTCCGTGACCGTGTCCGTGCGGGAGAGCAGCAGGGCCAGGTGGAGCCGGGCCTGCGTGCCGCAGCCGACGACCCCGACGCGCGCCGCGCCTCCGTAGCCGGCCGCCTCGACGGCGAGGACGCTGACCGCCGCGGTGCGGACCGCGCTGAGGACCCCGACCTCCATGACCGTGGTCACCCGCGCGGTTTCCGGGTCGAAGCACAGGCCGAGCCCGCCCGCGCGCTCCATGCCGAGCTCCGGGTTGGTGACGCTGGCGTTGATGATCTTCATGCCGAAGTCCCGGCCCGCCACCGCGCCGGGCATGCCGATGGAGCGCGTGTAGGCGCCCTTCCCGTTGTCCCACGCCAGGTACGCCTCGCCGGGCAGGATTGTGTCCCCGGCGCCGTGGGCGAGGAGCGCGTCGCGGACGACGCCGACCGGGTCGCAGTCCTCCAGGCACTCGACGACCTCGTCCCGGCGCAGGAAGAGCAGGGACTCGGGCCGGGGGTCGGCCAGCGCGCCGGTCAGCCAGGAACTCATGACCTCATCACCGTTTCGTTCGGGGACCGGGGCTCGGCCGGGCTGAGCCCGTAGGTGCGCTCGACCCAGTCCGAGTCGTAGATCGTGCTCAGGTAGCGGTCGCCGAAGTCCGGCGAGATCGCCACCACCGTACTGCCCGGCGGAATGCGGTCGGCGTACGTGCGGATGGCCCGGACCACCGTGCCGGTCGAGCCGCCGACGAGCAGGCCGATCCGGCGCGACAGGTCGCGGCATTCGCGGATCGTGTCGATCTCGCGGACCCGGACCAGGTCGTCGGGGGCGGTGGGGTCGCAGATCTCGGGGTGCCGGCTGGTGCCCAGGCCGGGGATGTGCCGCGGGCCCGGCGCCTGCCCGAAGGTGACCGACCCGACCGAGTCGGCGGCGATGATCCGGGTGGCCGGGGACGCCCGGCGGAAGGCGGCGACGCAGCCCATCATCGTGCCGGCCGTGCCGACCCCGACGAAGAGGTAGTGCACGTGCGGCACGGCGGCGAGGATCGACCGGGCGGTGAGCCGCGCGTGCACGCCGGGGTTGGCCGGGTTGGCGTACTGGTTCACCCACACCAGCTCCGGGTCTTCGCGGAGCAGCCGCTCGATGAGCCGGAGCCGGGTGGCCAGGAACCCGCCGTTCTCGTCGCGATCGCGCACGGTCAGCACGTCCGCGCCCATGGCCCGCATGTGGTCGATCGCCTGCGGGTTGGTCACCGGGTCGACCACGCAGGTGAACCGGTAGCCGCGCTGGGCGCACACCAGGCTCAGCGCCACCCCGAGGCTGCCGGACGACGACTCGACGATCCGCCCGCCCGGCCGCAGCCTGCCGTCGCGCTCGACGGAGTCCACCAGGCCGAGCGCGGTCTTGAACTTGATCGACCCGGCCGGGTTGAGGCCCTCGAGCTTGAGGATGACCCGGCTGTCGGGCAGCACCTCCGGCAGTTCGAGGAACACGTCGTCGAAGACGAGCTCGGAGGCGTCGCGGTGGATGCGGGTCATGCGCGGCCGATCCGCAGGGCGGGCGCGCCCGGGCCGAAGGGGCGGGCGGCGGGATCGCCGAGACAGCCGGCCAGCACGGCGAGGTAGTCCTCGGCCAGGTCGGCGGCTCGCGCCCGGGAGAAGTCCCGGCAGCGGTAGGTCACGTACAGCGTCGCGTGCTCGTCGTCGTGGCCGAGGCGCACCGTGAGCGGGCGCTCGGCGTACGGCCGGCGCGGTGGCAAGGGCTCGAGGTCGAGGCCGACGCCGTCGGTGGCCGTCTCGCGGTCGACGCCGAACTCCAGGTGGTCGAACAGCTCCGTGCCGGTCCCCGGCAGGTCGGCGTGGTCGAAGTCCTCGGCGAAGCGGTCCCGCACGGTGGCCAGCACGGCCTCGAAGGACGGGTCACCCGCCAGGTCGAGCCGGCTCACCAGGGGCCGGGAAAAGTCGGCGATGAGCCCCTCCACCTCGGTCCGGTCCCGGACGGCGACCGGGACCGAGACGGCAATGTCGCGGACGCCACCGAGCCGGGCGAGCAGTACCTGGAACGCCGCGAGCGCGGTGACGAACACCGTGGCGCCATGGGCCCGGCCGACCGCGCGCAGGCGGGCGAACAGCTCGTCCGGCAGCGGCACGGCGAGCAGGTCGCCCTGGTGCGCGGGACCGTCGAAGGGCGGGGCGTCCGACGGGATCGGGACGGCCGTCGCTCCGGCGAGCCGGGTGCGCCAGTACCCGGCCTCCGCAGCGGGCCGGTCCCGGTGCCACATCACGTAGTCGGCGTACTGGATCGGCAGGGGTGCCAGGTCCGCGCCGAGGTAGGCCTCGGCGAGGTCGGCGAGCAGCACCTCGGTGGCCCGGGCGTCGGCGATGACGTGGTGCAGCACCACGATGACGATGTGGTGGTCGACGGCCGGCCGGAGCACCCGGAACCGGAGCAGCGGGCCGGTACGCAGGTCCATCGCCGGTTCGAGCGCGGCCAGGGTCTGCGCGGCGAAGTCGTCCTCGGCGGCCTCGACGACGGTCACCGGAACGTCCATCGCCGGGTGGATCACCTGGACCACCCCGGCGCCGGTCTCCTCGAACGTGGTCCGCAGGGTTTCGTGCTTCCGCACGACGGCGGCGAGCGCGCGTTCGAGCGCGGGCACGTCCAGCGGGCCGCGCAGCCGGAGTCCGTTGAGGACGATCCGGTCGGGCCGCGCCGGGTCGCGCCACGCCCTGGCGCACGCCTCGGCCTGTCCCGGGGACGCCGGGAACCGGGCCGGCCCGCCGGCGGGCCGCGGCAGGCGTGGGATGCCCGGGGCGCCACCGCGCAACCGGCGCAGCAGCGCGGCTTCCAGCTCGGCGCGCGAAGTCGTGTCCGCGGGGCGCACGCCTCACCCGCCCTGCGGCTGGTGGGTGCGGCCGAGGTCCGTCGCGAACGCGCGCATCAGCGCCTCGGGCCCGCCGATGAAGCCGTAGTGCGGGCCGGACAGCAGCCGGAAGCTGGTCTCGCCCAGGTCGGACCAGTCGTGCAGCAGCTCGTGCGGGACCTCGACGTCCGCGTCCCAGCCGAGCACGGACGCCGGGCAGGGCAACGGGTCCGGCGGGCTGACCCCGTAGGCCTTGTGGGCGTCCACATCGGACAGGAGTACTTCGAGGCTCAGGTCGACCATGTCCGGCCGCGGCACGCCGCCGAGCTCGGTGATCAGGGTGGCGACCTCCACGCGCAGCTCGTCTTCGGTCATCTCCAGGAACCGCCCGTGCGGGCCCTTGTGCGGAGCGACCTGGGAGGACACGAAGAGGCGGGCCGGCACCGGAAGGCCTCGTTTCTGCAGCCGCAGGGCGGTTTCGTAGGCGACGAGGGCCGAGCTGCAGTGCCCGAAGAACGCGAACGGCCGGTCGAGGTAGGGCGCCAGCGCGTCGCAGAGCATCTCGGCCAGCGAACCGAAGGAGGAGAAGGGTTCCTCCCGCATCCGGTTCTCCCGGCCCGGCAGCTGCACCGGGCAGATCTCGATGTCGGCGACCATCGGCGGCCACTGCCGGTACATGCTGGCGCCGCAGCCGGAGTAGGGCAGGCAGAACAGCCGGACCCCGGCGTCCGGCGAGGGTTCCCGCAGGAACCACCGGGGACGGCGGGGCGCGCGGGTGGCGGTCACGAGTCCTCCTTCGCCGACGGGTCCTGGTCGAGCATCCGCTGCAGCACCATCGGCGCCAGGGTGGCGATGTCGACGCGGGTGGTGAGGTCGCGGACGCGGAACTCCACCCCGAACCGCTCGCGGATCCGGTTGCGCAGCTGGATCAGCGACAGCGAATCGCCGCCCAGGACGAAGAAGTCGTCGTCCAGCCCCACCCGCCCGGTGTTCAGCAGCTCGCCGAACACCTCCTGCAGCTCGAGCTCGATCGGCGTTTCCGGGGCGCGGTAGGGGGCTTCCCCGGGTTCCGGTTCGGCCTGCGGCTCGGCGGGCCGTGGCTCGCGCACGGCGGTCAGGTCCACCGCGGCGGCGGGGTCGGCGGCCAGTCCGGTGAGCACGTCGAGGAACACCGCCGCCAGTTCCACCGCGGTGGCCTCGTCGAACAGGTCGCGGGAGTACTCCAGGAAGGCCCGGTACGCCCCGGTGCCGTCCGGTTCGAGGTCGAGGGCCAGCTCGTAGCCCGCGGTGCGGGTGTCGGCCCGCAGCGGCTCGAAGGCGAGCCCGGCGGCCCGCAGGTCGACCGGCGGCTGGTTCTGCAGCACCAGCATCGCCTGCGCCTGCGGGGTTCCGGCGGCGGCACCGCGCCCGGCCCGCAGGATCTCCAGGGCCAGTTCGAACGGGAACTCCTGGTGCTCGTAGGCCCCGGCGCAGGTGGCGCGGACGCGGGCGACGAGCTCGCGGCCCGAAAGCGCGTCCCCGAGATCGACGCGCAGCAGCAGCGGGTTGACGAAGAACCCGATGAGGTTCTCCACCTCCGGCCGGACCCGCCCGGCCATCGGGGACACCACGGTGATGTCGCGCTGGCCGCTGTAGCGGGCCAGCAGCACGTCGAAGGCGGCGAGGAAGACCATGAACGCGGTGACGCGCTCCGCCCGGGCGAACGCCTCGATCTCGCGGACGAGTTCGGCCGGGACCGCGAACACGTGCGTGGCCCCCTCGGCCGAGGGAACGGCCGGGCGCGGCCGGTCCGTCGCCAGGGTGAGGGCCGGTGCCCCGGCGAGGCTGCCTTCCCAGTACTCCTGCAGGGCGGCCAGCTTGGCACCGGTCAGATTTTCCCGTTGCCACACCGCGAAATCGGCGTACTGGATGGGCAGCGGCGGCAGCTCCGGCTCGCGGCCTTCGTGGTAGGCGACGTAGCAGGCGGCCAGCTCGGCGACGAAGATCGCCGAGGAGAGCCCGTCGGTGACGATGTGGTGCATGGTGAGCACGGCGATGTGCTCCTCGGGTGCGGTGCGCAGCAGCGCCAGGCGCACCAGCGGGCCGCGTTCGAGATCGAACGGCACGCGGACCTCGGCGGCCACCGCGGCTTCGGCGTCGGCCGGGTCGACGTCGGTGACATCCACGGTCAGCACCGGGGCGGCGCCGATGACCTGGACCGGGCCGTCGTCTTCGAGCTCGAACACGGTGTGCAGGGCTTCGTGCCGGGCCACCACGGTGTTCAGGCCGCGTTCGAGCGCCGCCCGGTCGAGTTCGCCGGCCAGCCGGACGGCGGCCACGACGTGGTAGGTGGCCTGGCCGGGGTCCAGCTCGTTCTCCAGCCACATGCTCTGCTGGGCGAACGAGGTGGGCACGACGAAGACGTCCTGCTCCTCTTCCTGGTGCACGCCGGTCATCGGCTGCCCTCCTGTGCTCGCGAGGACGCGGGCCGCTTGCGGCGGAACGCCGAGCGGTCCAGCGCGCGGATGGGTGCGGCGGCCGTCTCCGCTTCGGGGGCCGGGGCCGCGTCCGGTCCCGGGGTGCTCCGGCCGTCGAGGTACTCGGCGACCTCGGCGACGGTGGGGGTCTGGAACAGCTGGCCCAGCGGCAGGTCGACGGCGAACTCCTCGCGCAGCCGGTCGACGACGAGGGCACCCATCAGCGAATGGCCGCCCAGGGCGAAGAAGTCGTCGTTGATGCCCATGTGGTCCACGCCGAGGATGTCCGACCAGATGTTCAGCACGGTCTTCTGCGTCGGGGTCTTCGGCTCGCCGGTGTCGGCCTCGGCTTCGGGCTCCGCGGCGGCCGGCGAGGTGAAGACGGCGAGGTCCGTCGAGCCGTCGGGCCGGTGCGGCCAGGCGGTGACCGGCACCACCGACGCGGGAACGGCGTTGAGCGGCAGCCGGTCCCGCAGCCAGCCGCGGACCACCGCGGGCATGGTCCGGGCCCACTCGGCGAAGGCGGTGTCCCCGGCCAGCGGGCCGGGGCCCGAGCCGGCGGTGACGGTCGCGGCAAGCACCCGCGAGAGCGGCACCGCGGCGCTGCCCTGCCTGCGCAGGGCCAGGGTCAGCTCGGCGAACCCGGCCCCGGACGGTCCGGCGGCCGCGTCGAAGCCCAGCGCGGCCGCCGCGGCGACCACCTCGGCCGGGTCCACGCCGGGGTCCGGAGCGTCGAGCAGCGTGCGCACTTCGCCGGCGGTGTCCGCGGTGGCGAGCCTGCCGAGCGCCGCCGCGATCCCGGTCAGGCCGGCCACCGGGATGCCGTGCAGGACGACGAGATCGGGCGCGTCGGCGAGGAAGCCGGCCAGTCCCTCGGCGGTGACGTCCGCCCAGGCCGCTTCCCGGACGGGCGGCAGGGGGTCCTCGGGCGCCACGTGCAGCACGGCGTCGAACCGGAACCGGGTCAGCTCGCTGGGGTGCGTCCCCACCCGGCGCAGGACGGCCACGTCCCGCACCCCGGGCAGCCCGGTCGCGATCTGGCGGAACCAGTCCGAGTGCAGGGCCAGGCCGCCGGTGGTGGCGGCCCGGGCGGCGACGGCCTCCCGCAGCCGGGAGGCGGGCGTTCCGGCCGGGACGCGTCCGGCTTCGGCGGCCAGGTGCGCCGCCTCCCGGGCGGTCAGGTCCGTCACGTCGGAGACGAACACGACGCCGCCGGGGCGGGTCGCCCGGACCGCTTCGGCGAGGATGCGTTCGAGGTAACCGGGATCGGGGCAGTACCCGGCGAGCCCGTTCACGACGACGGTGTCGAAGTCCCCGCCGAGGCCGGTGAGGTCGTCGGGGGGCAGGTCGGCCAGCTCGACCACGCCGGCCTTGGCGGCGAGCCGGTCGCGCTGCCGTTCGATGGAACGGCGGGCGCGGCCGGACAGCTCGGTCGCCCGGTAGGCGTCACAGCGGGGGGCGAGCTTGAACAGCAGCTGCCCGTTGCGGCAGCCGATTTCGAGCACTCGCCTCGGCCCGGTGTCCAGGATGTGCCGCACGCCGCCGTCCAGCCACTCGCGCAGCGCGGCCGCGGGCAGCACCTCGCCGCTGTCCGGGCTGCGCCAGCCGGTGAGGTTGAGCAGCGGGTCGCTCTCCGGGTCCCGCGCGAGGTAGTCCTGGACGAACCGCTCGCGCCCACCGGTCACCGAGGCGGTTTCGGGCACGACGTGCGCGATCAGCTCGCCGGTTTCGGTGCGGGCGAGGTGGGCGCGGGACACCGCCGGGTGGGCGGTCAGCTCCGCGACGACGTCCCCGAGTTCGACCGGACGGCCCGCCACCCAGGTGCGGCCCGCCGGCTTGCCCAGGATTTCCAGCTCGCCCCGGACGTTCCAGCGGGCCCGGTCCCCGGTGGGTTCCAGGGCGCCGGAGACGAACACGTGGAGGTCGCCCGCCACGCCGTCCGGCACGGGTTCACCGCGTTCGTCACGGACCTGCGGCCGGGCACCCAGCGGGGTACCGGCCGGGATCCGGCCGGACGGCGCCGGGGCGGCCGGGTCCACCACGTGCGCGGCCACCGGGCCTGCCTCGGCGAGGGAGTAGAGGTTGACCAGCTCCGTGCCGGGGAACGCGCGGGCGAACGCGGCGACGGCGTCCGGCCACAGCGGCTCCCCCGTACTGAGCACCCGTCTCGCCGGAGTGTCCAGAGTGGACAGATGGGCCGGGGTGGTCAGCAGCAGGTCCGGCGCCGGGCCGGAATGTCCGAGCACGACGGTGCCGCCGACCACCACCGGCCACAGCAGGGCGGTGACGAGCAGGTCGGGACTGACGCCCGGGGACACGGCAACCGTCGTGGCCGGGAACCGGTCCGCCAGCGCGCGGACCCGGGCCGCCAGATCGGCGTGGGAGTGGGTGGTCGACGTGCCGCCCCGGGAACGCAGGCAGACCGCGGCCGCCGCCGGTTCGGGCAGCGGGTCCGTGCGCGAAGAGCCGAGCGTGGCCACGTCGACGGCCGCGTCCCCGAACACCTCCGCCAGCGCGGCGGTGGTGAGCACACGGTTCGGGGCCGCCGCGGTGAGCTCGGCACGGGTCAGCGACGGGTCCAGCGGCAGCGCCACCGCCCCGGCCGCGAGCACCGCGTGCAGCGCGACCGCCAGGTCGGCGGTGTGCGGGAGGCAGAGCGCGACCACGCTGCCCTCGGTCACGCCGTGGTGGTCCCGCAGGTCGTGGGCCAGCCCGGTGACGCGCGCGGTGAACTCCGCGCGGCTCAGCACCCGGTCGCCCCGCACCACGTCCGCGGAGAAGTCACCGGCAGCTTCGGGGACCTCGACGTCCGGGAGCTCGGCGGGGGCGGCCCCGAGCGGCAACCGCCACACCGGGGTTTCCGGGTCGGCGACCGCGGCGGCGAGCACCGCGTACACCGAGTCCAGCAGCCGCCGCACGTACGGCTCGTCCATGATGTCCGCGGCGAACCACAGCTGCCCGGCGATGGCGCCGTCGGCGGTGGGGGTCAGCTCGAACTCGAGGTCGAAGCGGGCCTTGCCGGTGTCGAGGGTGAGGATGTCGACGGTGAGCCCGGGCACCCGCAGCTCGTGCCACGGCGTGTTGTGCAGGCCCAGCATGTGCCGGATGAGCGGGGTGTGCGCGCTGGCCTCGCGCTCGGGGTTGATCTCCTCGATGATCTTCTCGAACGGGACGTCCTGGTGGGCGTACCCGTCCACCGCCTCCTGGCGGCAGCGCCGCAGCAGCTCGCGGAAGGTCGGCTCGCCGGTCAGCTCGACCCGCATCGGCAGGGTGTTGACGAAGCTGCCGACCATCGACTCGATCTCGCTGCGGTTGCGGTTGGCGACCGGCACGCCGACCACCAGGTCCTGCTGCCCGGTCCACCGGGAGAGCACCGTGGACACGGCGGTGAGCAGCACCATGAACAGGGTCGCCCGCTCGGACTCGCCCAGCGCCGTGAGGCGGCCGACCAGCCCGGCGGGGATGTGCACCTCGCACATGCCGCCGTCCCAGCTGCGGTCGGCGACCCGGAGGCGGCCGGTGGGCAGGTCGAGGGCGTGCGCGCCGGTGAGCCGCGTGCGCCAGTACTCGAGGTGCTCGTCGAGCGCTCCGGTGGCCTGCCAATCCTGCTGCCACAAGGCGAAGTCGCCGTAGTGCAGCTCCGGTTCGGCCAGTGCGGGCGGCCGGCCGGCGGCGTAGGCGTCGTACAGCGAAGCCAGCTCCTGCAGCAGGATGCCCAGCGACCAGCCGTCGGTGGCGATGTGGTGCTGGCTGAGCAGCAGGAGGTGCTCGTCGTCGGCGACCCGGAGCAGGGTCGGCCGCAGCAGCAGGTCCTTCGTCAGGTCGAAGGGGCGGTCGACCTCTTCGGAGTAGCGGGCGCGCACCGCCTCGTCGCGCGCGGCCGGGTCGAGTTCACGCAGGTCGACGACCGGCATCGGGACCGGGCCGGGCGGGTTGACCCGCTGGATCGAGGTGCCGGCGTCGACCAGGTGGAACGTCGAGCGCAGCACCTCGTGCCGCCGCACCAGTTCGTCGACGCAGCGCTGCAGGACGGCCGGGTCGGTGTGCCCGCGCAGGGTGGCCGCGCCGACGATGTTGTACATCGTGGACGCCGGCTGCAGGCGGTGGAAGAACCACATGCGCTCCTGGGCGAACGACAGCGGCAGCGCCGACCGGTCACCCCCGCGCGCCACGATCGGGGACTCCCCGCGGTCGACGCCCTCCGCGTCGAGCATCCGGTCCAGGAGCCTGCGCTGCTCCGGACTGAGCCAGTCGTTCCCCATGGAGTCGAACCACCTTCGTTCCGAAGATCCCGCGCACGAATACCGGTGGGGCCCATCCTTCCCACGCCACGGGACGGCGGTAGTCGGTGACGTCCCGGACGCCGCCGGGGACGGGGTCGTTTCCCCGACTGGCGCCGGGAGCCACGCCGCCGGGAGGCTGGTCGCCGACCCCGGACACGAGAGGCGGACATGTCACTCCGGACAGGGATCCAGCCGGTGCACCGGTGGGTCGAGCGGCGGGCCGCCGAAACCCCGGACGCGGTGGCGGTGCTCGCCGACACCGAGCTGACCGCGGTGTCGCGCACCTACCGGGAGCTGGACGAGTCGGCCAACCGGATCGCGCACTGGCTGCGAAGCCGCGGCATCGGCGCCGAGGACCGCGTCGGGGTGCACCTGGACCGCGGCCCGGACCTGATCACCGTGCTGCTCGGCATCTTCAAGGCCGGCGCCGGCTACGTGCCGCTCGACCCGCACCTGCCCGCCGCCCGGCTGGCGCACGTGCGGGCCGACTCGGCCCCGGCGGTGACGCTCACCGAGGGCGACCTGCCGGGCGCCCTCCCGGTGGAAACCGTGCGCGCGGAATGGGCGGCCTTCCCGGCGACCCGGCCGGAAGTGCCGTACCTGGGCGCCAGTGCGGCGTACGTCGTCTACACGTCCGGGTCGACCGGGACGCCGAAAGGCGTGGTCGTGCCGTACGAGGCGCTGGCCACCCAGCTGGGCTGGCTGTGCACCCGGTTCGGCTTCGGCGCGGACGACGTCGTGCTGCACAAGACGCCGCTGGCGTCGGACCCGTCGCTGTGGGAGCTGCTGGTGCCGGTGATGAGCGGGGGCCGGCTGGTGCTCGCCGAGCCGCTCAACCACGGCGATCCCGCCTACCTGCTCGACGTGCACGACCACTACGGCGTCACCGCGTGCGACTTCTTCCCCTCGCTGCTGCGGCACTTCCTGGCCGAACCGCGCGCCGCCGAGCGCGCGGCCGCGCTGCGCACGGTGATCTGCGGCGGCGAGGAACTCGACGCCGAGCTGGCCGGCCGCTTCGCCGAGGTGCTCCCCGGCGCCACGCTGTACAACCTCTACGGGCCGACCGAGGCGACGATCGCCGTCACCGCGCACCGGATCGAGCCCGGGGTGACCGACCCCATCCCGATCGGAACTCCCGTCCCGGGCACGGAAATCCTGGTGCTCGACCCCGCGGGCGGGCCGTGCCCGCCCGGGGTGACCGGCGAGCTGGTCATCGCCGGCGCGCAGCTGGCCCGGGGCTACCAGGGGCGTCCGGCCCAGACCGCGGAGCGGTTCGTACCGCACCCCGGCCGTGCCGGGGAACGCCTGTACCGCACCGGGGACCGGGCCCGGTGGCGGCCCGACGGCGCCCTGGAGTTCCTCGGCCGGCTGGACCACCAGGTCAAGATCCGCGGCCACCGGGTGGAACCCGCGGAGGTGGAGGCGGCGCTGATCGCGCGGCCCGAGATCGCCCAGGCCGTGGTGCTGGCGCAGGCGGCGCCCGGCGGCGGGCCGCGGCTGGTGGCCTACCTGACCCGTTCGGCGGCCGGGCCGCCGCTGCCGGTCGCGGCACTGCGCCGCGCACTGGCCGGGCAGCTGCCCGCGGCGATGATCCCCGCCGTTTTCGTGTGGCTGGACCGTTTCCCGCTCACCGCCGTCGGCAAGATCGACCGGGCCGCCCTCCCGGCCCCGGCCGGGTGATGGCCGGGACCGGCAGGACCACTGCGAAGCGGTCGGACCCGAGGTTCTGGTACCTCTGGAGCGCCACGACCATCTCCGGTCTCGGCGACGGCGTCCGGTTCGCCGCCTTCGCGCTGTTCGCCGCGGTGCTGACCCGCGACCCCCTCCCGGTGGCGCTGGTGACCGTGGCCGGACAGCTGCCGTGGCTGCTCGTCGGGCCGTTCTCCGGCGTCGTCGTCGACCGCTTCGACCGCGTGCGGACGCTGTGGCTCTGCGAACTGGGCCGGACCGCGTTGATGGGCGCGTTCACCCTGGTCACCGTGCTCGGCGGGGTGGACATCGCGGTGCTCGTCGGCACGGCCTTCCTGCTCAGCTGCATCGACACCCTGGCCGACAACCTCTCGCAGGCGATCACCCCGGACGTGGCCGGGTCGCGGTCGCTGGACTCGGCCAACAGCCTGCTGTTCGGCGGGCAGATGGTCACCACCGAGTTCATCGGCACGCCCATCGCGGCGGTCCTGTTCGCCTGGGCCCACGCGGTGCCGTTCGCGGTGGACACCGTCACCTTCCTGGGGTCGGCGCTGCTGATCATCGCCCTGGGCCGCCGGTTCCCGCAGGTGCCGCGCCCACCGGCGACAGCGCGGAGATCGGTGGCCGCCGACACGGCCGACGCGTTCCGCTGGCTGCTGCGCCACCCCCTGCTCCGGTCGCTGTGCCTGCTCATGGGCGTGCTGAACTTCGCCATCGTCGGTGTCCTCGGCATCGCCGTCCTGTACGCGCTGGAGGTGCTGCACGTCAGCCCGGTGGTGTACGGGGTGCTGATGGCCCTCATCGCGGTGGGTGGCCTGCTCGGTTTCGTGGTCACCCCGGCTCTCAGCGCGCGGATCGGCGCGCGGCGGACGCTCCTGCTGGCGTTCGCCCTGTGTCCCGGCCCGCTGCTGGTGGCCGCGCTGACCTCGGAAGCCTGGGTCGCGGCGCCCGCGTTGCTGCTGGTCGGGGCGGCCGCGTCGCTGGGCGGGGTGGTGAGCACGACGCTGCGGCTGCGGCTGATCCCGGCCGAGAGCTACGGGCGGGTCAACGCCGCCTACCGGCTGTTCGTCAACGGCCTCGCCCCGCTGGGCGCCTTCGCCGGCGGGCTCGCCGCCCAGCAGTTCACGTTGCGGGCCCCGTTCTTCGTCGCGGCGGCGGCGACGGCGGCGCTGGTCGCGTTCGGGCCGCGGCTGCTGCGCGGGCTGCGCGAGTAGCGGTTCTCCCGACTTTCCCCGCCCGGCCCCACCGGCCGAGGATCGACGAAAACGCCGCCATGGATGGAGCCGCGTCCGCATGACTGTGTCGTTGAAGGCAGCGTCGTCCCCGCCGATCGCCGGCGAGATCCGGTCCGTCCCCGAGGCGACCCTGCCGCAGCTCTTCGAAGCGGCCGTGCGGGCACATCCGACGGCTCCGGCCCTGCTGAGCGACGAGGCCGGCGTCCTCACCTTCGCCGAGCTGAACGCGCGGGCGAACCGGCTCGCGCACCTGCTGATCGGCCGGGGCGCCGGGCCGGAGCGGGTCGTCGGGGTGGCCCTGCCCCGGTCGCTCGACGCGGTGGTCGCGATGGTGGCGGTGCTGAAGGCCGGCGCGGTCTACCTGCCGCTCAACCCGGACTACCCGCGGGACCGCCTGGCCGCGATGGTCGCCGACGCCGACCCGATCGCCGTGCTCACCGCGACCGGCCCCGACCTCGGACCGGTGCTCCGGTGGGACACCCTCGCGCCGGGGGACTTCCCGGACACCGACCCGGCCGACACCGACCGGATCGCGCCGCTGGACCCGGCGCACCCGCTGTACCTGATCTACACCTCCGGCTCGACCGGCGTCCCCAAGGGGGTCGCGATGCCCGCCGCGAGCCTGGTGAACCTGCTGGCCTGGCACGGCGAGCGGTTCCCGGTCGGACCGGGCACGCGCACGGCCAACCTGTCCGCCATCGGGTTCGACTTCGCCATGCACGAGGTCATGGCGGCCCTGGTGCACGCCAAGTGCCTGGTCGTACCGGCCGAGGCCGTCCGCACCGACCCGATCCGGCTGGCCCGCTGGCTCGACCGGCACCGGGTGCACCAGGTGTTCCTGCCGAACGTGCTCATCGAGTCCCTCTGCGAGGCGGCGGGCGTGGCCGGGGTGGCCCTGGCCGACCTGCGCGACATCATCCAGTCCGGCGAACCCCTCGTCCTCGGCGCTACCGTGCGGGAATTCCTCCGCACCCACCCCGCTCTGCGCGTCCACAACCACTACGGCGCCACCGAAATGCAGGACGCCACCACGTGGACCTCCGGCCGGAGCCTGGTGCCGACCATCGGCAGTCCACTGTGGAACGTCCGGGTGCACGTGCTGGACGACGACCTGCGGCCGGTGCCGGACGGCGAGACCGGCGACCTCTACGTCGCGGGCGCGGGCCTGGCCCGAGGGTACCTCGGGCGGCCCGGGCTGACCGCGGAGCGCTACCTGCCCGACCCGTTCGGCGAGCCCAGGCATTCCAGCTCGCCGTCGGCGTTCCACCGCGCCAGGTCGCCGGTCCGGTACATCCGCTGCCCGGGCTCGCCGAACGGGTCGGGCAGGTAGCGCTCCGCGGTCAGCCCGGGCCGCCCGAGGTACCCTCGGGCCAGGCCCGCGCCCGCGACGTAGAGGTCGCCGGTCTCGCCGTCCGGCACCGGCCGCAGGTCGTCGTCCAGCACGTGCACCCGGACGTTCCACAGTGGACTGCCGATGGTCGGCACCAGGCTCCGGCCG
>NZ_MUMI01000220.1 GCF_002155975.1 Amycolatopsis kentuckyensis
TGGGGGTCCGACCCCCAGAAAACACAACGAAACCAAAACCGCGGCTCGACCGCGAGCGAAGCGAGCGAGGAGATGCCGCGGTGGCGGTGAAGCCTGGGGGTCGCCTCACCGCGACCGCGGCGGCCGCCGGACCGAGGGGGGAGGTGCCCGGCGGAGTCTGTCTTCCCAGTGGCGCACCGGAACGATGAACGGTGCGTTAGTAAATGAGAGTAACCGGTCGGAGCGTGATCGCGCCATAACTGGGCGCAAAAATATGCCCTTTTTTCGCGGTGAACTACTGCCAACGGGTGGTGAGCGCACCGAGCGCGCCCAGGGCCACCGCGGCGGCCGTGGAGGTCCGCAGGACCGTGGTCCCCAGCCGCACCGCTCGCGCGCCGGCGTCCTTGAGGACCGCGAGCTCGTCGTCCGTGATGCCGCCCTCGGGTCCCACGACCAGCAGCACGTCCCCGGCGGCCGGTAGTTCGAGGTCGGTGAGCCGCTCGGTGACGTCGGACTCCAGCACGATGGCCAGTGACGTCGTCGCCGCGAGCCCGGCCAGTTCCGCCGTGGTCACCGGCTCGGTGATCTCCGGGACGTGGGCCCGCCGCGCCTGCTTCGCGGCGGCCCGGGCCGTGGCCCGCCAGCGCGCGAGCGCTTTGTCGCCGCGTCCGCCGTCCTCCCACTTGGCGACGCTCCGGGCCGCCCGCCAGGGGACGATCGCGTCGACGCCGGCCTCGGTGGCGAGTTCGACCGCCAGCTCTCCGCGGTCGCCCTTGGCCAGTGCCTGCGCGACCAGGACCCGCAGCGCCGGTGGTTCCTCGGTCCAGAACGCCTCGACCGCCAGGGTCACCTGCGCGTCCCGCCCGGCCTGGACGCCTTCGACGACGCACCGGGCCATCGCGCCCGCGCCGTCGGAGAGGACCAGCCGCTCTCCCACGCGCAGGCGGCGGACCGTCGCCGCGTGCCGGGCTTCCTCGCCGTCGAGGAGCGCGCGGCCCGAAGCCGGCACCGAGGGGGCGAGGAAGACCGGCAGGGTGGTGTCGGGCACGGCTCAGCGGTGGTTCTTGGCGCGGAGCTTGGAGAACAGCCCGCCGTGCTTGGTGCCGTTGGACGCCAGCGTCGGGACCTCTTCGCCGCGCTGCTGGGCCAGCTCGACGAGGAGTTCGCGCTGGGCGTCGTCGAGCTTGGTCGGGACCACGACGTCGATGTGGACGTGCAGGTCGCCGCGGCCGTCGACGCGGCCGGAGGACCGCAGCCGCGGCATGCCCTTGCCGGTGAGGACGAGCTCGGCGTTGGGCTGGGTGCCCGGTTCGACGTCGAGTTCGTAGTCGCCGTCGACGAGGGTCGAGATCGGCACCGTGGCGCCGAGGGCGGCCGTGGTCATCGGGATGCGGAAGTTGCAGTGCAGGTCGTGGCCCTGCCGGACGAAGACCTCGTGCGGGGTCTCGTCGATCTCGACGTACAGGTCGCCGGCCGGGCCGCCGCCGGGGCCGACCTCGCCCTGGCCGGACAGCCGGATGCGCATGCCGTCGCCGACGCCCGGCGGGATCTTGGCCGTGACGTTGCGGCGGGCGCGGATGCGGCCGTCGCCGCCGCACTGGCGGCACGGGTCGGGGATGACCTCGCCGAAGCCGCGGCAGACGGGGCAGGGCCGGGCGGTGACGACCTGGCCGAGGAACGAGCGCTGGACGGACTGGACCTCGCCGGCGCCGCCGCAGGTATCGCAGGTCTTGACCGAGGTGCCTTCGCTGGTGCCCGCGCCGCGGCAGAGGTCGCAGACGATCGCCGTGTCGACGGCGATCTCCTTGTCGACCCCGGTGGCGCACTCCTCGAGGGACAGGCCGAGCCGGATCAGCGCGTCGGAGCCGGGCTGGACGCGGCTGCGCGGGCCCCGCCCGCGCCCTCCGCCGCCGCCGGCCGCGCCGAAGAAGGCGTCCATGATGTCGCCGAGGCCGCCGAAGCCGGCGAACGGGTCGCCGCCACCGCCGCCGCGCGCGCCGCCGTCCATCGGGTCGCCGCCGAGGTCGACGATCTTGCGCTTCTGCGGGTCGGACAGCACCTCGTAGGCCGTCGTGACCTCGCCGAACTTGTGCTGCGCGTCTTCCGACGGGTTGACGTCGGGGTGCAGCTCCCGGGCCAGCTTCCGGTACGCGCGCTTGATCTCCTGATCGCTCGCGTTCTTGGCCACCCCGAGGATGCCGTAGTAGTCCCTCGCCACCGTCTCTGCTTCTCCTTCTGCTCTGCCCGGCTCAGCGGCCGTGCAGGATCTGCCCCACGTAGTTGGCGACCGCGCGGACCGCGGCGATCGTGCCGGGGTAGTCCATCCGGGTCGGGCCGACCACCCCCATGCCGCCGAGCACCATGTCCTGGCCGTATCCGATCGAAACGACCGAGGTGCTGCGCATCTGCTCGTCCTCATTTTCCTCACCGATGCGCACCGTGATCGCACCGGGGTTGCGCGCGGCGGCGAGCAGCTTGAGGACGACGACCTGTTCCTCGAGCGCCTCGAGGACCTGGCGCAGCGAGCCCGGGAAGTCGGCGACGTTGCGGGTGAGGTTGGCGGTGCCGCCGAGCACCAGGCGCTCTTCGGGGTGTTCGGCCAGCGACTCGACCAGCACGGTGGTGATCCGGATGAGCGCGTCCCGCAGCTCGCCGGGCGACTTGTCGGGCAGCTCGGCGACGCGCGCCGCGGCGTCGTTGAGCCGCCGTCCGGACATGGCCGTGTTGAGCACGGTGCGCAGCCGGGCGACGTCCTCTTCGGTGACGACGTCGCCGAGGTCGACCGTGCGCTGGTCGACGCGCCCGTTGTCGGTGATCAGCACCAGCATCAGCCGCGCCGGGGTGAGCGGCACCACTTCGAGGTGCCGCACCTTGGCGTTGGTCAGCATCGGGTACTGGACGACGGCGACCTGCCGGGTCAGCTGCGCGAGCAGCCGGACCGAGCGCCGGAGGACGTCGTCGAGGTCGGTACCGCTGTCGAGGAACGTGGTGATGGCGCGGCGTTCGGCGGCGCTCAGCGGCTTGATCTCGGAGAGCCGGTCGACGAAGAGCCGGTAGCCCTTGTCGGTGGGCACGCGGCCGGCACTGGTGTGCGGCTGCGTGATGTAGCCCTCTTCTTCGAGCGTCGCCATGTCGTTGCGCACGGTGGCGCTCGACACACCCAGGTTGTGCCGCTCGACGATCGCCTTGGACCCGACGGGTTCCTGGTTGGCCACGTAGTCGGCCACGATCGCGCGCAGCACGTCGAAGCGGCGTTCCTCCGCGTTGGCCACCGGTTCCTCACCTACCTCGCTCGCTGCTCGATCCGAGTTTACGGAAGCCTGAGCCGGTCGCGCTCAACACCGCCCGTCCCGCCGGGTAAAGAGCACGCAAACCGGTGCCCATGAATTGTTCTGGAAATACTTTTCCCGCTTGAATGGGGAACCGAAAACCGGTTCGATCCCTCTGATCGACGCATCCTTCCCCGACTGACGAGGTCGCCGTGAACAATTTTGACCCGGCTTCGGCCGGTATGCCCGAAATAGCCCGGCGCGCGGCCGAGGCGAAGGCGCGGTTGCAGCGTGTCTCGGCGACCGCCACGAGTGCCGACGGGGCCGTCACGGTCACCGTCAACACCGCCGGTGCGCTGCAGGAACTCAGCTTCGGCCCGCGTGCCGACGAGCTGCCGCGGACCCGGCTGGCCCAGGCTGTCGTGGCCACGGCGCGCCGGGCGCAGCTCGAGGCGGCGCAGCAGCTGAGCGGCATCATGGCGCCGGTGATCGGCGAACGCAGCGAGGCGATGGAATTCCTCAAGGAACAGATTCCGGTGCCCGATGTGCCCGAAGAACGCAGCGGAGAACCGCGCCGGAAACCGCCGTCCGACGACGACTTCGGCAGCCCGATCCTGCGCCGGGGGCTCTGATGGCGATGAGGGTCGACTTCGACGTCCTCGGCGGGCACGAGGACGAGATCCGCGAGATCGCCGCCGGGGTCCAGCGGGCGCTCGACGCCGCCGGCACCGCGCAGGCCCTCGACTTCGACGCGTTCGGGCTGGTCGGCCAGGTCTTCGCGCTCCCCATCCAGGTGTGGCTGACCACGGCCGACGGCTTCCTGGCCGCGGCGGTCGAGGCCGGTCACGAGGTCGCGGACCGGGTGAAGACCGCGCACACGGCGTTCCGCGAGCACGAGCGGAAGACGAAGGGCCTGCTCGAAGGCATCGGCAAGGAGCTGCCCGCATGACGGAGAATTCGCTGGTCGCGACGGTCGAGCCGGCGAGCGGCTTCTGGAGCGGCATGGGTGACGGCGCGAAGGGCGAGCTGGACAACCTCAACGCGCAGACCGGTGGCGCCGGGATCTTCAACGACGCCGCGGCGACGCTCACCGACGCCCGCACCGGCGACTGGGGCAATTTGGCCATGGACGTCGGCACCGACGCCCTCGACCTCCTCGGCGCGGCGATGGATCCGCTCGGCACCTTGGCGAGCGCGGGCGTCGGCTGGCTGATCGAGCACATCAGCTTCCTCAAGGACGGCCTCGACAAGCTCGCCGGCAAGCCCGAGGCGATCACCGCCAAGGCCGTGACCTGGACGAACATCGCGAAGCAGCTCACCGAGACGGCCGAGAGCTACGAGCAGAAGGCGAAGAAGGTCCAGCAGTCGTTCAGCGACTGCGGGTCCGCGGAGGCGTACCAGCGGACGGCCGAGAGTTACGTCGGTGTCCTGCGCGGCGCGGCGTCGCACGCCGAAGGCGCGTCGACGGCGATGAACATCGGCGCGGCGCTGGTCGGCACCGAGCGCGGGCTGATCCGCGACCTGATCTCGTCGTTCGTGGGCGAGCTGATCGTCAAGGCGCTGGCCGCGCTGGCGGCGTCGTGGTGCACGTTCGGCGGGACGATCGCGGCGTTCATCGCGGACACGGTCATCGAGGGCGGGGTGCTGGCGGAGAAGATCAGCACGCGCATCGCGAAGATCGTCGAAAAGCTCGAAGGCCTGGCCAAGGGCGCGGGCAGGTCGAAGGCGGCCCTCGAAGGCGCGGCGAACGCGCTGAAGAAGGCGGGCAAGGCGGCCGACCGGATCGTGGACCGGAGTGTCGAGACCGCGGCGGGCCTCGAGCGCAAGGCGAACGAGCTCGAGCAGGCGGGCCGGGAGGCGAAGTCCGCCGAAGAGACCGCGAAGGGCTGGAGCGACGCCGCCAAGGAGCGCGTCCCGGGCCGCGAGAGGCTGGAAGGCCCGGGCAAGTACTCCGAGGAGGGCCGCAGCGTGCTGAACCAGCACAAGGTCCTCGACCCGAACGAAAAGGTGCGGTGGAACACCGCGGACACGATCGGCGTGGCGACCGAGGGCCGCCGCCAGGAGAACGAACAACCCGACCGCTATCACGAGGCCCGGGAGGCCTACGAAGAGGAACACCCCGAAGGCGAGGGCGAGTGAACGACCGGCCCGAGGTGGAGCTGGCCAACCGCACCGGCCGGCTCCACCCCGCGCAGCGTGGTGCGCTGCTCGACCTGAACTTCTGGGTGGCGGCGGTCCTCGTCGCGGCCGGGCTCGTGGCCACGGTGGGCCTCGCTGCCGCGGGTGCCGCGGTGGCCGCCGTCCCGCTCCTGGCGATCACCGGCTGGTTCGCGTTCGTCTGCTGGCGCCGGCTCGCCGACGCCTTCGGCGGCCGGCTGGCCGCGGTCACGGGCTGGACGCACGACTTCGACAGCGCCCGCCTCACCGACGAGTACCCGATCGGCCTGCACCGCAGCCCGGAGGGGTTCAAGAGCCTCGAGTCGTTCAGTCTCCGCGCCGGCGGCCGGACCTACCCCCTGGAGCGGAAGCTCCGCGAGCGGATCCGGCCGGACCGGGTCAACACCGTCCTGATCGCGCCCCGGAGCAAGCTGCTGATCAACGTGCTCCCGGCTTAGACCGCCTCGCTGAGGGCGTCGAACTCGTCGTCGGTCAGCTCGATGTCCGCGGCGGCGACGTTGTCCTCGAGGTGCGCGACCGACGACGTGCCCGGGATGGGCAGCACCACCGGCGACCGCTTGAGCAGCCAGGCCAGCGCGAGCTGCGACGGCGTCGCGTCGTGCTCCTTCGCGAGCGCGGTCAGCGGGCTGTCCGGCCCGGCCAGCGCCCCGGTGGCCAGCGGGAACCACGGGATGAACGCGATGCCGTGCGCGGTGGCGTGCTCCAGCAGCGGCTCGGCGTCGCGCTTGGCCAGGTTGAACAGGTTCTGGACCGAGACGATCTCCGCGGTCTGCTGCGCTTCCGCCAGCTCGGCCACCCCGACCTCGGACAGGCCGATGTGCCGGATCTTGCCTTCCTCCTGCAGCTTCTTCAGCTCCCCGACCTGCTCGGCAACGGGCACCTCCGGGTCGATCCGGTGCAGCTGCAGCAGGTCGATCCGCTCGACGCCGAGGTGCCGCAGGCTCAGCTCGACCTGCTGCCGCAGGTACTCGGGGCGGCCGACCGGGACCCACCGGTTCGGCCCCTGCCGGGTGAAGCCGGCCTTGGTCGCGATGACCAGGTCGTCGGCGTACGGGTGGAGGGCCTTCTTGATCAGCAGGTCGGCGACGAACGGGCCGTAGGCGTCGGCCGTGTCGATCAGGTTCACGCCCAGCTCGACGGCCCGCCGCAGGACGCGGACGGCCTCCTCGGGGTCTTTCGGATCGCCCCACACGCCCGGTCCGGTGAGCTGCATCGCGCCGTACCCCAGGCGGGTGACCGGGAGGTCGCCGCCGATGGTGAAGGTGCCGGAGTTCTTCGCGCTCATGGTTCGTCCCATCGTCGTCCGGGGTGCTCGGAGGGTGAACCCCGCGAGTACCCCGGACGATTCCCGGAAACGCTCAGGAGTTGCGCGGGAAGCCCAGGTTCACCCCGGCGTGCGAGCGGTCCGGCCACCGCGACGTCACGACCTTCGTCCGGGTGAAGAAGTGGAACCCCTCCGGCCCGTACGCGTGGCTGTCCCCGAACAGCGAGTCCTTCCAGCCGCCGAACGAGTAGTACCCCACCGGGACCGGGATCGGCACGTTCACGCCGACCATGCCGACCTCGACCTCGTTCTGGAACCGCCGCGCGGAAGACCCGTCGCCGGTGAAGATGGCCGTGCCGTTGCCGTACGGGTTGGCGTTGATCAGCTCCAGCGCGTCGTCGTACGAGGCCGCGCGGGCCACCGACAGCACCGGGCCGAAGATCTCGTCGGTGTAGATCGACATCTCCGGGCGGACGTGGTCGAACAGCGTCGGGCCGAGCCAGAAGCCGTCCCCGGCGACCTCGATGCCCCGGCCGTCCACCACCAGCGACGCACCGGCCGACACCCCGGCGTCCACATAGGACTCGACGCGGGCGTGATGCGCCGCCGTCACCAGCGGCCCCATCTCCGACGCGGGGTCGCGGCCGTCGCCGACGCGCAGGCGGGACATCCGTTCGGCGATCTTCTCCACGAGCGAGTCGCCGACCGGGTCGACGGCCACCACCACCGACACCGCCATGCACCGCTCCCCGGCCGAGCCGAACCCGGCGGACACCGCGGCGTCCGCGGCCAGGTCGAGGTCGGCGTCCGGCAGCACCACCATGTGGTTCTTCGCCCCGCCGAGGGCCTGGACGCGCTTGCCGTGCCGGGTGCCGGTTTCGTAGACGTAGCGGGCGATCGGCGTCGACCCGACGAACGAGATCGCCTTGACGTCGGCATGCGTCAGCAGCCCGTCGACGGCGGCCTTGTCGCCGTGCAGCACGTTGAGCGCGCCCGCGGGCAGCCCGGCCTCGGCGAACAGCTCCGCGATGAACACCGCCGCCGACGGGTCCTTCTCGCTCGGCTTGAGCACCACGGTGTTCCCGCAGGCCAGCGCGTTGGGGACGAACCACAGCGGCACCATGGCCGGGAAGTTGAACGGCGAGATCACGCCGACCACGCCGAGCGGCTGGGCGATCGAGTAGACGTCGACGCCGGTGGAGGCGTTCTCGCTGAACCCGCCCTTGAGCAGCTGCGCGGCGCCGCAGGCGAACTCGACGTTCTCGATCGCGCGGGCGATCTCCCCGGCCGCGTCGGACTCGACCTTGCCGTGCTCGCTCGTGATGATCTTCGCCAGCTCGTGCTTGCGGGCGGACAGCAGCTCGCGGAAGGCGAACAGCACGCGCGTCCGGCCGGCCAGGGACGTCCCGCGCCAGCCCGGCAACGCCGCCTTGGCCGCGGCGACGGCGGCTTCGACCTCGGCGTCACCGGCGAAGTCGACGTGCGCCCGGACCTCCCCGGTGGCCGGGTCGAAGACCTCGCCGGACCGCGCGGCGGTCCCGCCGAACGGCTTGCCGTCGATCCAGTGGCTGATGCGGTCGGTCACGGCGGGCACTCCTTCACTCCGGCAACGTCCCCCCAGAGTCTCCGGGCGGGCGCCACGCCAGGCCATCGGCAACGTGTACGGACTCGCCGTCGCGGCCGTACAGTCTGTCCCTGCCGCTGATCACACGCCGAGGAGCCATGTACCCGACCGTCGCCGAGGTCCTCGCGCTGCCGGTGCTGCGCCAGGGCCGTCCGCACGTCGTCGCCGGCGCCGCCGGGCTGGACGCCCCGGTGCGCTGGGCGCACGTCGCCGAAGTCGCCGACATCGCGCACCTGCTGCGCGGCGGCGAGCTGGTGCTGACCACCGGCGTCGCGCTGCCCGACGACGGCCCGGCGCTGGCCCGGTACGTCGCCGACCTGGCCGGGGTCAGCGCGGCCGGCGTCGTGGTCGAGCTGGTCCGGCACTGGAGCGACAAGCTGCCCGCGGCGCTGGTCGACGCGGCCGAGGAGCACGGCCTGCCGCTGGTCACGCTCTCGCGGGAGACGCGGTTCGTGAGCGTCACCGAAGCGGTGAACGGCCAGATCGTCGACGCGCAGGTCGCCGAGCTGCGCGCCGCCGAGCGCGTGCACGAGACGTTCACCGCGCTGACGGTCGCGGGCGCGGAACCCGGCGTCGTCCTGGGCGAGGTCGCCCGGCTCACCGAGCAGCCGGTGGTGCTGGAGACGCTCTCCCACGAGGTCCTCGCCTACGACGCGGCCGGCACCGACCCGGCCGAGCTGCTCACCGGCTGGCCGGCCCGGTCGCGGGTGGTCCAGGTCGGCGAGCGGACCGGCTACCACCCGGGCTCGGGCTGGCTGGTGACCGTGGTCGGCGCACGCGGGCACGACTGGGGACGGCTGGTCCTCGTCTGCGCCGACCAGCCGCCGCACCGCCACCGGGTGGTCGCCGAGCGGGCCGCGTCCGCGCTGGCCGTGCACCGGCTGGTCGCCAAGGATTCCGACGGCCTGGAACGCCAGGCCCACCGCGCGGTGCTCGCCGAGCTGCTGGCCTCACCCGCGCCGACGGCGGAGCTGCTGGCCCGGGCCTCGGCGCTCGCCGTGCCACTGCCCGGGCGGCAGCTGACCGGGCTGGCGGTCCGGCCCCGGCTGACCGGGACCGCGCGCCCGGCGTTGTCCACCCCGCCGGTGCTGCGCGAGCTGGCCGAAGCGACGGTGCTGGCGGCCCGCCGCGCGAAGGTGTCGGCGCTGGTGGCGACGGACGAGCTCGGCGTGCGGGCGCTGATCGCGCTGTCCCCGGAAGCGAACGCCGACGCCGTGCTGCACCGGCTCGCCACCGACGTCCACGAAGCCCGCGGCAGCGCGCCGGGCGTGCTCGCGGTCGGCACCACGGTGTCCTCGCCCGCCGAGGCCCGCCGGACGCTGCTGGAAGCGAGCCAGGTCGCCGCGGCGGCGCTGGGCACGGGGACCGATCGGGTGGTGCACCGCCTGTCGGACGTCCGCCTGCGCGGCCTGCTGCACCTGCTGTCCGGCGACGAGCGGGTCACCGCGTTCGCGCACCGCGAACTCGGGCCACTGCTCCAGCGCGACGCGGCCTCGGGCAGCCGGCTGGTCCAGGCGTTGCGGCACTACTGCGAGCAGGGCGGCAACAAGTCGGCGGCGGCCGCGGCGGCCCACACGTCGCGGACGGCTTACTACCAGCAGCTCGCGCGGATCGAGCAGGTCCTCGGCGTGCGGCTGGAGGACCCGGAGTCGATGTTGTCGCTGTACGTGGCGCTGCTGGCCTGGGATCTCACCCGGCCGAGCGAAGAAGACTCACCCGGACGTGCAGCACAGTGATCGACTCCGGACGGCCGATGACACCGATATGGCCCTACTCCCCTTCGCAGCCTGCCTGATGAGCCTCGGCTGTCTGGCGCCGGCGCAACCCCCGGCCTCGACGCTGCAGCTGACCACCCACGACACCGCCGGCCGGATCGGCTCGGTGGTTCTGACGTGCGAGCCGGCGGGTGGCACGCACCCCAAGCGCGACAAGGCGTGCGCGGTGCTGTCCGGTGCCGGTGGCGACTTCTCCCGGATCACCGCGCGGCACCAGGCGTGCACGCTGATCTACGCCCCGGTGGACGTCACCGCGATCGGCACCTGGCGCGGCAAGCCGGTGTCGTTCACCACGACCTACGCGAACCGATGCGAGGCGGCTCGGGATTCGGACGAGGTTTTCGCGTTCTGAGCCCGTTCGGACGCGCGGAAGCCGCCGGGCCGCCCCCACGACGGCCCGGTGGCTCCCGCACAACTTTCAACCACGCACTACCCGCCGGTCCGGTTCAGCGGCAGCCGGTGACCGGGCCGAAAGTCACCTCGCGGGCCGCCGAACGGCTGAGGTTCCAGGCCGGCCAGCCGTCCGGGGTGTCGGCACGGAGGACCTGCCGCAGCACGCACGTGCGCAGCGGTTCGGGCAGGCGGGCGGAGACGGCCGGGACCACGTCGGCGGAGAAGCCGGCCAGGTAGCGGTCGTCCAGGGACCGGCCGGCGGCCGCGCGGTCGAGGTTGGCGTCGGCGATGAGGCGTTCCGGGTCGAGGACGGCGAGGACGAGCAGTGCCGCCGCGGCGGTGCCGATCGCCGCCCGCGGCAGCCACGCCGAGCGGAGCCGGACCAGTGCCACCATGACCAGCACGAACAGCGCGCCGAACCAGAATTCGCAGACCTCCACGAGCAGCCGCAGCACGGTGAAGCCGTAGGCCTGCTGGTAGGTCCACATGCGACTCAACGCCGAGCCGACGAGCACCAGGGTCAGCGCGCTGAGCGTCCCGAGCAGGACGCGTTGCCGGAACCGGTCGGCTTTCGTCGAGTCCGGCGCCCACCGCAGTGCGGCGGCGACGACGGCCAGCGTCAGGACGGTGACGGCGCACAGCTGCCAGAAGCCGCCGCGGGCGTACTCCGCCGACGTCAGGTTGCTGGTGCGCAGGACGTACTCGGTGCCCCCGAACAGCACCACCAGCCGGACCCCGACGAAGACGCCGAACACCAGGACGAGGACGCTCAGCGGGAACGTCCACTCCAGACCGTATTTGGTCCGTTGTGGACGCTCGCCCGACGCGCGCGGCGCCGGAGCGGCCAGGAAGTAGCAGGCCCCGGCGACGACCAGGGTGACGACGGCGAAGACGGAGCACCACCGCACGAGCGTCGCGACGCTGAGATCGGGGATGACGGCGTTGACGACGGCAGCGAAGGCGGCATCGGCACTGGCCAGCAGCGGAACGAAGACCGCGACGAGCCCGGCGGCGGCGAGCACGGCGAGCGCGNNTCGATCGGGACGGCGAGCATGTCGTAGAGGACGGAGTGAACGGTCCGTTCCCCGACAACGGCCAGCGACCCGGAGACGACGGCGGCGACGACGCAGAGGACGAACAGCCACCCCGAGGCCCGCACGGCACCCACGGCGAGCAGCGCGAGCGCGAGGGCGGCCCACCCGGCGTTGCGCCAGGTGAGCGCCCCGGCCGCACCGTCCCGCGAGCGCCGATCGGCCACCACGACAGCGGCGACGACGGCCAGTCCGGAGAGCAGCCACCCGACCCCGGGCCGGTCGACGGGCAGCAGGAGCGCGCCGGCCAGCCCGGCAA
>NZ_MUMI01000221.1 GCF_002155975.1 Amycolatopsis kentuckyensis
CACGCGTGCACCACCGGGCGGTACCAGCGGTAGGGCAAAGCCGGAACCACCGCCCCCAATCTCTCGCGCACCTGGTCGGAGTCCAGCACCGGCAGCCCGACGGCGGCGTGGCGGAGCATGGTCGTCTTCCCCGCTCCCGGCAACCCGGCCACGACGAGCAGGTCGCGCCGGCCGAGCTCGATGACAGTGGGCTCGCTCATGCCCCGCCAACGTGCCGGCGAAGGTAATGGTTCCTTTACTTCACGCACAGTGACGGACACCCCATTCGCGCACCGAAGACCACCCGCGGGACCACCCCCGCGCCCCGCGTCACCCCATCGCCTGAAAACCCATGCACGACAAGGCATCCGACGCCGGAACCGCTTCGGGTGAAGATCGCCCGCAACCCTTCCCGGCGTCCGGAAAATCCCTATCTTCTGAAAGGGACGCTCAGTGAGAACAGGGGAAACTCGTCATGACCCAGTCGCTGGAACTCCCGGTCCAGGAATACTGTCTCGATTGGACGTTGACGGGCGACGAAGGCGCCCGGGTCGGGATCACCCTCTCCGGACAGGTGTCCCTGCTGGACAACAACCGGTTCTACAAGATCGACGGCGTCGTCTACGTCACCGAAGGCGACGCGGACATCCGCGCGGTCGGGAACCCGCGGATCTCCGTGCGCCGCAACGGCGTCGAGAAGACCGGGCGCCAGTGGGGCTGGGAGATGTGCTCGGCGCGCAAGAGCCTCGGCGCGCTGAACACGATGGAGGGCTACTTCGTCCGCACCGGCTACTGGGCGCCCGCCGACCGCGCCATCCAGCTGAGCCTGTGCGCCGAGCTCGGGTGGAGCCGGCGCAAGAGCTACAGCCCGCACGTCACCGTCCGGATGGTCGACTGACCACTGTGGACGCCCGGCGCCGCGCCGCCGCGACGACCAGCCCGGCCGCGAGAGCGCCCGCCACCGCACACCCGGCCCCGAACCCCGGCGACGGCTCGTGCACCCGCAGCACCGACACGCACAGCCACACGGCGGCGCCGAACAGCAGGCCCAGCACGGGGCCGCCGACGGCCGCGCCCCGCCAGCGGTGGCCGTTGCGGATCGTCCGAAGCCCCGATTCGAGGTAGGCGAGGGCGAACAGCGCCAGGATGAGGCTGCCCGCGCCCATCGCGCTGGCCAGCGGGTGCTGGCTGGTGAGCAGGGTGAAGGTCTGCGTGGCCGAACCGGTCCGCACATCGGCGGTGACGGCGCCCCCGACGATCCACCGGGCGACCGCCGGAAGGGTGAGTTCGGCGGTGAAGCCATTGCCGTCGGGCTTGGCATCGGCGGCCGCGGACCCGAGCGGAATCCCGGCGGCGGACAGGTCCAGCACAACGCGGCCGGGGTTCCCGGGCCCGCTGAGCACCACCGGCTTGCTGAGGTCGACTTCGACGGGCGCGGCGGCGGAGCCACCCCCGAGCGACACCGCGGAGACTCCGTGCGGCAGCCGCGCGGGGTTGAGCAGCGCCAGCACGACGAGAACGATCGCGGCCACCGCGGCGGGGCGCGGCCCTCGGCGGCCCCGTGCTGGGCCTGCTGTTCGGCGCCGCCGTGTGGCTGTGCGTGTCGGTGCTGCGCGTGCACGAGCCG
>NZ_MUMI01000222.1 GCF_002155975.1 Amycolatopsis kentuckyensis
GCCGCCCGCGGCGAGCGCGATGACGACGGCCGCGACGACCGCCGCGCCCGAGGCGGCGACCCCGGCGAACTGGCGGGGCCCGGCGGCAGCGGCTCCCGCGGACGCGCCGGCCTTGCCGCCGGCCACCGCGGCCCCGGCGGCGGCCGCACCCGCGGTGGCCGCGGTGGCCGCGCTCGCCTTCGCGGCGCCGATGGTGGCGAGGTAGCCCAGCGCGGCGCCGCCGAGGACGATCGGGGCGATGATCGCGCGCAGCCCGCCGTTGACGTCGGCCAGCTCCGCGGCCAGCGCCCGGCACCGGTCGCACTCGTCGAGGTGGCTCTCCACCTGGGCGCGTTCCCGTTTGGACAGTCCGTCGCGGGTCCACGCGCCGAGCCGCTCGGCGCAGGCGCGGCAGCGTTCCTCGGCGTTCTCCTGCAGGTGGACCTGCAGATACGCCTGGCGGAGACCCTCGCGGGCGCGGTAGGCGAGCGCGGAGACGCCGTTCGCGGTCAGGCCCAGCAGCGGCGCGACCTCGGCCGGGCTCTGCTGCTCGATCTCGGTGTGCCAGAGCACCGCCTGCCAGCGTTCCGGCAGCCGCGCGAACGCCTTGGCGGCCATCGTCCGCTCGAGCCCGGCGACCGCGGTGTCGGAGAACGGCACGGTCAGCGCCTCGGCCGCGGCGCCACCGACCTCGGTCATGTCCTCGTTGAGGTCGACCCGGCGTTCCTTGCGGGTGCGGTCGTACGCGGTGTGACGCAGAGCGGTCAGCAAGTACGCCCGGAAGGCTGTGTCCGGGCCCTTGCCACCACGGAGCGTGTCGAGCACCTTGGCGAACGCCTCGGACACGAGATCGTCGGCTTCGGAGCTGGAGCGGGCCAGCTGACGGGCCAGATTCCGGGCTGCGCCGGTGTGCCGTTCGTAGAGCGTCCCGTAAGACTTGATCTTCCCGGAGCGGACCTCCGCGATCAGCTCGGCGTCACTCTTTCCGCTGAGATCGGCGGGAACGGTGGACACGGCACTCCTCGGTCGGCTAGGGCCAGGACCTGCCATTACAGGCCGATCCGGGACGCGAGACAAGTGTGACTGACCCACCCCCGGCGGTCACGTCGTGGTCGCCGTGATGACTCCGACGGCGGAGCAAAATCACCCACCCCCGGGCCGGCCCGGGGAAAAGCGCCGCGACAAAAACTGGTCAGTACGCGTCACGGGGCCCGCCGGGGTACGTCCTCTTCGTGAAGCACCGAGCAAGATCGCTGCGAACCGGACGAAAGGGGCGGGTGGCCAGTGGATGTTCCGGCTACGCGACCCGGCTCCGACGACACCCCGCCCACGCAGGCCGAGCGAGACGCCTCCCTGCGTGCGCTGCGGGCGCGCTGGCGCACGGCCAGCCTCGCCGCGGGCTGGCGGTTCCCCAGCGACTGGGCGCTGCCCGAGGTCGACGCCGTCTGCGCGGCGGTGATGGCGAAGGGCCGCGTCGAAGCCGCCGAAACCGCGCTCGCCGGCCTGGCCAGGGCCCGGGCGGCGGCCGGTGCGGGGCTCGCGGAGACGCTGGCCGACCTCGCCGCGCTGCACGCCGTCCTCGGCCACAGCGGTGACGGGTTCGTCTCGCCGGACGTCGACGCCACACCGGCGCGGCTGCTCCGGACCACCGCGCTGGCCTGGGCGGACGTGGCCACCGATCAGCTCGTGCACACCGAGGTCACCGACTCGCTGACCGGCCTGCCGTCGGCCGCCTACCTGCGCACCCGGCTCGCGGAGCTCTACCGCGCCGCCGAGGCGCGCGAGCGGCCGGCCGCCGAAGACCACGTGCTGCTCGTCGTCTCGCTCGACCTCAGCGCCGTCGCCGGGTTCCCGCGGCTGACCGGGATGATCCTGGTCGCGGACGCGCTGCGGGCGGTGTTCGACAGCGGCCAGAGCGTCGCTTCGCTGGGCCCGTCCGTCGTCGCGGCCCTGGTCCCGAAGGACGAGCGGGTCGCTTCACAGGGCGTTGCGCTGCGCCGGGCGTTGCACGAGCGGCTGCAGGTCGACGCCCAGCTGGCGGACGTCGGCCGGCCGCGCGTCTCGGCGGTGCGGCTGCCCGCCACCCACGAGCTCGCCTGCGACCTGCTGGCGCACCTGGCGCGCGCGTAGAACACCGGAAAAGTCCGGTTTCGCCCGGACCCTTCCGACCGGGACCGGGCCGGTCATGATTTCCTGGTGCGGTGACCCGGACCGTATCCACCGACGTCGACGGCGAAGTCGCGGCCAGACCCCTGCACCGGCTGGCCCTGCGGAAATCACTCGCCCGGCTGTCCGTCCGCCCGCGGTCGATCCTGATCCTGTCAGTGATTCCGCTGGTCGCGATCGGGTACGGCATCTACGGCTGGCAGCACGACTGGGTGCTCGGCGTCGACAGCGCGGTCTACCGCGCGGGCGCCCTCACCCTGCTGCACGGCGACTCCCTCTACGACGCGAACACGCTGCCCAACGAGCCGTGGTGGGCGCTGCTGCCGTTCACCTACCCGCCGACGGCGGCGCTCATCTTCATCCCGCTCGCCGCATTTCCGACGCAGATCTCCTGGGGCCTGATCACGGCCGTCTCGCTGGGGGCGATGGCGCTGTCGATCCGGATCGCGATCGGCGCGCTGCCCCGCCCGGCCGCGGACGGCCCCCGCTGGTGGGCCTCGCCCGCCCGCTCGACCATCGTGTTCTTCCTGGTCTGCCTCGCCCTCGAGCCGGTCTGGCGGACGATCTTCCTCGGCCAGATCAACCTGATCCTGATGGCCATGATCCTCTTGGACATGCTGGTCATCGGCGCGCGGGGGAGCCGCTGGGGCGGCGTCCTGGTCGGGGTCGCGGCGGCGATCAAGCTGACGCCGCTGGTGTTCCTCGGGCACCTGTTCATCACCGGCCGCCGCATGGACGCGCTGCGCGGGTTCGCGACGTTCGTGCTGCTCCAGGGCCTGATGTTCCTGATCAACGCGCACGACGCGGCCAAGTACTGGACCGTGACGCTGCCGGACACCGGCCGGATCGGGCCGGTGCACTGGGCGGGCAACCAGTCGCTGAACGCGCTGATGAACCGGGCCACCGACCTCGCGCCGTGGGCGTCGAAGGCGGCGATGGGCATCGGCTTCCTGCTCGCCATCCCGGCGCTGTGGCTGCTGGTGCGCTTCCACCGCAAGGGCCAGGCGCTGGCCGCGCTGCTCGTCACCGCGTTCTGGACGCTGCTGATGTCGCCGATCTCGTGGACCCACCACTGGGTCTGGGTGATCCCGCTGATCGTGCTGCTCGTCTCGCGGCTGCCGAAGACCACCCCGAAGACGGCGTGGCGGCGCTGGGTCGGGACCGGGCTGGTGGCGTTCGTGTTCGTCAGCTGCGTGCTGCTGATCCTGCCGAACGGCCGCAACGTCGAGCTGCACTGGAAGGTGTGGCAGAACATCCTGGGGGACGCCTACATCCTGATGCCGGTCGTGCTGGCCTTCGCGCTCATCCTGCGCTGGGGGCTGTTGCGGCGAGCGCGGAAGAAGGCCGCTGCGGACGAGCATGTCGACGTCGCGACCGGCGTCTGAGGCGCGCACCGGCCGCTTTCTCGCCGGGGGGATCGCGCTGCTCGTCCTGGCTTTCGGGGTGGTCGGCTGGCTGGCCGGGTGGCACCTGGGCGCGGACAGCGCCGTGTACCGCGCGGGGGCGCTGACGCTGCTGCACGGCGACCCGCTCTACACGCGGGACGTGCTGACCGCGCTCCCGGACTGGGTGCGCCTGCCGTTCACCTACACGCCGGCCGCCGCGCCGCTCTTCCTGCCGCTCGCCCTGGTGCCGTCCGGCCTGGTCTGGGGCGTGATCGCGGTTTTGTCGGTGGTCGGCCTTATGGTCGTCATCACGGTGGTTTCGTCGCCGCCGGGGGGCTCGTCGCTTCTGGGAAGAAGCCGGTGGGCGCTGCCGGCGGGAACGGCCATCGCGCTGGCGCTGGAACCGGTGTGGAAGACGCTGTTCCTGGGCCAGATCAACTTGATACTGATGGCGTTCGTGGTGCTGGACGTCCTGGTGCTCTCCCTGCGCGGGTCGCGGTGGGCGGGCGTGCTGATCGGCGTGGCAGCGGCGATCAAGCTGACCCCGCTGATCTTCGTGCCGCACCTGTTCTTCACGGGCCGGTGGAAGGACGGGCTGCGGGCCCTGGGCACGTTCGCGGCGCTCGAAGCGGTGATGTTCGCGGTCATCCCGGCCGACGCGGTGCGGTTCTGGCGGGATTCGGCGACCGACCCGAGCCGGGTCGGGTCGGTGCACTGGATCTTCAACCAGTCGCTCAACGGGCTGGTCAACCGGGCCTCCGCGCTGGCTCCCTGGTCGCTGGCGGTGGCGGTCGGGGTGGCGGCGGTGCTCGCCGTGCCGGCGGTGTGGCTGGTCGTGCGGCTGCACCGGCGTGGCGAGGACGCGGCCGCGTTGCTCGTGACGGCGTTCTACGGGCTGTTGCTGTCGCCCGTGTCGTGGTCGCACCACTGGGTGTGGTGCGTGCCCTTGCTCACGCTGCTGGTGGTGAAGGCGCGGTGGTGGGCCGCGGCGGCGGTCGCGGCGCTGTTCGTGTCGCAGGTCGTGATGCTCGTGCCCAATGGCGGGGACTCCGAGTTCCGCTGGGGCCTGGGCTGGTCGATCCTCGGCAACGGCTACGTGCTCGCGGCGGCCGCGGGGATCCTCGGGCTGGCGGCGCGTGAGCTTCGCCTGGTCCGGCGGTCGACCCGCCTCGTGACCGTTTAGGCTGATCGGCGCTATGGACAAACACACCGGTCTGCCCGTCGTGGGCATGGTGGGCGGCGGCCAGCTCGCCCGGATGACCCACCAGGCGGCGATCTCCCTCGGCCAGTCCCTGCGCGTGCTCGCCGCGGGCGAGAACGAAGCCGCGGGCCTCGTCGCCGGCGACGTCACGCTGGGGCACCACACCGACCTCGACGCGTTGCGGAAGTTCGCGGCCTCGGTCGACGTGCTCACCTTCGACCACGAGCACGTGCCGGGCGAGCACCTGCTGACGCTGGCGATGGAAGGCCACGTCATCCGGCCTGCGGCGAGCGCGCTGGGTTTCGCGCAGAACAAGCTCGTGATGCGCGAGATGATGGCGGGCCTCGGCGTGCCGGGCCCGGCGTTCGCCGAGGTGTCCTCTGTGGACGACGTGGTGGCGTTCGGCGGCGAGCACGGCTGGCCGGTGGTGCTCAAGGCGGCGACCGGTGGGTACGACGGCCGCGGTGTCTGGATGCTCGACACCGCGCAGCACGCGCGCGAGACCGTGCCCGAGCTGCTGGCCGCGGGCACCTCGCTGCTGGTGGAGGCGAAGGTGGCGATGAAGCGGGAGCTGTCCGCACTCGTCGCCCGCTCGCCCTTCGGCCAGGGCGCGGCGTACCCGGTGGTCGAGACGGTGCAGACCGGCGGCATCAACACCGAGGTCCTCGCCCCGGCGCCGGGGCTCGACGACTCGCGGGTGCACGAGGCCCAGGACCTGGCGCTGCGGATCGCGGCGACGCTGGACGTCACCGGGCTGCTCGCGGTCGAGCTGTTCGAGACCGACACCGGGCTGCTGGTGAACGAGCTCGCGATGCGCCCGCACAACTCCGGGCACTGGACCATGGACGGCGCGCGCACGTCGCAGTTCGAGCAGCACCTGCGGGCGGTGCTCGACTACCCGCTGGGCCGGACGGACCTGGTCGCCCCCGCGTGCGTGATGGCGAACGTGCTGGGCGCGCCGGAGCTGCCGGAGATGGGGCCGGACGAGCGGTTGCACCACCTGTTCGCGCGGTACCCGGAGGCGCGGGTGCACCTGTACGGCAAGCAGGAGCGGCCGGGCCGCAAGCTCGGGCACGTGAACTTCACCGGCGAGCGCATGGAGGACCTGCGCAACCGCGCGCTGCTGTCGGCGCACTGGCTGTCCCACGCCGTCTGGCTCGACGGCTACGAAATCCACTGACGGGAGAGGTCGGTATGGCGCCGCAGGTGGGCGTGATCATGGGCAGCGACTCGGACTGGCCGACGCTGGAGGCGGCGGGCGCGGCGCTGGACGAGTTCGGCGTCGAGTACGAGGTCGGCGTCTACTCGGCGCACCGCACGCCGCAGCGCATGCTGGACTACGCGACGTCGGCGGCGTCCCGCGGCCTCCGCGTGATCATCGCGGGAGCCGGTGGCGCGGCCCACCTGCCGGGCATGGTGGCGTCGGCAACGGTGCTCCCGGTGATCGGCGTCCCGGTCCCGCTGAAGTACCTGGACGGCCTGGACTCCCTGCTGTCGATCGTCCAGATGCCGGCGGGCGTCCCGGTGGCCACGGTCTCGGTGGGCGGCGCACGCAACGCGGGCCTCCTGGCGGTCCGCATCCTGGCGACGTCCGACGAAGGCCTGCGCGCGAAGATGGCGAAGTTCCAGGCGGACCTGGAGAAGCTGGTGCTGGACAAGGACGCGGCGCTGCGCGAGAAGACCGGTCACTGACCGCCCGATCCGGGCCCGACGCGGCTCCTCCAGGCCGGCGGCGGCGTCCGTGCCCCGGTTCGCGAGTAGCCGCAGGGCCTCGGCGGACGGCCGGGCCGGTGCGGTCGGCGCGGCAGATCGTCGCGGCACGTCAGAGCAGTGCGGCGGTGAGCACGTCGCCGCCGGAGATGCCGATCTCGCTCAGCGGACGTTCGTCGTCATGGGCCTTCAGGTGGCTCTTCGCCCAGGCGGTCCCGATGTCCTTGAGGAGCCTCCCGGTGGGGCCGTCTCGCAGGATCCAGTCCTTGCCGTAGGTGTACGGGCGCACACGCGGGCTGACCGCGAAGAACACTGCGTTCAAGAGCTCCTTCACGCTCGTGTGGTCGTTGACGAGGACCTCCAGCGGGCGCGTGTCGAACGCGGCCAGGTCGATCGTGACCACGCTCAGCCGCGCGACCGACCGAACGGAGGCGACGATCTCGTCGCGCTGGGTGGGTGTCGCACCCAGCGCGTCGAGCTTGCCGTTCACCGCTTCCAGTGACTCGGCAAGCACTGACTCCAAAGCGTCGATGCTCCTCCGCGAGTTCCGGGTCATCGCTTCGGCGTACTCGGCGACGCTCGTGTTCGCGCCGAACTCACGCGGGGCATACAGAACCTTGTTGTCGTGCCACAGGATCAGGAAGAACACCGTGGCGACCGCGGCCGGGAAGACGACTGAGAAAATCGCGAGCATCGCTTGGATCCAGCCGCTCGCCTGCGTCGTCGCAACGGTGACCGCGATCTCCGACAGCCCGAGGAACAGTGAGATCACCCAGAGCGGCCCCGCGACTTTCGGCGCCTCGGTCAAAGGGGGTTGCTGTCCGCTCATCCGAGCTGTTGCCTCAGTTCGCGCTTGAGCACCTTCCCCGCCGCGGACACCGGGATCTGGTCCACCACGTGCACCTCCCGCAGCCGCTTGTACGGCAGCACCTTCTCGTTGACCGTGGCCATCAGCTCGTCCGCGTCCAGCGGTCCCCGGGAGACCACGAACGCCACCGGGAGCTCGCCCACCTCCGCGTCCGGGCGGCCGACCACCGCGGCCGCCGCGACGCCCGGCATCGTGACGAGCAGCTCCTCGAGCTCGCGGGGGAAGACGTTGTAGCCCTTGTACAGGAGCATGTCCTTCTTGCGGTCCACAATAGACAGGTAGCCGTCCGCGTCGAGGATGCCGATGTCGCCCGTGTGGAGCCAGCCGTCCACCAGGGCCGCCGCCGTCTCCTCGGGGCGGTTGCGGTAGCCGAGCATGATCTGCGGGCCGCGCAGGCAGACCTCGCCCCGCTCGCCCTGGGGCAGGGGGTCTTCGCCGCCCTCGGCCGGGACGATCTTGACCTCCGTGTCGAAGATCGGCAGGCCCACCGAGCCGACCTTGCGCGTGCCCGAGCGGTACGTCGGTGAGATCACCGCGCCCATCGTCGCCTCGGTGAGGCCGTAGCCCTCGGCGACCACCACGTCCGGGAAGCGCTCGCGCAGCGCGTTGATCATCGCGTGGTTCATCGGCGCCGCCCCCGAGCCGATCGAGCGCACCGAGGACAGGTCGGCGGTGTGGAACGACGGCGTCGCGAGCAGGGCCGCGAACAGCGCCGGCGCGCCGCCGATGCCGGTGATGCGGAGGCGTTCGGCGTCGGCGACGTACGCCGCCGGGTCGAAGCGCGTGTGCAGGACCATCGTCGTCCCCGCGAGCACCGCCGCGGTGAGGCCGCCGATGATGCCCATCGCGTGGAACCACGGGGTCAGGTTGATCGCGACGCCGGTGCCCAGGCGCGACGGCCACTCGTCCTCGCTGCCGATCTGGTCGATGGTGACGTCGCCGTGTGCGTCGAGCGCCGGGACCGAGCCGGTGCCCCAGCAGGCGTGCTGGAGCGTGTTGACCACGACGTTGCGGTGCGACAGCCGCACGCCCTTGGACCGGCCCGTCGTGCCACCCGTGTAGGCGAGGTGGGCGAGGTCCTCGTGGACGTCGAGCTCGACGGCCGGGGGAGTCTCCGGCTGGGCGGCGTGGAACGCCTCGAACTCCTCGGCGCCCTCGGGCAGGTCGCCGGTGGGCTGGACGACGACGGTGAACCGCGCCGGGATCCGGTCGGCGACGCTCGCCAGCGCCCCCGCGACCGGGCCGAACGTCACCACGGCCGCGGCCTCGCAGTCGGCGAGCTGGAAGGCGAGGTCGTCCGGCGGGAGCAGGGGGTTCGCCGGGCTGAAGGTGGCCCCGGCCAGCAGCGTGCCGAAGTAGGCGACCGGGAAGGCCAGGCAGTTCGGCAGGTGCAGCGCCACGACGTCGCCGCGGCCGATCCCGCGTTCGCGCAGGGCGTTGGCGAACCGGCAGGCGGCCCGGTGGGTCTCGGTGAAGGTGAGGCGGTGGCCGTCGTGGGCGAAGGCCGTGCGGTCGCCCCAGCGCGCGGCACCCGCCGCCAGGATCGAACCGACGGGGACTTCGGGGTACTCGAGGGAGGCGGGCAGACCGGGCGGCGGTGTCGGCGCGGTGATCGGCATCACTCGACCATACGAACGGTGCGGTCAACGCCACAAGGACGACGCAGGTGAACGAGCGCTAACATCGACGGACCCCTCCCGACGTTGCAGAGAAGGTGACCGGAAGTGACCGACGGCCTGTACCAGCTTGCCGAGGAGCACGAGGAGCTGCGGGCCGCGGTCCGGGCCCTGGCCGAGAAGGAGATCGCGCCGTACGCGGCGGAGGTCGACGAGAACGAGCGTTACCCGATCGAGGCGTACAACGCGCTGGTCAAGTCGGGTTTCAACGCCGTCCACATCGGTGAGGAGTACGACGGCCAGGGTGCCGACGCCGTCGGGGCCTGCATCGTGATCGAAGAGGTCGCGCGGGTCGACGCTTCGGCTTCGCTGATCCCGGCGGTCAACAAGCTGGGTACCCAGCCGATCATCCTGTCGGCTTCGGAGGAGCTCAAGAAGCTCGTGCTGCCGTCGATCGCGTCCGGGGAGGCGTCGGCTTCGTACGCGCTTTCGGAGCGTGAGGCCGGGTCGGACACCGCGTCCATGCGTGCCCGCGCGCGGCTCGACGGTGACCACTGGGTGCTCAACGGCACCAAGTGCTGGATCACCAATGCCGGTGAATCGTCGTGGTACACGGTCATGGCCGTGACCGATCCCGATGCCGAGAAGAAGGCCAACGGGATTTCGGCTTTCGTCGTGCACAAGGACGACCCTGGGTTCTCGGTGGGGCCCAAGGAGAAGAAGCTGGGGATCAAGGGGTCTCCCACCCGGGAGATCTACTTCGAGAACTGCACCATTCCGGCTGACCGGATCATCGGTGAGCCCGGGACGGGGCTGAAGACGGCGCTGCGGACGCTTGACCACACCCGCCCGACCATCGGCGCTCAGGCTCTGGGGATCGCTCAGGGTGCTTTGGATGCTGCCGTCGCTTACGTGAAGGACCGCAAGCAGTTCGGCAAGTCCATTGCCGAATTCCAGGGTGTCCAGTTCATGCTGGCCGAAATGGGGACGAAGATCGAGGCTGCCCGTCACCTCGTGTACGCCTCGGCCGCCGCTTCCGAGCGGGGGGACAAGCGGGCTGGGTTCATGGCTTCCGCTGCCAAGACCTATGCGTCCGATATCGCCATGGAGGTGACCACGGACGCCGTTCAGCTCTTCGGTGGGGCTGGGTACACCCGGGACTTCCCCGTGGAGCGGATGATGCGGGATGCCAAGATCACGCAGATCTACGAAGGCACGAACCAGATTCAGAAGGTTGTCATGGCTCGGGCTCTGCTCAAGGGGTAATTGGTTCTCCGTCACCCCGAAGCCTTCATTGTGACTACGGCCGGCGACACGTTGTCAAGGCGGGAAAGCGTGCCTTGACAACGTGTCGCCGGCCGTGTTTTGGCTTCGGATCGGGGTTGTGGGGGGTCTGGGGGGCGTTTTGTTGCGTTGGGTTTATTGCGTTCTGTTGGTGGTTTTGTCTTCCGCGGCCCACGCTGTGAGGATCACGAGAGCGTCGTGGTTCGGGGTGCCCGGCTCTGCCGTGAGGACCATCAAGCGCTGGCCTGAGCCGTCCGGGCTGGCCCAGGTGTCGCAGTCCAGGGTCAGGTCTCCCACCAGGGGGTGGTGGTAGTTCTTGGTTCCGTAGCTCGCGCTGTTGACGTGGTGCTCCGCCCACCACGTCCGGAAGTCCGGGTCCTGCACTGACAGGTCGCCGACCAAGCGGGACAGGTCGGGGTCGGCCGCGTCCGCCGCCGCCTCCATACGGAGGGCCGCCACCGCTTCGCGGGCGTCGTGGTGCCAATTCTTGTGGAGCTCGCGGATCGGCGGGTTCGTGAACAGCAAGCGCAGGTAATTGCGCTGGTGCGGTGGGATGGCGTCGAAATCCGTGAACAGGGCCGTTGCCGCCGTATTCCAGGCCAGGATGTCCAGGCGCTTGCCCAGTACCAGCGCGGGGGTTCCGGTGAGCTGGGTCAGGAGCCTGCTCATCGCCGGGCGCACGCGCTGGGCGGGACGGCGCCTGCGCGGAAGGGCGTCCGCTCGGCCCGCCAGCTCGTACAGGTACCGCTGCTGGTCTTCGTCCAGGCGCAACGCCCTGGCCAGGGTGATCAGCACCGGCGCCGAGGCCCGGACGCGGCCCTGCTCCAGGCGGGTGTAGTAGTCCACGCTGATCGACGCGAGCCCGGCCACCTCCTCGCGGCGGAGGCCGGCCACCCTGCGGGCCGACTCCGGCTCCGGCAGGCCGCAGTCCTGGGGGCTCAGCTGGGCTCGGCGGGCCTTGAGGTACGCGCCCAGCGCCCGCGGATCCGATTCCGGCGTCATGCCTCCAGTGTCCCTGTGCCGGGGCACTCCTGCGGGGGCAAGTTCTTTCCCAGGCAGAAACCTGGCTCTCCCGCCCGGGCCGGATCCGGCGGACTGTGGTGGAGCACCAAAGCACCCCGTCTCGAGGAGAGCCCCCATGGCCATGACCACCGTCCGTTTCGACAGCGCCGGCATCCCGCTCGCCGCCCACCTCCACACCCCGGACACGCCGGCTTCCGGGCCGCGGCCGGCCCTCGTCGTCGGGCACCCCGGGACCGGCGTCAAGGAGCAGACCTCCGGGACCTATGCCCGGCTGATGGCCGAACGCGGGTTCGTCACGCTCGCCTTCGATGCCGCCTACCAGGGGGAGTCCGGTGGGCTTCCACGCGGACTCGAAGACCCCGCCCAGCGCGTCGAGGACTTCAAGGCCGCCGTCTCCTTCCTCACCACCCGGGAGGAGGTCGACGCCGACCGCATCGGGCTGCTCGGGATCTGTGCCTCCGGGGGCTACTCGCTCGCCGCCGCCGGGGGTGACCACCGCGTCAAGGCCGTGGCCACCGTCAGCGGGGTCGATGTGGCCCGTCAGTTCCGCTACGGCGCCGACGGTACCCAGGACCCCGCCGCCTTCCAGGGGCTGCTCGACCTCGCCGCCCAGGCTCGGACCGCCGCCGCCCGCGGGGAGGACCCCGGGGTCCTGACCATGTTCCCCGACACCGCCGAGCAGGCCGGGGCGCTCGGTGGCGAGCACGGTGTCGAGGGCTTCGAGTACTACTGCACCCCGCGCGGCGAGCACGAACGCTCCGCGAAGTTCCTCGCCTGGCCCAGCGTCGACAAGCTGGCGTCCTTCGATGCCTTCCACGCCGTTCCGCTCATCGCTCCGCGTCCGCTGCTCCAGATCGTCGGAACCCGCGCCGTCACGTCGTGGATGGCCGTCGAGGTGCACCAGCGCGCCACCGGACCCAAGGAGCTCCACTGGATCGAGGGCGCCAGCCACGTCGACCTCTACGACAAGAAGGAGTTCATCGACCCCGCCGTCGAAAAGCTCGCCGGCTACTTCGGGGCCGCTCTGGACCGAAAATGACCCACTAGGGGGAGGTTCGAACAAGTTACTCGCGCGTTAAACGTGCGGTGACGCGGGTCACCATCGGTTCACAGAGAGGTGAAACGAATGGGCGCAACGACGCGCGGGTGGCTCACGGCCGCCGCGGCCACGGTGGCGGTTCTCCTGGTGGGGGCGGGGACCGGCCACGCGGCGGAACGAGAACCCACCGGGCCCGTGCAGCCCAATATCCTCACCGCCGCCGTCTACTCGCTCGGGGCCCCCACCATCGCCCCGCCCGGGACCAACGACTGGAACTGCAAGCCCAGCGCGCAGCACCCGAATCCCGTTCTCCTCTCCAACGGCACCACCGCGAACGCCTACGAGAACTGGGCCAACCTCTCGCGGAAGCTCGCCGACGCCGGTTACTGCGTCTTCGCCGGGAACTTCGGCGGAGCTCCCGGCGCCTTCCTGCAGACCGTCGGGCCCGTGGCCGACACCGCGAAAGCGCTTGCCGGCTTCGGGGACCGGATCCTCGCCGCCACCGGGGCGGCGAAGCTCGACGTCGTCGGGCACTCGCAGGGCGGGATGAACATCCGGTACTGGATCAAGTACCTCGGGGGCGCGGACAAGATCAGCCGGCTCGTCGGGCTGTCGCCGTCCAACCACGGGACCGACCTCTTCGGGCTGCTGAGCACGCTCGAACTGATCCCCGGTGTCCCGGCCGCGCTCGGGACCGTCTGCCAGGCCTGCAACGAACAGGCCGTCGGGTCGGACTTCCTCACCGACCTCAACGCCGGCGGGGAAACCGTGCCCGGTATCCAGTACACCGTCATCCAGACCCGCTACGACGACGTCGTGACGCCGTACCGCAGCGCCTTCCTCGCCGCCGCGCCCAACGTCAAGAACATCCTGCTCCAGAACGTCTGCGGGCTCGACTTCACCGACCACCTCGGGATCACCTACGACCCGGTCGCCCAGGGGCTGGTGCTCAACGCCCTCGATCCCGCGCACGCCAAGACACCTCCCTGTGTCTTCGTGCCGCCGGTCATCAGCTGAGTTTCGCCACATGAGACAAACCCCACCGCCGGGGCGGATTTCCGCTCCGGCGGTGTCACTCTCGAAGCATGTACTGGCCGGTTCCGGCGTCCTGGACGCCCCACGACGAAGCCGAGCTGGTCGCCGGCTGGCGGCTGTGGCTCGAGCTGTCCGATCGCGCCTGGCCGACCGCCGCCTGGGACGGGACCCCGGCCGGCGCCGTCCGCCAGCTGCGTGACCTGCTCGCCGCGTGCGACGAGATCGAGACCGCCTACCGGGCGGCCGCCGATGAGCCGTCGCCGGGATTCCTGAGCCTGACCCAGGGGCTCGCCGTCACCGCGGGTTCGGCGATCTCGCTGTGGTTCGACGACTTCGACCAGCTCGACGGCGAGCGCGCGGCCCTGCTGCACGAGGACCTCGCGCGGTTCGCCGAGCAGGCGGAGCAGGTGCTGACGCTGCTGGCGGTCAACGGTGGCTGGGCGGGCCTCGACGAGGTGCGGCGCCGCCCCGCCTAGGACTCGGCCAGTGTCGGATCGGTGCCGCCCTCTTCGACGGGCCGGAACCGCGTGCCGCCGAGGCCGAGTGACAGCGGGTGGTCCAGGGTCAGCTCCGGGCCCGGTCCGATCGCCCAGCCGAGCTCGACGACGGTGTCGGTCTCCTCCCGGTACTCGACCAGGTGCGTGACGTCCCCGTCGTCCACCGACCACTCGCCGCCGACGGTCAGGTGCAGCCGGGCGGCCAGCACGCCCGGCGCCGGGAGGTGCCAGCCGAAGCGCTCGACGACGAACTCCGTGCTCCAGCTCGACCAGTACAACCAGCCCGAACCGTCCGCGCGGAAGCCCAATTCGGTGTACTCGGGCGAACTGGGGTAGACCTCCCGTTCCGACCAATAGCCGATCAGTGGGGTATCCATTTGCGAATCGTCGCAGGCACAGCAAGTGATTAGGCCGCTTGGCCCAGCGGATCCGGGTCGGGCGTGGGTACCCCAGCAGGCATGAACCGGACAGAGGCCACCGCCGAAAGAGGCGAGAAGAGCAACACCGCGCAATGGCTCGGCCGGGCCGGCATGGCGTGCTACGGCGTCGTGCACCTCGTGCTCGCCTACCTCGCCCTGCAGGTCGCCTTCGGCAGCAGCGAGCAGGCGGACCAGAAGGGGGCGCTGGAGCAGATCGGCTCGACGGCGTTCGGGCAGGTCCTGCTCTGGGTCGTCGGCATCGGGCTGGTCGCTTTCGGGTTGTGGCAGTTCCTGATGGCCGCCACCGGCTACGACTGGGTCAGCGGCGGGAAGCGGACGCGCAAGCGGATCGGCGCCGCCGCCCGCGGGGTCGTCGTCCTCGTGCTGGCCTTCACCGCCGTCCGGCTCGCCACCGGCAGCAGCGGGGGCAGCTCGAGCAGCCAGAAGCAGCAGGAGTTCACCGGCAAGCTGCTGTCGCTGCCTGCCGGACCCGTCCTGGTGGTCCTCGTCGCCGCGGCCGTCCTGGGCGTGGCCATCGCAGCCGGCGTCAAGGGCGTGAAGCAGAAGTTCCTCGAAGACCTCAACGCGAACGAACTGCCGGGCAAGTCGCGCCGCTTGGTCGGGTGGCTGGGCACCACCGGCTACCTCGCCAAGGGCGTCGTGTTCGCCGTGGTCGCGATCCTGCTGGCCATCGCCGGGTTCAACGCCGACGCGCACAAGGCGGGCGGCCTGGACGCCGCGCTCAAGACGCTCGCCGCGCAGCCGTTCGGCACCGTGCTGCTGACCGTGGTGGCCTTGGGCCTCGCCGCGTTCGGCGCCTACTGCTTCGCCGCCGCCTGGGCCCACAAGCGCTGAGCGGTGCCTGTCGGTTTCCTGTCGATCACCGTCCGGAGCTTCGGGTCGGGGTGCCCGGTGCCCTACTTTGGGTCGGGTCAGTTGAATATTCACCTACCCGGGAGCTGAAACCGATGTTCGGACGATTCAAGGACGTGGCCCTGTTGCTGGGGAGGATCGGCGTCGCGGTCGTCTTCCTCGCACACGGGCTCCAGAAGTGGAACAACGGCATCGACGGCACGGCGAAGTTCTTCGAGATGTCGGGCATCCCGCTGCCGACGGCCGCCGCGGTCTTCGCGATGACCGTCGAGATCCTCGGCTCGGTCGCCTTCATCGTGGGCTTCCTGCTGCCGCTCGTGGGGATCGGCTACGTCGTCATCTCGGTCGGCGCGCTGCTTTCGGTGCACATCGACAACGGCCTGACCGGCCAGGGCGGCTACGAACTGGTCCTGGTGCTGGCGCTCGCCGGGCTCGCCCTCGGCTTCAACGGCGGCCGGCTCTCGCTCGACCACCTGCTGTGGGGCCGCAAGCGCGCCCGCCGCGACGTCGAGGCGGGCGAACTGCAGAACGCCTGACCCGCACCTCCGTGAAGGCCACCTCGTTTCGAGGTGGCCTTCACGTGTTCACGCCGGGAGGTCCGCCGTGGTGCGTTCGGCTTCGCGCCGGGCGGCGAGTTTGGCCGGGTCCGCGTTGCTGACGTGGACCAGGTGGGCGCCCGCGGCCAGGGGGACGAGCAGGCCGTCGAGGACGCCGTCGGGCGAGGTCCAGTCCCGGGTGGACAGCACCCGGTCGCCCGCGGTGAGGCCGAGTTTCGCGGCACGGGCCCTGGCTTCGGCCAGCACGTCGTCCACAGTGGACTCGAAGAGCGCGGCCGTCGTGCCGGGGACCGGGAAGAGCGGGTGGTACTGGTCGCCCGCCAGCCGCGCCTCGCTCAGGTAGTCGAACGCGCCGCCGCCCGGCGGCTCGGCGAGGCCGCGGCCCATCGGGTCGAGCGTCACGACGGCGGTGGCCGCCGCGCCGGTCGGTTCCGGGTCGTCCGGCCCGACGAACGCCACCCGCGCGCCGGCGCCCTCGGTCACCACGCGCGCCCCGCACCACCACGCCCCGAGCAGCACGCCGACGGTCTGCCAGTGCGCCGGGAGCTGCACGGCCACGGCGTCGCCCGGCTCGACGTCGAACTCCTCGGTCAGCCAGTTGGCCGTCTTCGCCGCCCAGTTCGCGGTGGTCGCCACGGACAGCTCGACGCGGCTGCCCAGCTGGTCGTCGTAGTGGGTGATCAGCGGTTGGGCGGCCGGCAGCGGGCGCAGCAGCTCGTCGGTCAGGCTCATGGGGACAAGGCTAAAGCGCGGACCGCGCGCTCTGCCGGTTGACACCGGATGATCGATCTCAGTACCTTTGCTTTGAAAACAAAGTCATCTCGGAAGCTGGGGGACCACATGACCATTCTCGTCACCGGAGCCACCGGACACGTCGGCCGCGCGGTGGTCGACGCGCTCGTCGCCGCAGGTCAGGACGTCCGCGCGTCGAGCCGCGACGCCGCGAAGCTCGACCTTCCGGAAGGCGTCGCGAAGGTGAGCGCGGACCTGGAAGACCCTTCGACGTTGGAGCCCGCGCTCGACGGCGTCTCCGCGGCCTTCCTGTACACGCGGCCGCAGGGGATCGAAGGATTCGTGAAGGCGGCCGAGGCGGCCGGGGTGCGGCACGTCGTGCTGCTGTCCTCGGCCGCGACGCTCGAACCGGACGCCGCGGAGAGCCGGATCGCGGGGCTGCACCGCGCGGTCGAGCAGGCACTGGCCGCGGGGTCGTTCGCTTCGACGGCGTTGAACCCGGGCGCGTTCGCGACGAACACGCTGGGCTGGCGCGCGGACATCGCGGAGGGCGTGGTCCGCACGGCGTACCCGGATTCGCGGATCGGGGCGATCCACGAGCGGGACATCGCCGACGTCGCGGCCCGGATCCTGATCGACGGCTCGCACGACGGGGAGTCGCTCGCGCTGACGGGCCCGGAGCCGATCTCGTTCCGCGAGCAGGCCGAGGTGCTCTCGGACGTCCTCGGCCGGCCGTTGCGGGTCGAAGAACTGACGGTGGACCAGGCGATCGAGCGGATGCTGGCGCTGGGCTGGCCGTCGGACGTGCCGGCGTCGGTGCTCGGGGCCTGGGCGCGGACGGTGGGGCAGCCGTCGCCGGTGACGGACCTGGTGCGCGAAGTAACCGGCCACGCGCCGCGGACGTTCCGCCAGTGGGCGGAAGAGCACCGCGCCGACTTCAGTTGACGCAGGTGACTCCGGGGGAGGCTCGGAGCAGCGGTGCCGCGGCGGGGGCGGCGCCGCTGCCCGAGCCGCCACCCGCGGGCGCCTGGGCCGCGGCCGGGGCGGGGCGGCCCGCCAGGCCCGCCACGAACTCGCGGACCGCCTTCAGGTCGATCTGCACGATGCTCTGACCGTCCCCGCTGCGGCCGTTCGCCGTCACCACCGGGATCGTCGCGAACGTCAGGTCGCCCGACGCGATCCCCTTGGCCTGCTGCGCGAACTGCAGCAGGTCGAGGCCCGGGTCCAGGGTCAGCGACCGGTGGACGGCGTCCATCAGGTCGTTGAGCGTGCCCGGGCTGGTCAGCGTGCCCGCCGACAGCAGCTGGTGCAGCGCCGACGACAGGAACGCCTGCTGCCGGACGATCCGGTCCAGGTCGCCGCGCGGCAGGTTCTTGCGCTGCCGGACGAACGACAGCGCCTCGCCGCCCGAGACCGTCTGCTCGCCGCGGCGGAAGCTCGCGCCCGAATCCTTGTCCTCGGTCGCGTGGTTCAGGCACACCTTGACCCCGCCGAGCGCCTCGGTCAGCAGGTAGAAGCCCAGCAGGTTGATCTCGGCGTAGTGGTCGATCCGCACCTGCGTCAGGTCCTGCACCGCCTGCACCAGCACGCGACGGCCCTCGGTGTCGGAGTCACGCTCGATCTTCGCCTGGTCGCGCTCGCCCTGCCCGCGCAACGCCTGCGCGAAGTGGGCCTTCGCGATGCCGTACGCCGAGTTGATCTTCGCCTCGCCGCGGCCCGGGATGGCCGTCCACGTGTCGCGCGGGATCGAGACCGCCGAGGGCTTGGCGCCGCTCTTCGGGATCCGCAGCAGGATCATCGTGTCGGTGTTCACCGCGCCGTTGTTGGCTTCGGTGCGCAGCTGCCGCAGCACCCGCGCCGGCAGCGCGTTGCCCTGGGCGTCCGTGCGCGCGTCGCTGCCGACGAGCAGGATGTCCTCCGCGCCGTCGTCCGCGGGCGGTGGCGCGGGCTCGCCGGCCCGCGGGGTGAGCGCGTCGGTCGTCGGGACCGTGCTCTGCAGCTGGTCCTTGGTGACGTAGACGTAGCCGCTGGCGCCGAGCGCGAGCAGGGACACCAGGCCGACCGCCACCCGGCGCGTCACCCTGCCCGCCCGACGCATCCGTGACGGCGCCGGAGCGGCAGCCTGCCGCGGAAACGGCGACGGCTTCCAGTCGTCGCTCTGCGTCACCGATTCGGTGATTTTCTCCGGTTCTTCCTGCTCGTCTGCCACGCTGGCTTTCCTCCCCCGAACACCCTGCGTACGCAGTCTAGTTGACGCAGGGGACGTCGCCCGCCGTGATCGGCGGCGCGGCGGGGGTGGACGAAACCACCGGCGGCTTCGCGGCCGACGACGTCGGCGCGCCACCGGCGCCCGCGGCCGAGTTCCGCATGTCCTTGCCCAGCAGCACGCGCACGTGCCCGGCGGGGACGTCGCGGTCCGGCTCGGCCTGCACCGCGGTGCCCAGCGCCTGCTTGACCAGGGCCAGCGCGGCGTCGTCGCCCGGGTGGTAGCGGACGACGGTGGAGTTGCGGGTGCTCAGCCGCTGGTCCGCGGCGAGCGTGAAGCCCTTGCCCTGCAGCGTGGTGTGCGTCTGGGCGGCCAGCGACGGCGAACCCGAGCCGTCGAACAGCTCGACCGTGACGGCCTGCGCGCCGGCCAGTTGCGTCGACGTCGGCGCCGCCGGGGTGTCGCCGTCCGAGGTCAGCCGCGCCACCTCCGCCGCCACCTGGGCCGGGTCGACGCGCAGCACGTCGGCGCCGCCGATGTTCGCGTTGCCCAGCGTGGGGATGGTGTGGAACTCGATCCGGCCGCCGGTCAGGCCGCGCATCTGCTCGGCGAACTCCGTCAGGTCCCAGCCCTGGGACAGCACGACCGACTTCTTCACCGCCGACACGAGGTCGGCGATCTTGCCCGGGCTGGTCAGCACGTCGGTCGAGATGACCTTGCGGGCCAGGCCGGAGAGGAACGCCTGCTGCCGGGCGATCCGGTCGAGGTCGTAGTTGGGCAGGCCGTAGCGCTGGCGGACGAACGCGAGCGCCTGCACGCCTTCGATCGTCTGGCGCCCGCCCGGCAGGTCGACGCCGGACTTCGTTTCCTTCACCGGTCCCTTGAGGCAGACCTCGACGCCGCCGATGGACTTGGTGATCTCGTAGAAGCTCGCCAGGTTGACCTCGGCGTAGCGGTCGATCATGCCCGGCTTGCCGATGAACTTCTCGATCGTCGCGATCAGGTTCTTGCGCCCGGCGACCTTCGCTTCCTGGTCGGCCTGCTTCAGGTCGGTCATGCCCTGGCGCTGCAACGTCCGGTAAGTGTCCGTGTACGCGTAGACGAACGCGCTGTTGAGCTTGTGCTTGCCGAAGCCGCCGGTCAGTTCCACCCACGAGTCGCGGGGGAACGAGATCGCGATCGCCTGCTTCCCGTTCTGGGGGATGTGCACGAGGATCATCGTGTCGGTGTTCAGCTCGCCGTCCGAGACGCCGGCGTGCAGCATGTCCAGCACCTCGCGGGGCAGCGGGTTGCCCTGCGCGTCGGTGCGGCTGTCCTGGCCGACCAGGAGGATGTCGACCGCGCCGTCGAGCGGCTTCGCGTGCGCCTCGGTGTCGGCGAAGACGTTCGTGGTCGTCAGGCCGGTGTTCGGGTCGCCGATGTAGTGCCAGCCGTACCAGGTCAGCGCCAGGATCGCGACGGACAGCAACGACACCACGACCTTGCCGCCGCGGCGGGCGAAGACCGCGACACCGCCGCCGTTCGGTTGCCTTCGGCGCGCCGGGATGGTCGGCGCAGCCTGCTCGGTCACGCGCTTCCTCCCCTGTGACCCCGTGCTTCCCCCAGGACACCAGTGTGCCTCACCGGAGACTCTACTGAGGGCGTTGTGGGACCTCCGTAGGCTGGGGGCGAATTGCCCCGCCCGGGGCGTGAGGAAAGGCGGGAAGATGCGGGTCCTGGTCACCGGTGGTGCCGGCTTCATCGGGTCGCACTACGTCCGGCAGGTGCTGACCGGCGCCTACCCGGCGCTGCGTGACGCCGAGGTGGTCGTGCTGGACAAGCTCACCTACGCGGGCAACGAGGCCAACCTGGCCCCGGTCGCCGCCGACCCGCGGCTGCGCTTCGTACGCGGCGACATCTGCGACACCGCGCTGGTCGCCGAGGTGATGGCCGGGGTGGACCTCGTCGTGCACTTCGCCGCGGAGTCGCATGTGGACCGCTCGATCCTCGGCGCCGCCGACTTCGTGCTGACGAACGTGCTCGGCACGCAGAACCTGCTGCAGGCGGCCCTGGAAGCGGGTGTCGGCAAGTTCGTGCACGTGTCCACCGACGAGGTGTACGGCTCGATCGAGCACGGCTCGTGGACCGAAGACCACCTGCTGGAGCCGAATTCGCCGTACTCGGCGTCGAAGGCGTCGTCCGACCTGGTGGCGCGCTCGTTCTTCCGCACCCACGGGCTGCCGGTGTGCATCACCCGGTGTTCCAACAACTACGGTCCGTACCAGTTCCCGGAGAAGGTCATCCCGCTGTTCGTCACCAGCCTGCTGGACGGGCGGAAGGTGCCGCTCTACGGCGACGGGCTCAACGTCCGTGACTGGCTGCACGTGGACGACCACTGCCACGGCATCCAGCTGGTCGCCGACGGTGGCCGGCCGGGCGAGATCTACAACATCGGCGGCGGCACCGAGCTGACGAACCGGTCGCTGACGGAGAAGCTGCTCGAGGCGGTCGGCGCGGGCTGGGACAGCGTCGAACCGGTCGAGGACCGCAAGGGCCACGACCGCCGGTACTCGGTGGACATCACGAAGATCGGCGAGGAGCTGGGGTACGCTCCGCGCGTCTCCTTCGAGGACGGTCTGGCCGAGACAGTGGCCTGGTACCGGGACAACCGTGCGTGGTGGGAGCCGCTGGCCGGGCGGGCCGCGCTGAAGAAGTAGAGGAAGTTTTCCGTGCCGCTGACGGTACTCGTGCCCGGGGGTTCCGGGCAGCTCGGCCGGGATCTCGCCGCGCTGGCGTCCCCTTCGGTGGAGGTCGTGGCCCCGGGGTCCGCCGAGCTGGACGTGACGGAGACGGGCCAGGTGCTGGCCGCGGTCGGGGCGGTGGCCGAGCGCGCCCGGGAAGCGGGTGCGGCCCCGGTGGTGATCAACGCGGCCGCGTACACGGCGGTCGACAAGGCCGAGACGGACGAGGAACGCGCGTTCGCGGTGAACGCGGACGGGCCGCGCGTGCTGGCGGCGGCGTGCGCGTCCCGGCGGGTGCCGCTGATTCACGTGTCGACGGACTACGTGTTCCCGGGCGATGGTGTTGCGCCGTACGAACCTTCGGACGAACTGGGACCGCGCTCGGCGTACGGCCGCACCAAGGCGGCGGGCGAGGACGCGGTGCTCGGGTCCGGGGCGTCGTCGTGGGTGGTGCGGACCGGGTGGCTCTACGGGCGGTCCGGGACGAACTTCGTGAAGACGATGGCTTCGCTCGAGGCCTCCCGCCCCGAGTTGTCCGTTGTGGACGATCAGGTGGGCGGTCCTACGTGGACGGCCGACCTGGCCGCCGGGCTGCTCGAACTGGCTACGCGGGTGGCTTCGGGTGCTGGGCCGTCGCAGCGGATCCTGCACTGCACGAACGCGGGTTCGGTGAGCTGGTGCGGCTTCGCGCGCGCGGTCTTCCGGCACCTGGGCGCGGACCCGGCACGGGTGCACCCGTGCACGACGGCGGAGTTCCCGCGCCCGGCAGCGCGTCCGGCGTACTCGGTGCTGTCGCCGGCCTCGTGGCGGGAGGCGGGGCTGACCCCGCTGCGGTCGTGGGAAGACGCCCTGGACGCCTACTTCGCGACGGCGTAGCAGCTGGCCAAGTCGTCCGGTGCGTTGTCGAGGACGGTCGGCAGCATCGCCATGATGGCGCTGCCCAGGACGTGGCTGCCGTCCGGCCGGTCGGCGACCCGGGCCCGGGCGAGCTCGCCTTCGACGATCGCGTGGAAGATGATCGCGATGTCCAGCCAGCAGTAGCCGCTCTTCAGCCGCAGCCCGTAGGCCGTGGCGACCTTCTCGTAGAGCTTCGCCCGCCGAGGCAGCAACTGGTCGAGCTGGGCGCGGCAGAACTCCCGGACCCCGGGGTGGTCCGGCAGGGCACTCCGGACGATCGTCTGCACGCCGGCCGGCGGATCCTCCAGCATCGTCCGCACTTCGACGTCGGCCAGGAGCCGCACGAACTCGGCCAGGCTGAGGTGTTCGACGAGCTGCTCGCTGGCCGCGTCCAGCTGGTTCAGGTGACCGCGCTGGAGCGCCAGCCGGAACAGGTCCGAGACCGGATCTCCGGGGCAGCGGTCGTTCCGTTCCCCGTCGTCGCGGAGCAACCGCAGTCCGATGTCGAGGAATTCGCGCCGTTCCGGATCGACCGGCATAGGGGCCTCCTCCGAAGTCACCCGCTCGGCGACCTCGGACCGGTGCGCCGAATGTGGGAACTAGATCTCGGCGCGGTTGCCCTCTGTTACCGGTCCGGGTGCTCCGATATCGGGCCGTTGCCTCGACCGGACGCACTCACCAAGTGGTCAGTGCCGCCCTGAGGCCAGCCGGTAGGCACCCACCGTCAGCTCCGCGCACGTGCGCCACGTGAAGTTCGCCGCCTGGGCCCGCCTCGACGCCGAGGTCGCCACCGCGTGCGGATCCGTCACCGCCGTGCGCAGTGCCTCCGCCAAGCCGTCCACGTCGCCGTACGGGACCAGGCTGGCGCACTCGCCCGCCACCTCGCGCAGCGCCGGGATGTCCGTGCAGACCACCGGGACGTCCGACGCCATCGCCTCCAGCACCGGCAGCCCGAACCCCTCGTCGCGCGAGGGCAGCACCAGGGCCGATGCGCCCGCCACCACCGTGCGGAGGTCCACATCGGACAGATAGCCGGTCTGGAACCGCCGGTCACCGCGGGGAAACGGGCCCGGGCCCGCGAACACCAGGTCCGGCAGGTCCGGCGCCGCGTCGTGCGCGCGCGTCAGCCAGGTCAAGCCCTTCCGGGGCCCCGCGGCACCGGCGAACAACAGGTACCGCGCGGGCAGCCCCAAGCGGGCCCGGCGCTCGTCGTCCGGCGGGCGGGCGGTGAACCAGGCCGGGTTCACGCCCAGTGGTGTCACCACGATCTTCTCGCGGGAGACGTCGAGGCGCTCCGCGACCGCGTCCGCCACCGCCGCCGTCGGGGTGCAGATGACGTTGGCCCGGCGGGCGCCGCGGCGGACCAGTTGCGGGAGGTCCTTGTCGCTCGGGGCGAGCTCCTCCGGGTTGTCCAGGAACGCCAGGTCGTGGATCGTCACCACGCCCGCCGCGCGCAGGCGGCCCGGGAGCACGAAGTTCGTGCCGTGCACCACGTCCGTCGGACCGGCGAACAGCTCCACCGGCGGGAAGTCCGACCGCAGCCACGCCATCCGCAGCAGCCGCGCCGCCACCGGCATCCCCCGGGCGCGCGCGCCGTACGGGAGCACGTGGCGCAGCCGCCGCCAGCCGCGCAGCGTGAACGCCACCGCGCGCGTGTCGACCTCCGGGATCGACACCAGTTCTTCGCTCAGCGCGGCCGTGTACCGGCCGATCCCGGTGCGCGCGCCGAGCAGGGGAGTTCCGTCGAGGAGGACGCTCAGGGACCTAGCCACGGCGGAGCCGTTGCTTCGCGACCTTGAGCACACGGCCGCCGACGCGCCGCGCCAGTTCGCCCGGGCCGCCCGCGTCCAGGTACTCGCGGATCAGGTCGACGTCCCGCCGCAGCATGGCCCGGCCGCGCACCGGCGGCGTCGTCACCAGGTCCGCCGAGCCGGGCAGCCGGTCGGCCGCCGGGCGCGGGTCGCGGCAGAACTCCACCAGCGGCTTCAGCGCCTCGGGCCACGCGAACCGCTGCGCGACGACGGCGAGCCGCTCGACGCAGCCCGCGGCGAATTCCTCGTCGTACAACGCTTTTTCCAGGGCGTCGGCCAGCGCGGCGTCGTCTTCGGCCGGGACGACGACGCCGAGCCGTTCGGTCCGGACCAGGTCGGCGAAACTGTCGCCGTCGGTGGTGACGATCGGCAGCCCGGCCCACAGGTAGTCCAGCACGCGGGTGCGGAACGCGAAGGTCGTCTCGACGTGCTCGTAGTGCGTGGTGACGCCGCAGTTCGCGTCCAGCAGCCAGTTCTGGCGCTCGTGGTAGGGCACCCACTGCTCGTTGAAGTAGACGTGCTTTCCGGTCAGCCCCAGGGAATCGGCCAGCCGGATCGTCCGCGTGCCGATGTCCATCTCGGCGACCTCGGGGTTCGGGTGCTTCATGCCGAGGAACACCAGCCGGACGTCACCGCGGCGGCGGCGCAGCTTCTCGATCGCGCGGACCAGGGTCAGCGGGTCGAACCAGCTGTACACCCCGCCCGCCCACAGCACGACGTGGTCGGTGCCGCCGATCCCGAGCGACGAGCGCAGGCCCGGCCCGGTGCGCACCGGCGGTTCCGGGGGCAGGCCGAAGGGGACGACCGCGAGCAGCGACTGCGTCGTCGGGTCGGCGTCGTACAGGCGCGGCGAAAGCCGGCCCATCGCGGCGAGGTGCCCGAGCCAGAAGTGCCGCTGCCGCTCGGACGCGCAGAGGAAGAAGTCGCCGCGCTCGAGCTGGGCGTCGAGGACGCGGGTGACGCCGGCGAGGTCGGCCGCGCGCTGGTCGTCCGGGACGCCCTTGCCCTGCTCCAGCAGCTCGAGGTGCATCGGGTCGTACAGGTCGGCGACGACGATCTTGCCGCGGTGCTGCTTCTTCAGCGACGGCGCCAGTTCCAGCACGTGTCCCTGCAGGACGATGACGTCGGCCCAGGCGATCGGCGCGTCCAGCTCGCGGTGCTTGCCCGCGCTGACCCGGAACGGCGCGGGCGGCGGCGTGGCCAGGGGGTTGGTGGTGATGAGGTGGACGTCGTGCTCGGCGGCGAGCGCGAGGGCGATGTTCCAGGCGCGGATCGCCGGGCCGGCCATCCGCTCGGTGAGCGCGTCGCCGGTGATCACCAGGATCTTCCGGCGCTGCCCGAAGGCCTTTTCGATGCCGAACGCCTCGACGAGGATGTCGTGCGCGGCCAGGTAGCGCGGCAGCGGGTACGCCGGCTCCAAAGCCTTGCGCAGCAAGGGAAGCAGGTCGGCGTCCGTGCGGACGCGGGCCGCCTGCTCGACCGCCCGCGACTCGGCCAGCGAGGGCAGCTGCTCGACGAACTGGTCGATGGCCAGCAGCCCGGCGAGCGTGGTGCGCGGGATGGCGACGTCGCCGGATTCGATCGGGCCGACGCCGTGCTCCAGGTCCAGCTGGGTGGCGTCCAGCTCACCGCGGGCGGTGGCCCGGCGCACGGCCAGGGCGAGGGCCGCGGGCAGCGCGCGGGCCAGGGTCTCGTCGGAGAGGTTCTTGTAGAGCGCGGCCAGGGCGTTGCGTTCCAGCAGGAACGTCTCGCGGCCGGTTTCCGGGGCGTCGACCGCCGCCATCGTGCCGTGGTGGCGGTGGTAGGTCACCGATCCGGGGACGTACCGGACGCGCCAGCCGCGGAGGTTGAGCCGCCAGCCGAGGTCGACGTCCTCGTAGAACATGAAGAACCGCTCGTCGAAGCCGCCGAGCTCGGCGAACACGCTCGCCCGGACGAACAGCGCCGAGCCGGTGCCGAACAGGACGTCCTTCGCGACCTCGTGCTCGGCGGCCGGGACGTCGGCCAGCGGCGAGCCCGCGTGGCGCTTGTAGCCCATCCCGAACCAGGTGAGGCCGCCGTCGACGAAGTCGGCGCCGGTGCCGTCCCAGTCGAGGACCTTGCTGGCCACGGCGGCGACGCCGGGCTGGGCGCGCAGCTCGGCGACGGCGGCGGAGACCCAGCCGGGCGCCGGGCGGGCGTCGTTGTTGAGGAAGGCGAGGACAGTGCCCTTCGCGTGCTTCGCGCCGAGGTTGCAGCCGCCCGCGAAGCCGGTGTTGCGGCCGGCCTCGACGACCTGGGCCTGCGGGACCGCCTCGCGGATGCGCGCGGCCTCGGCGCCGTCGGCGGAGTTGTCGACGCAGATCAGCTCGAGCTCGGCGTAGTCGTGCTCGGCGAGCGCGCGCAGGCAGGTGATCGTGTCGTCGGCGCCGTGGTAGTTCACCACGATCACCGAGACGAGCGGTTGCGGATCCCCCTGCGCCAAAGCCAGCTCCTCGTCGTCGATCCTGGCGCAAGCTTAAAGGCCTGCCCATGCCTCCCAGACCGCGCCTCGGCCGAGCGCCGCGCGGCGGGTGATCTTGCGCCGGGTCCGCAACGTCGCTGGTAGCCGCAAGGCCACCTCGGCCAGCACGCGGCAGCGCAGGCCGAACCGGAAGTTCGCCGCCGCCGGCCGCCCGGGACGCAGCGGCAGCACCGCTGTCAACACGGCGAACCGGAGCAGCTGGTTCACCGCGACGGCGCCGGGTGCGCAGCGCAGCAGCATGAGCAGCCGGTTGCGCTCGTTCCAGCGGTGGAACAGCGGCGAGCCCAGCTCGCTGCTGACGCCGTGGGCGTGCCGGACGCGGGCCTCCGGCGCCGCGACGACGTCCCACCCGGCCAGCCGCAGCCGCCACGCCGTGTCGGTGTCCTCGTAATAACAGAAGAATCCCGCCGGGACCCCGTGCACGCTCTTCAGCGCGTCGGTGCGCAGCAGGGCCGCGCCCCCGCAGAAGCCGAACACCTCGCCGGCGGGCTCGGTGACGTCGGCGCCGTGGCCGTCGGCGGTCAGCCGGACGCCGGCCGACTGCGTGGCGCCGTCGGGGCGGACGAGCCGGGAGGTCACGGCGGCGGCCAGCGGTGCCTGCTCGAGGGTGTCCTCCAGCGTCGCGAGCCAGTCCGGCGCGGGTTCGGCGTCGTCGTTCAGCCACGCCATGAGCGGGGTCTGGACCTGTTCGAGGGCGGCGGCGAGCGCGCCCGCGTAGCCGGTGTTGCGCGGCAGCCGGATTGCTTGCGGGTGCGAAGGGTGGGCCGCGACCAGGGCGGCGGTGCCGTCGGCGGAGGCGTTGTCGACCACGAGCGTCCGATGTGGACGCGTCTGCGCGGCCAGCGCGTCGAGGCAGGCCGTGATCTGCCCGGCACCCCGCCAGGTCACGACTACCACCGTGGTGGCGGGATTCGCGGTCACGTCCCGCACAATAGCCGCGTGCCAGAACTGGTCGTGCTCGCCGAGCAGCTCCTCGCGCCCGTGCCCGGTGGCACCGGGCGCTACACGGCCGAGCTGCTCCCCGCGCTCGCGAAGACCGCGCCACCGGGCTGGACGGTGTCCAGCGTGGTCGCGCGGCACGCCGACGTGCGGGCCGCCGAGCTCGACGGCGTCGAGGGCCCCCGGGTGCTGCGGGTCCCGCCGCGGGCGCTGGTCGCCGCGTGGCAGCTGGGCCTGCGCTGGTGGCCGGGCGGCGACGCGGTGCACGCGCCGACGCCGTTCGCGCCGCCGCGCGCCCCGGCCGGGAAGACGCTGAGCGTGACCGTGCACGACACCGTGCCGTGGACCCACCCCGAGACGCTCACCGCGCGCGGGGTCAGCTGGCACCGGTCGATGATCGCGCGGGCCGCGCGGCGGGCGTCCGGGCTGGTCGTGCCGACGCGGGCGGTCGCCGACGAGCTGGCGGTGCTGATCGACGTCGACGTCCCGGTGCGCGTGGTGCCGCACGGCGTGCGGGTGCCTTCGGGGTCGGCCGAGCTGGAGCTCCCGGCGCGGTACGTGCTGGCCGTCGGCACGATCGAGCCGCGCAAGGGCATCGACGTGCTGGTCGACGCCGTCGCGACGCTGGAGGGCACGGTGCTCGTGCTGGCCGGCCAGCCGGGCTGGGGCGGCGTCGACCCGGTGGCGCTGGCGCTCGAGCGCGGCCTGCCCGCCGAGCGGCTGCGGGTGCTCGGGAAGGTGTCGGACGCCGAGCTGGCGACCGTGCTGCGCCACGCCGACGTGCTGGCCGTGCCGAGCCTCGCCGAGGGGTTCGGGCTGGGCCTGCTGGAGGCGATGGCGGCCGGGATCCCGGTGGTGCACACCGACGTCCCGGCGCTGGTCGAGGTGGCGGGCGGAGCCGGGCTGACGGTGCCCCGCGGGGACGCGGCGGCGCTGGCGGCCGCGCTGCGGGAAGTGCTCGGGTCGCCGTCGAGGGCGGCGGAGCTGACCCGGGCGGGCCGCGACCGGGCCAAGGCGTTCACGTGGCGCCGCGCGGCGGAGGCCGTCTGGGCGATCCACCGGCGGGCGCACGACTGACCAGCCCGGTTTGCCAGTTCCTCACCATGGCGCCGGGGTGCCGCCGTACTCTGCTGGGGTGAGCGATGACCCCCGGGTGCTGATCGACGCGACCGCGGTTCCCGCGGACCGCGGCGGTGTCGGCCGGTACGTGGATTCGCTCGTCGCCGCCCTCGACGCGGACGGGGCGCGGCTCACCGTCGTCTGCCAGCCCCGCGACCTGCAGCTTTACGACCAGCTGGCGCCGCGGTCCCGGGTCGTGCCCGCCTCACCGGCGACGACCACCCGCACGGCCCGCCTGACCTGGGAGCAGGCGACCCTGCCCCGGCTGACCCGCCGCCTCGGCGCGGACGTCGTCCATTCGCCGCACTACACGATGCCGCTGGCGACGTCGGCGGCGTCGGTGGTCACGCTGCACGACGCGACGTTCTTCACGGACGCGGTGCTGCACTCGTCGGTGAAGGCCCGCTTCTTCCGCGCGTGGACGGCGACGGCGTTGCGCCGCGCGACGCTGTGCGTGGTGCCTTCGGCGGCGACGGCCACGGAGCTGGCCCGCGTGGGCCCGGTGCGGCACGCCTCGCTGGAAGTGATTCACCACGGCGTGGACAGCGAGCGCTTCCACCCGCCATCGCCCTCGGAGGTCGCGGCGGCGCGAGCGGCGATCGGCCTGGGGCGGACGCCGTACGTGGCGTTCCTGGGGGCGCTGGAGCCGCGGAAGAACGTGCCGGCGCTGATCCGCGGGTTCGCGCGGGCGGTGGCCGGGCGCCCGGACGCACCGGCGTTGGTGCTGGCGGGCCAGCCGGGCTGGGACACGCAGGTGGAGCGGGCGCTGGACGCGGTGCCGCACCGGCTGCGCGTGATCCGGGCGGGGTACCTGCCGTTCGGCACGCTGGCGGGGTTCCTGGGCGGAGCTTCGCTCGTCGCGTACCCGTCACTGGGCGAGGGGTTCGGTCTGCCGGTCCTGGAGGCCATGGCGTGCGGCGCGTGCGTGCTGACCACCCGCCGCTTGTCCCTGCCCGAGGTGGGCGGCGACGCGGTGGCGTACTGCGGCGTCGGAGCGGGAGACGTCGCGGCGGCGTTGAGCGAGCTCCTGGCGGACCCGGGCCGCCGGGCCGAGCTGGCCACGGCGGCGCAGCAGCGGGCGAAGGAGTTCTCGTGGGCGACCACCGCGGAACGGCACCGGGAGGCGTACGCCAAGGCTTGGTCCCGTCACCTCCGCACCCGCTGAACCCGTGATCCGCGGGTCGACACGCGTGATTCCCGGGTCGACACGCGTGATCCGGGGGACGACACGGCCGCGGGTGGGCTCGTGCGGCGTGTCGGCTTCGCAATCACGCGTGCCGGCTTCCTGATCACGCGTGCCGGCGCTTCGCTCACGCGGGGATTCCGTTCCGCGTGCTGCTGGGCCGGGGCAGCCGATTCACCCTCGGTGACGCGTGGACAATGGCCGGGTGACTGAGCACTCCCGCTATGGCGACGATGTCGGCGTCGTGACCGTGACCTACTTCTCCGAGGACACCATCGAGCGGTTCCTCGACACCCTCGAGAAGGCCACCGAGCGCGAGGTCAAGGTGGTCGTCGCGGACAACGCGTCCGTCGAGGGGGCCCTCGAGCAGGTCACCGCCGACCGGAAGAACGTGCAGCTGCTCACCATCGGGGAGAACGTCGGCTACGGGACCGCCGCCAACCGGGGCGTTGCCGAGCTCGATGACTCCTGCGGGTGGGTCGTCGTCGTCAACCCGGACCTCGAATGGGAGCCCGGGTCGCTCGACGCGCTGCTCGAGGTGGCCGGGCGCTGGCCGCGTGGGGGCGCCTTCGGGCCGCTCATCCACGACGTCGGCGGCACCGTCTACCCCTCGGCGCGGCTGCTCCCCTCCTTCGGGCGCGGGATCGGGCACGCTCTCTTCGCGAAGGTCTGGCCCGGCAACCCCTGGACGAAGCAGTACCGGCAGGAGACCGGCACCCCGGCCGAGCGCGTCTCGGGCTGGCTGTCCGGTTCGTGCCAGCTGTTCCGCCGGGAGGCGTTCGACTCCGTCGGCGGCTTCGACACGCGCTACTTCATGTACTTCGAGGACGTCGACCTCGGCGACCGGCTCGCCAAGGCCGGCTGGCTGAACGTCTACGCGCCGTCCTCGCGCGTCACGCACGAAGGCGGGCACTCGACGTCGCAGGCGTCGAAGAAGATGCTCGCCGCCCACCACGCCAGCGCCTACCGCTACCTCGCCGACCGGCACCAGGGGCTCGCCTGGAAGCCGGTGCTGGCCGCCGTGAAGCTCGGGCTCGCCGTGCGGCTGAAGCTCGAAACCCGCTAGATCCCGTCGAGCCGGCGCGAAAGGTCGGACTTGCCGATGTTCTGCGTCACCGTCGGCACCAGGCCGGTGTCCTCCGGATCGGGCTCCTTCAGCGGGCTCGTGATCTGCTCGGCCTGGGGCCGGCGGGACAGCGGCGTGGGCAGCGGCGTCGTCGGCGACGGCGTGCTCAGCGGTGTCGTCGGCTGCGGACGGCGGCCGCCCTGGACCTCCATCCGCCGCGTCGGCGCCGAGCCGGCCAGCGGGTGGTCGTTCTCCTCGATCAGCGACGCCGGCAGCTGCGTGGTCGTGTCGGGGTCGCGGCTGCGGTCGAGCCCGTCGATCTGCGCGCGCGGGATCTGCTGGGTGTTCGCGGAGTCCATCGGTGACGTCGCGCTGTCGGGTGTCACGACGAACACACCGCGCGCCTGGGCTCGTGCGAGCAGGGCGTCCGCCCGATCGCGGGGGTCCATCCCCTCGGCCTCCCGACTGACCCGGGGCCCTCTGGGGAAAGGCCCGCCTGTTTCCTGTCTAGGGTAGGCCCTCGGGGCGACCTCCGTCAGGGTTTCCCGCGGCTTGTCGCTCAGCGGTGCGTGATACAAGAGGAGATTTCCGTGACGTCCGAGGTCCGAAGCGACGCTGTCGACGCCGTCGTACTGGTCGGGGGCAAGGGCACCCGCCTCCGTCCGTTGACCCTGTCGGCGCCGAAGCCGATGCTCCCGACAGCCGGGACGCCCTACCTGAGCCACCTGTTCTCCCGCATCCGCGAGGCCGGGATCCGGCACGTCGTGCTGGGCACGAGCTACCGGGCGGAGGTGTTCGAGGAGTACTTCGGCGACGGCAAGTCGATCGGCCTGGAGCTGGAGTACGTGGTCGAGGAGGAGCCGCTCGACACCGCGGGCGCGATCCGGAACGTCTACGACAAGCTGCGCGCCGACCACGTGATCGTCTTCAACGGCGACATCATCTCCGGCTCGGATCTCGGCGAGCAGCTGCGCGTCCACCGCGAATCCGAGGCCGACGTCACACTCCACCTGCAGCGCGTGCCGGACCCCAGCCGGTTCGGCTCGGTGCCGACCGACGAGACCGGGCGGGTCCAGGCGTTCCTCGAGAAGACGCCGAACCCGCCGACCGACCAGATCAACGCCGGCTGCTACGTCTTCCGCCGTCCGGTGATCGAGGCCATCCCGACCGGGCGGCGGGTGTCGGTCGAGCGCGAGACGTTCCCGCAGCTGCTGGAGCAGGGCGCGCACATCCAGGGCTTCGTCGACGAGTCCTACTGGCTGGACGTCGGCACGCCGGAGGCGTTCGTGCGCGGCTCGGCCGACCTCGTGCGCGGCCTGGCGCCGACGTCGGCGCTGCCCGGCCGTCCCGGCGACTTCCTGGTGCTCGACGGCGCGTCGGTGGCCGAGGACGCCCAGCTGTCCGGCGGTTCGACGATCGGCGTCGCGGCCGTGGTGGGTTCGGGCGCGAAGATCGACGGCTCGGTGCTGTTCGACGGCGCGGCGGTCTCCGAGGGCGCGATCGTCGAGCGCTCGGTGCTCGGCCACGGCGCCCGCGTCGGCGCCGGCGCGGTGCTGCGCGGCGTGGTGCTGGGCGACGGCGTGTCCGTCGGCGCCGGCTGCGAGCTCCTGGACGGCGCCCGCGTCTGGCCGGACGTCGTGCTGCCCGACGGGTCCGTCCGCTTCTCGAGCGACGCGTAGCCCGATGTTCTGGCGTCCCGCGTTCGAGGTCGACCTGGGCCGGGTCCTGGGTCCGCTGAAGCGCGGCCGCGGGTCGCTGAACATCCTCACCGACGAGCGCGGGATCACCTGGCTCGCGTCGAACACGCCCGACGGGCCCGGGACGCTGGCGCTGCGCAAGCTGGCCGACGGCCGGATCGAGGCCGCGGCGTGGGGCGAGGCGAAGGACCGGCTCCTGAGCGGGGTGCCGGCGTTGCTGGGGGCGAACGACGACGACACGGGGTTCGTCGCGCACCACGACGTCGTCGCCCGGGCCCGGCGGGCGAATCCGGGCCTGCGGCTCGGGGCGACCGGGGTGGTGTGGGACTGGCTGGTGCTCGCCGTGCTGGAGCAGAAGGTGGCGGGCAAGGAGGCGATCCGGTCGTGGGCCGAGCTGTGCCGCCGGTTCGGCACGCGCGCCCCCGGCCCGGCCCCGGAGCGGCTGCGTGTGCCGCCGACGCCATCGGTGGTGAGCACGCTGCCGGACTGGCACTGGCACCGCGCGGGGGTCGACATCAAGCGGCGGACGGCCCTGGTGAACGCGGCCCGCATCGCGCCGCACCTGGAGCGGGCGGTGGAGCTGCGCGGGCTCGAGGGACGGCACTGGCTGCGCCAGGTCCCGGGCATCGGGGTGTGGACGGCGGCGGAGATCGCCCAGCGCGCCTGGGGCGACCCGGACGCGGTGAGCTTCGGCGACTACAACATCCCGTCGATGGTGGGCAACGCGGTGCTGGGCACGAAGCTGGACGACGCGGGGATGGCGGAGGTGCTGGCACCGTACGCGCCGCAACGGCAGCGGGCGGTGCGGTACCTGGAGGCGGCCGGGCACACGCGGCCGCGGTTCGGGCCGCGGATCGAGCTGCGGGACTATCGCGCGATGTGAGGGGTGACGCGCGGTCGCGGGCTGGGGTGCCGCGGGCTGGGGTGGCGCGCGCTCGTGTGGGTGACGTGCGTTGCTGCCCAGCGAGGGTCGCGGTTGCGGCGGCGCGGGTGTGCGCGGTCTCGTGCAGTGGGGTGTGCTGCCGCGGGTAAGGGTTCTGCTGGGGGCGCGGTCTCGTGTGGGTGACGTGCGCTGCTGCTGCGGGTGGGGCGGTGTTGCTGGGGGCGCGCAGCCGGGACCTATTGCTGCGGCGGCGGATAGCCACCCGGCGGCGGGTACGGCGGCTGCTGGCCCGGGAAACCCGGCGGCTGCTGCTGCCCCGGATACCCCTGCTGCGGCCCGCCGTAGCCCCCGGGGTGCCCCGGATACCCCTGCTGTCCCGGATATCCCTGCTGCGGCGGATAACCCGGCTGCTGGTACCCCGGGTACTGCGGCGGGTACGGCGGCTGCTTCGGCTTGTTCGAGTTCACGATGAGCAGCACCACCCCGGTGATGCCGGCGATCACCACCAGGATGATCAGCAGCATCAGCACGCTCACCATCAGCCGTTCCCCTCGTCGAGTGCGGCGCGGACGATCGACAGCGCCTCGGCGTCTTCGAGGCCGAGCTTACGGGTGATCTTCGCGTACTCCGCCGCCGCCTGCTGGGCGCGGCGGCGGCTCTGGTCGCCGGATGCCGCCACGAAGCTTCCGGCGCGGCCTCGCGTCTCGATCAGGCCCGCCTCCTCCAGCTCGCGGTACGCCCTCGCCACCGTGTTCGGGGCGATGCCGAGGTCGGCCGCGAGCCGGCGGACCGTGGGCAGCTTCGTGCCCACGGCCAGGCTGCGGTCGTTGATCCGCGTCGCCAGCCCGCTGCGGACCTGCTCGAACGGCGGGACCGGCGAACTGCCGTCGAAGGGGATGATCACCAGCTCTGCGGACCCGCCCCCGGCCCCGGCAACTGCTGC
>NZ_MUMI01000223.1 GCF_002155975.1 Amycolatopsis kentuckyensis
CTCCCGCGCGGGAGCCCCCCGGCGAAGCTAGGCCTTCAGCGCGCCCCGCCAGCGGACCGTCGGGCGCAGCTTCTCCGGGTTCACCCGGTGCTTGTTCGCCCCCACGATGTCGAACATCGACTCGATCAGCGTGTCCGACAGCAGGTGCGGCTCCAGCCCCAGTCCGACCAGCCCGGTGTGCTTCACGTTGTAGTAGTGCTCCGGCGCCTCGGTGCGCGGGTTCTCCAGCTGCTCGATCTGCACCGGGCCGGGGAACCGGTCGGCCACCAGCGCGGCGATGTCGGCCACCGACATGCTTTCGGTCATCTGGTTGAACACGCGGAACTCCCCCGGCTCGGCCGGGTGCTCGACGGCCAGGCGGATGCACTCCACGGTGTCGCGGATGTCGATCAGGCCGCGGGTCTGCGCGCCCTTGCCGTACACGGTCAGCGGCTGGCCCAGCACCGCCTGGATGACGAACCGGTTGAGCACCGTGCCGAACACCGCGTCGTAGTCGAAGCGGGTCGCCAGGCGCGGGTCCAGCGCCGTCTGCGGGGTCTGCTGGCCGTACACCACGCCCTGGTTGAGGTCCGTCGCGCGCAGGCCCCACGCGCGGCAGGTGAATTCGATGTTGTGCGAATCGTGGACCTTCGTCAGGTGGTAGAAGGAACCCGGCCGTTTCGGGAACAGCACGCGGTCGGAGCGGCCGTTGTGCTCGAGCTCCAGCCAGCCTTCTTCGATGTCGATGTTCGGCGTGCCGTATTCGCCCATCGTGCCCAGTTTGACCAGGTGGATCGCCGGATTGATCTCCGCGATCGCATACAGCAGGTTCAGGTTCCCGACCACATTGTTGTGCTGGGTGTACACCGCGTGTTCGCGGTCGATCATGGAATAGGGGGCCGACCGTTGCTCGGCGTAGTGGACGACGGCGTCCGGCGCGAAGTCACGCACCGCCGCGAACAGGAACTCCGCGTCGAGGAGGTCGCCTTCGTAGCTGGTGATCGTCCGGCCGGAGACCTCGCGCCAGGTGGCGATGCGGTCGGCGAGGGACTCGATCGGAACCAGGCTCTCGACGCCGAGCTCGGCGTCGTACCCGCGCCGCGCGAAATTGTCGAGAACGGCCACCTCGTGACCTTTGTCCGATAAGTGCAGCGCGGTCGGCCAGCCCAGATATCCGTCACCGCCGAGAACCAGCACACGCATTGTGCCGCCTTTCCTGCTCGTTTACGCCACACGAACGCTATAGATCACGTGCTGATGAAGACCTGGCAATGACCTGTGAATCTCCTATGCATGAGGGGGTCGGACGGCGGCGCGACCGGCCCACGGGGAGGATGGGGGCATGACGACCGTAACCAACGGCGTGCGGCCTCGCATGGCGGAGAAGACCCGCCGCCGCGGCTGGGCCCGGCTGGCGCGCGCCGCGACGACGTCGGTCGCCGCCACGGTCCTCAGCCAGGTCGTGCTGCTCGCCGTCCTCGCGACCGGCGGGGCCGCGGCCCTGGCGAGCACGCTGGCCTGGGCGGCCGGCGCGGTGCTGAACTTCCTGGTCACGCGGCGCTGGGTGTGGGGCCGCACCGGGCGGCCGCGCGTCCGGCGCGAACTGCTGCCCTACCTCGGGGTGATCGGGCTCGGCGGGCTGGCGTCGATCGGCCTGACCACCCTCGCCGGCTCGCTGCTGACCCCCCTGGCCCTGCCGCACTTCTGGTGGGTCGTGCTCGTCGACGGCGCGTACGTCGCGAGCTACGCGCTGGTGTTCGTCGTCAAGTTCACGCTGCTCGACCGGTTCGTGTTCGGCCGCGGCGCAGCACGTACCCCCGCCACCACGTCCCGGTCATGACCCGGGCGTAGTTCGCGCCGTAGACGAGGCTGCCGCCCTTCTTGCTCTTGCCCGCCTTGCGCAGCCGCATGCTCATCGGCAGCTCGGTGACCCGGGCGCCGCGCGCGGTGACGCCGAGCAGCAGCTCCGACGACTGGTACTGCGGCTCGTTCAGCGGGACCGAGCAGGCCAGGTCCGCCTGCATGGCGCGGAAGCCGAACGACGTGTCGGTGATCCGCCGGGCCGTGAGCACCGACGCCAGCACCGCGAACACGCGCACGCCCAGCCACCGGACGCGGCTGTCGGCCTCCTCGTGCCCGAGCCGCCGCGAGCCGGTGACGAAGTCCGCCGTGCCGTCGACGACCGGGCGGACGAGCGCCTCGAGCTCGCTGTTGTCGTACTGGCCGTCGGCGTCGGTCGTCACGACGTACTCGGCGCCGGACTCCGCGGCCAGGTGGTAGCCCAGCCGCAGCGCGGCGCCCTGGCCGCGGTTGCGCGGCGCGACGCAGACGTAGGCCCCGTGCGCCTCGGCGATCGCGGCGGTGTCGTCGGTTCCGCCGTCGACCACGACGAGGACGTCCACCGGCATGCCGAGGCACTCGTCGGGCATCTTCTCCAGGACTTCGCCGATGCCGCCGGCTTCGTTGTAGGCGGCGATGACGACGGTCAGCGGCGCCAGCTCCAGCTCCGGATGGCGGCCGCGGAAGTCGGCGAGGGCGCCGGAGTCGACGTCGTCGGGGAAGGCGGCCAGCCGCTTCCGGCTCGCCGAAGTCAGGGTCGTGAAGCCGAGTGCCCCGGCGACCGGCAGCAGCACGAGCGCCGGGATCTGGTAGCGCCAGGAGAACAGGAACACCGCCGAGGCGAACAGCAGCAGGAGCCCGCTCGACGCCGCGAACAGCGCGCCGGCCCGGGCCCGGTCCAGGGGCTGCTTGCGCCGGAACACCGTCAGCAGGCCGAGGAGGGCGCCGATGCCGAGGACCGCGCCCGGGACGTACCCGCCGCCGAGCTGGTAGTCGCGGAGGATCTCGGCCAAGGGCTGGTCGACGCTCGCGACGACCCCGTCGTTCTGCCGCGTGACCAGGTCGATCAGGGACTGGTCGGCCCACTGCGGGTAGCTCAGCTGGAACTGCCACCGGTCCAGGGGGACGTCGGTGGGGTCCTGCTCGCGGGTCCAGGCGAAGCTCTTGGCGAAGTCGTCCAGGACCGCTTCGGCGACGTCGCCGGGCTGTGCCTTGAGGACTTCGATCGCGAATTGGTGTGCCAGTGCGGCCTTGTCCGCGCCGGGCGGCAGCGGGCCGGGCCAGTTCGGGTCGAGGTCGGCGTGAGTGTAGTTGTCGACGAGCCGCGTCTCGCGCGGCTCGGCCGGACAGAACACCTGCAGCTGCGGGGCGAGGTGGAGGTTCGCGCAGTCGGCGACGGCGGCGGTGCGGCCGTAGAGCATGTTCCCCGAAGGTCCGCTCAGGCCCCACTTCCCGGTCTCCGCGTGCACCCGCGCCGAGTACGGCACCAGAACCGCGAGCAGGCCCAGGAGGCCGACGCCGGCCCGGCGCCAGCCCGCCCACTGCCGCCACGCTCCCCCGGCCACGACGAGGAAAACCAGCAGCGGAAGGGCGAGCGAGATCCCGATCAGCCGGGTCAGCACGCCGAAGCCGAGCAGCAGGCCCGCCGCGCCGGCCCGTTTCCAGCCGGGGGTGCCCCGGCCCAGCAGCAGCCAGAGGAGCCCGAGGAGGACGGCCTCGAACGTCACCTCGGACATGATGTTCTGCTCGATCTGCAGCTGGTAGGCGTCGAGCAGCACCGGGGCCGCGGCGAGGGCGCCGACCCACGGGCGGCCGCCCAGCCGCAGCACCAGCCCGTAGACGCCGATCGCGATGAGCACGCCCCCGACGTGCTGGACGGCCGCGACCCACGCGAGCCCGCCGACGGCGAGCAGCGGGCGCAGCACGAGGTCGTAGCCGATCGGGTCGAGCTGGTCGGCGCGCAGGGCGTGCAGGTTGTCGAGGTAGCGGAACGAATCGATGAACAGCAGCGCGGGCCGGTAGGCCAGCCAGGTCAGCACCCGGAGCGTGATCGCCGGGACGAGGAGCAGGAGCAGCAGCCAGTGGCGGCGGAGAAACCCGTTCACGGCGTGGCGAGGCCGGAGAAGTACTTCCACGCCGTCGCGAGGCCGTCGGTCAGCGAGACCTCCGGCCGGTAGCCGATGGTCTCCGCGCTCGCCGACACGTCGACGACGACCGCGGGCATCTCCCCGGCCGGGGCCTCGACGTGGTCGACCGGCAGCTCGGCGCCGGTCACCTCGCGCACGGCCTCGACCATCTCCAGCACGGACACCGAACGCCCGGCACCGACGATCGCGCGGCCGGAGTAGCCGCTGTCGAGGGTCAGCAGGACCGCGCGGACGACGTCGTCGACGTGCACGAGGTCGCGGCGCTGGCGCCCGTCGCCGTAGACCTTGACCCCGCTGCCGGTCAGCGCGGCCCGCATCATCCGCGGCACGAAACTGTCCTTGTGGGACATTCCCGGGCCGTAGACGTTGGTGAACCGCAACGCGCACGTCGTCATGCCGTACGCCCCGGCGTAGCCCGACAGCAGCATTTCGCACGCCGCCTTGGTGGCGCCGTACGGCGTGAGCGGCCGCAGCGGCAGGTCCGGCGTGATGGTCGCGGAGCCGACGTTGCCGATCACCGCGTTGGTCGAGGCGAGCAGGAACTTCGGCACCTCGTGGCGGCGCGCGAGTTCGAGGAGTTCCTGGGTGACCAGGACGTTGTCGGCGAAGGTGTCCTCGGGCAGCTCGACGGACTTCAGCACCGACGTCAGCGCGGCGAGGTGCACGATGGCCGCGGTCTCGCGGGTCACGGCTTCCTCGCGGACGCCCGCCTCCCGGAGATCGCCGGTGACGGCGCGGACGCCGGCCAGGTCCTCGGGGAAGGGCACCCGGTCCACGGCGGTGACCGGGACGCCCCGGTCGTGGAGGGCGCGCACGACGGCCCGGCCGATGAAGCCGCTGCCGCCGGTCACGACCACGGACGTCCGATCAGGACCGTGCCCACTCACCATGGGCGTCAACCTACCTCGCGTTCCTGTGACCGGTCCGCGAAGGCCTCCGGGGGCGGGCAGGAGCAGACCAGGTTCCGGTCCCCCGCCGCGCCGTCGATGCGCCGGACCGGCGGCCAGATCTTCGCCGCGGCCGCTCCCGCCGGGAACACCGCCGTCTCCCGGCTGTAGGGCCGGTCCCAGTCGCCCGTGACACACCGGGCGGTGTGCGGCGCCTGGCGCAGCGGTGAGTCCTCGAGCGGCCATTCGCCCGCCGCCACCCGGTCGATCTCCGCGCGGATCGCGATCATCGCGGCGCAGAAGCGGTCGAGTTCGGCGAGGTCTTCGCTCTCCGTCGGCTCCACCATCAGCGTCCCCGCGACCGGGAACGACATCGTCGGCGCGTGCAGCCCGTAGTCCGCCAGCCGTTTCGCGACGTCGTCGACCGTGACGCCGGTGGCCTTCGTCAGGGGCCGGAGGTCGAGGATGCATTCGTGCGCCACCAGGCCTTCGTGGCCGGCGTAGAGCACCGGGTAGTGCCCGGCGAGGCGGCGGGCGACGTAGTTGGCGTTGGCCACCGCGACGAGCGTCGCCCGGCGGAGGCCCTCGGCACCCATCATCCGGACGTACGCCCACGAAATCGGCAGGATCGACGCGCTTCCCCACGGCGCCGCGCTGACCGGGCCGACGCCGGTGGCCGGGCCGGCGGCCGGCTGCAGCGGGTGGTTCGGCAGGAACGGCGCCAGGTGCGCGCGGACCCCGATCGGGCCGACTCCGGGCCCGCCGCCGCCGTGCGGGATGCAGAACGTCTTGTGCAGGTTGAGGTGCGAGACGTCGGCGCCGAAGCGGCCGTACTGGGCCACGCCGATCAGCGCGTTCAGGTTGGCGCCGTCGACGTACACCTGCCCGCCCGCGTCGTGCACCGCCGCGCACACCTCGCCGACGGTGTCTTCGTAGACGCCGTGCGTCGACGGGTACGTGAGCATGATCGCGGCGAGGTCGGCCCGGTGCTCGTCCACTGTGGACCGCAGGTGGGCGAGGTCGATGTTGCCCTCGTCGTCGCAGCGGACGACGGCCACGCGCATGCCCGCCATCACCGCGCTGGCCGCGTTCGTGCCGTGCGCGCTGGCCGGGATCAGGCAGACGTCGCGCGCGTGCTCGCCGCGGGAGCAGTGGTAGGCGCGGATGGCGAGCAGGCCTGCGAACTCGCCCTGGCTGCCGGCGTTGGGTTGCAGGGAAACCGCGTCGTAGCCGGTGATCCGGGCGAGCCAGGCGCTCAGGTCGGCGGCCAGGTCCAGCAGCCCGGCGGCGTCCTCGGCGGGTGCGAACGGGTGCAGGCCGGCGAACTCCGGCCAGGTGACCGGCTCCATCTCGGCGGTGGCGTTGAGCTTCATGGTGCACGAGCCCAGCGGGATCATGCTGCGGTCGAGGGCGACGTCTTTGTCGGCCAGCTGCCGCAGGTAGCGGAGCATGGCGGTTTCCGAGCGGTGCGCGTGGAAGACCGGGTGCGTGAGGTACCCGCTCGTGCGGCGCAGCGGGGCCGGGAGGCCGTCCGCGGTGTCCGCGTCGAGCCCGTCCACATCGGACACGGAGACGCCGAACGCCTTCCACACGCAGGACAGCCGCTCGCGGGTGGTGGTCTCGTCGCAGGCGATGCCGACGTGGTCGTCGTCGATCCGCCGCAGCGAGATGCCGAGGTCACGCGCCGCCGCGACGACCGTGTCCGCCCGGCCGGGCACGGCCGCGACGACCGTGTCGAAGAACTCGCCGTGCACGACGTCGACGCCGCCCTCGGCGAGGCCGCCGGCCAGGACGGTGGCCATCCGGTGCGCCCGCAGCGCGATCGACCGCAGGCCCTCCGGCCCGTGGTACACCGCGTACATCGACGCCATCACGGCCAGGAGGACCTGCGCGGTGCAGATGTTCGACGTCGCCTTCTCGCGGCGGATGTGCTGCTCGCGCGTCTGCAGGGCGAGCCGGTAGGCGGGCGTGCCGTCGGCGTCCTTCGAGACGCCGACCAGCCGGCCGGGCAGCTGCCGCTCCAGGCCGTTGCGCACGGCGAGGTAGGCGGCGTGCGGGCCGCCGAAGCCGAGCGGGACGCCGAACCGCTGGGTCGAGCCGACGGCGACGTCGGCGCCGAGCTCGCCGGGCGGCCGCAGCAGAGTGAGGGCGAGGGGGTCGGCGGCGACGATCACGGCCGCACCGCGCTCCTTGGCCTCGGCGATGGTGAGGTCGAGCTCGCGGACCGCGCCGGACGCGCCGGGGTAGGACAGGAGCACGCCGAAGAAGTCGCCGCCGAGCCCGAGCCCGGTCAGTCCTTGGGAGAGGTCCTCGACGACGAGTTCGATGCCGAGCGGTTCGGCCCGCGTCCGCAGCACCGCGAGGGTCTGGGGCAGGGTGTCTTCGTCGACGACGAACCGATTCGACGTCGCGCGCCCGGCCCGGCGCACCAGCGTCATCGCCTCGGCGGCGGCGGTGGCCTCGTCGAGCAGGGACGCGTTGGCGACCGGGAGGCCGGTCAGGTCCGCGACCATGGTCTGGAAGTTGAGCAGCGCTTCCAGCCGCCCTTGGGAGATTTCCGGCTGGTAGGGCGTGTAGGCGGTGTACCAGGCCGGGTTCTCGAGGACGTTGCGCCGGATGACGGGCGGGGTGACGGTGCCGTGGTAGCCGAGCCCGATCATCGACGCGGTCAGCCGGTTGCGGCCGGCGAGCGCACGGAGCTCGGCGAGGGCCTGGGCTTCGGAGGCGGCGGGCGGCAGTTCGAGCGGCTGGGCGGACTCGTGCAGCGAGCCGGGCACGGCCCGCTCGGCGAGTTCGTCGAGGGAGGCGACGCCGATGACGTCGAGGATGTGGCGGAGTTCGTCCGGTCCGGGCCCGATGTGCCGGTCGGCGAAGGGAATGCCCTGTTCGAGGGAGGCGAGTGACGGATCCACGGATGGCCTCCTGGGGACAGCGGGGGTGGACCGGGACGGCGGTGTCCTGGTCCTCCCCGCTCTGTCTGACCCCGAGGGGCGCCTGAGAGTTTCGCCCGCAGGTTGAGCCGGGCTTGCACCGTCGGCGGGGCCATCAGGCTGTGTCCTGACGACCCGCTTTCCAGAGGCGTCTCGTCCGCGCGGTCCAGGGTGCCTGAGAGGTTCCGGGGAGGACTTGCTCCTTCGGCGCCGAGCTCAAGGTGTGACTCGGACTCTCCCGCGCGGATTCGTCGACCGCACGGTGGACTTTACTCTGTCCGCCGCAGCGGTGATCAACCGGTCTTGCGGGCGTTGCGGCGCTGGGTGAGTTCGTCCGGTTCGTGCGTCTCGACGATGCCGCCGTCGGCGCGTTCGGCCGGGAACTCGTGGATGGTACCGCTGATTTCCTGCATCGCCCCGCTGACCGCGATGCCGAAGACGCCCTGGCCACCCTGGAGCAGGTCGACGATCTCCTCCGGCGACGTGCACTCGTACACCGTGGTGCCGTCGGAGAACAGCGTCACCCGGGCCAGGTCGCGGACGCCGCGGACCCGCAGGTGGTCGACGGCGACCCGGATGTTCTGGAGCGAGACCCCGGTGTCCAGTAGCCGCTTGACCACCTTCAGGACCAGGATGTCCTTGAAGGAGTACAGCCGCTGCGAGCCGGAGCCGTGCGCGGTGCGGATGCTGGGCGCGACCAGTTTGGTCCGGGCCCAGTAGTCGAGCTGGCGGTAGGTGATCCCGGCGATCTGGCACGCCGCCGGACCGCGGTACCCCACCAGCTCGTCGGGCAGCGAGTTGTCGGGGAACAGTTCCCCTTGCTCACCAGTCGCGACCCCGACAGGCTGCTTCTCGGAACCAGCCTCGACCACGCAAGCCTCCCCTCGCCCGACCAGGCGGCCGGCGAATGACAGCCGGAGGAGTCCCAGGAGCGGGACCCGCCGGAGATCAACCGCCACGGTCCGGCCCCAGACCGTGAATCACACCGTGGCGATTTACCTCCTTCGACGGTAAGCGCCCGGACAGTGCCGGTCAACGCGACGCGCGGCAAGCCTCAACGGTCGGCTGAGCCTTTGAGCCGTTCGCCGTACCCCCGCTCGTGGCCGGCCAAACCTGGTGGACAAATTTTACTCAGCCGAGTAACTTTTTACTCATGCAAGTAAACACCGACCTCATGGCCGAGATGGGCCTCAGCCCGACCGAGGCCGCGCGCCGGGCGCAGATCATCGGCGCGACCATCGGCGTCCTGGCCGACCTCGGCTACCGCCGGACGACCTTCGCCAAGATCAAGGAGCGCGCCGGGCTCAGCAGCACCCGGCTGATCTCGTACCACTTCACGAACAAGGCCGGCCTGATGCAGGCCGTGCTCAGCACGGTCGTCGAGACGAAGGGCGCGTTCCTCACCGAACGCACCGGCGGGGGCCTCGACCCGGCCGACCGGCCCGGCTACCTGCGGGCGCACATCGAGACGTCGGTGGCGTTCCTGCGCGCCTACCCCGAGTGCGTCCGGGCGCTGACCGAGCTGGCGGCCCACGCCGACGACGCCGACGGCTGGGTGATGACGAAGGTGCTGGTCGACGACCTGCGCGTGCACGGACTGGCCCGCCAGCTCAGGCAGGGCCAGGCCGAGGGGGTGTTCGGCGGGTTCACGCCCGAGGTGATGGCGATGGCGATCGCCCAGTCCATCGACGGCGTCGCCGCGGCCTACGCGGCCGACCCGGCGCTGGACCTGGAGAAGTACGGGCGCGAACTGGCGGACACGTTCGTCAAAGCGACGGCGCCGTGAGGGCCCGGTCGAGCCGCTCTTCGATGCGGGCCTTCGGGAACGCGCCGACGATCGTCTCGACCGGCTCGCCGCCGCGGAAGAGGATCATCGTCGGCAGCGACATGACCTGGTAGGAGCGGGTGGTCTCGGGGTTCTCGTCGGCGTTGATCTTCCGGACGGCGAGCTCGCCCTCCCGCTCGGCGGCCAGTTGCGCGAGCACCGGGCCGACCATCCGGCACGGGCCGCACCAGGTGGCCCAGAACTCGACGAGCACGGGGACGTCGTGGGCGAGGACCTCGGCGAAGGTCGCATCGGTGACATCGGCGACGGTGGCGTTTTCGGACATGGCAGGCTCCTTCACGGGCGGGGCGCTCCGGGGACGACACACGGATCGGGCGCCTGCCGGGCGAGCGCACCGGCGAGCTTCGCGGCCAGTTCGGCGCGGATGCCACCGAGCCGGGCGAGGAGGGCGTCGGCTTCTTCGAGCTTGCGCCGGTAGACCTCGATGGAGTTCGCGCACGCATCGCCGGTCTCGTGGCCGCTGCGCAGGCATTCGACGAACGGGCGCGTCTCCTCGAGCGTCAGGCCGACCGTCTGGAGGGTCTGGATCTCCTTGACCAGCTGGAGGTCGTCCTCGCCGTATTCGCGGTAGCCGTTGGCCGAGCGCCGGGCCCGCAGCAGGCCCTGGTCCTCGTAAAAACGCAGCGCACGGGTGGTGACACCCGTGCGCTGCGCCAGTTCTCCGATCCGCATGCCGTCGACGCTAGACGTTGACGTCCGCGTCAAGGCAAGGTCTCACGTGTCCGCTCCGCGGAAGTCTTCGGGCGACACGGAGTCGAGGAACTCGCGGAACTTCTCGACCTCGTCTTCCTGCTCGTCCGGGATGATGAGGCCGGCTTCCTCCAGCACCGAATCCACGGCGTGGATGGGGACCCCGATCCGCAGGGCCAGCGCGACCGAGTCGCTCGGCCGGGCGGACACCCGGATGTCGCCGTCGAACACGAGCTCCGCGAAGAACGTGCCCTCCTTCAGGTCGGTGATGACGACCTGCTCGAGCTCCCGGCCCAGCGCTCCGATGACCTCTTTCAGCAGGTCATGCGTGAGCGGGCGGGCGGGGCGGACCCCCTGCTGCTCCAAGGCGATGGCGGTGGCTTCGACCGAGCCGATCCAGATCGGCAGGTACCGCTCACCCTCGGTTTCCCGCAGCAACAAGATCGGCTGATTCGCGGGCAGCTCGACCCGCACACCGACGACGCGCATTTCGCTCATCGGGCTTCGCCTCCCTCTCGTGCACACGGGCTGCAGCGCTGAACCGGCTTCACGCCCATACTCCCGACGCTACCCGTCATCCGTGCGCTGTGCTCGCTGTCCGGACTCTCTCGGTTCGCCTGCCGCAAACCCGTGCCTTCACGGTACGGCATGCGGTGCCGAACATTCAGTCATTGACATGGGACCGCAAAGAGGATCTCACTGCCCCGTTATCGATCAACATCCCGCGACGCCGCGGATTCCCGCCTTCACGAGGAGCGTGTGCAGGGTCACGGACAGTGCCGCGAGCTCCCGCACCACCTCGTCGGCCCGGGACTTGGCCTCCGGGTCGCGGTGCCGGTACACCGGCGTCACGATCTGCTCCAGCAGCCCGACCTCGCGGTCGGCCGCGGCGCGGAAAGCACGCAGGTGTCTCGGTTCGATGCCGAATTCGGTCATCGCCTTCACCGTGCGCGCGACCAGCACCGCGTCCGGGTCGAAGAACCCGGCGGGGCCGGGCCGGACCAGCCCGTACTGCTGCAGCTCGGCCAGCGCGGGCGCGTCGATGCCGGCCTGCTCCAGGAGCTCCTCCTGGGTCAGGCGCAGCTCTTTGCCGGCGGCGAAGTCGGCCGCCACGGGCAGGCCGACGTTCTCCGCCGGTGCGTCGATCGGGACCAGCCGGCGCGGCGGGCGGGGCAGGGCCGCGGCAGGCCCGGCACCCGAGTCCGCCGCGTCCAGCTGTTCCTTGATGACCTTCAACGGGAGGTAGTGATCCCGCTGGGCGGCCAGGACGAACCTCAGTCGCTCCACGTCCGCCGCGGCGAACTGCCGGTAGCCCGAAGGCGTCCGGCCCGGTTGCACCAGGCCTTCCGCTTCGAGGAACCGGATCTTGGAGATGGTGACATCGGGGAAGTCACCGCGCAGCTGCGCGAGTACCGCCCCGATGCTCAGTCCGTGGTTCTGTGGCCGTCCGGCCGCCGTCACTGCGCCCCCTGGCCCCCGTGCCCCGGGCCGGTCAGGAAGACCAGGCGGAACTTCCCGATCTGCACCTCGTCGCCGCCGGCGAGCACGGCCTGGTCGACCGGCTCGCGGTTGACGTAGGTGCCGTTGAGGCTGCCGACGTCGATGACGACGAACTCGCCGCCCTCACGCCGGAACTCGGCGTGCCGGCGGGAGACCGTGACGTCGTCGAGGAAGATGTCGCTGTCCGGGTGCCGCCCGGCGCTGGTGGTGTCGCGGTCGAGCAGGAACCGCGAACCCGCGTTGGGGCCGCGCTTCACGACCAGCAGCGCCGAACCCGCGGGAAGGGCGTCGACACCCTGGACCGGGGCTTCCGGGGCGGGCTCGCGACCTTCGGCTTCGGCCAGGAAGTCGGCCCGGAAGACAGAGGTCCGCTCCGGAGACTGCTCCGGGGGAACGCCGCCGGGCCCGTCGTTCGTGCTCACCTGAGCTCTCCTCCACACATGCTGTGTTGCCAGTACTCAAGAACGTGTAGCTGCCAACGTACCGTGCCTGATCGATTCTCCGAGCCCCGGCTCCCCGAACCGGCGGAGCGGGCTTCAGCCCTTGGTCAGCGCGTCGTACGCCTCGGCTTCGAGCAGGGCTTCCAGGCCCGCCGGGTCGTCGAGCCGGATCTCGATCAGCCAGCCCTCGCCGTAGGGGTCGCTGTTGATCAGCTCGGGCGAGTCGGCGACGGCGTCGTTGACCGCCACGACCTCCCCGTCGACCGGCGCGAACAGCTCGGAGACGCTCTTGGTCGACTCGACCTCGCCGAAGACGTCGCCCGCGCTCACCTGCCTGCCGACGTCGGGCAGGTCGACGAACACGACGTCGCCGAGCTGGTCCTGCGCGTACTCGGTGATGCCGACGCGCACGAGGGTGTCCTCGCCGCGGGTGGCGACCCACTCGTGTTCCTCGGTGTAGCGAAGCTCTTCAGGAGCGGACACCGCCGGTCCCCTTTCATGCCCTCACTGGCGAAAAGTGTTGGGCGAAGTCTTACACCCACACGGCCCAGCCGCCCGCCACGACCCGGGGAAAGCTCACTCGGTGGTCCCGCCTCGCAGGGCGTTGCGCGCCTGGACGACGTAGAGCACGCCGGACCAGACGTAGAGGACGCCGCCCCAGATGGTGAAGGCGTACCCGATCGGCCTCGCCACGGCGGCGACGTCGGAGCCACCCTGCGCGAGCAGCAGGAACGGGAAGGCGTACATCAGGACGAAGGTGGCCCCCTTCCCGAGGTAGGTGACCTCGGGCGGCGCGAAGCCCCGGCGCCGCAGGGTGAGGACGCAGACGCCGAGCACGGCTTCCCGGAGGACGAGCGGCACGACGACCCACCACGGGACGATGTCCCGCACGAGGAAGGCGACGAGGGTGGCGAGGATGTAGAGCCGGTCGGCGGCGGGGTCGAGCAGCTGCCCGAGCCGCGACATCTGGTTGAGCCAGCGGGCGAGCTTCCCGTCGAGCCAGTCGGTCAGGGCGCTGAAGACGAGCAGGGCGAGCGCCCAGCCGTCTTCCCGGGGGCCGAGCAGCAGCCAGAGGAAGACGGGCACCCCGGCCAGCCGCAGCAGGGAGAGGATGTTGGGGACGTTCAGCGCCTGCCGCACCAGCGACGGTTCGGCAGCCTGAGCGGCGGGTTCGGGGGCGGCTGTGCTCACGGGGCCATTAAACAGCGGGACGGGCCGGGGTCGCCCGGTGGTGCGTTGCCCGGGGTGGCGGCTTGGCGGGAGGGCTTGGCGTGGAGGCGGGCTTGCGGGCTCGGGCGGCGGGGCCATCCGCGGCGCACCGGGGCGGCTGCGCGCCACCGGCCAGGCCCACCCGCCGCAGAGGCGGCTTGCGCGGCCCGGCCGCGCTGTACGGCGGGCTTGCGGGCTCGGGCTACCGGGGGCATCCGGGCCGCCGCGTGGCAGGCTTGCCGACTCGGCTGCCGGGCCGTCCGCGGCCCACAGGGTGACTCCGCGCGACCGGCCAGGCCGCCCGCTGCGGAGGCGGCTTGCGCGGCCCGGCCGCGCTGTACGGCGGGCTTGTGAGCTCGGGCTACCGGGGGCATCCGGGCCGCCGCGTGGCAGGCTTGCCGACTCGGCTGCCGGGCCGTCCGCGGCGCACCGGGCGACTCCGCGCCACCGGCCAGGCCGCCCGCCGCAGAGGCAAGCCCACACGGTGCGAGCCGCGCCGCCCGGCAGGCTCGGCTGCCGGGCATCCGGGCCGCTCGGCGGCGCAGGGCGGTTGGCGAGGCAAGGCGACCCGGCCCTGCCCCCCAGGTCGGCGCCCGATGCACCCCGCCGGCCCGAACCAGGCGGGTCGGCGCCCACCCGGACAGCGCAGCCGGGCCACCCCATCGGCGCAGCCCGGCGGCACGCTCAGCTCGCGCGGCGGTGGCTCCACCCGCGTCGCTGCAGTTCGGCGCTGCTCAACGACTCGGGGCGCCCCCGGTAATCGGTGCCCATCCAACGAGCCCGGCCGGCTCGTCCCTCGAGGACGTACGGGCGTCCGCCGCACCAGACCACG
>NZ_MUMI01000224.1 GCF_002155975.1 Amycolatopsis kentuckyensis
CACCGGGCGCGGATCGTCGGGCACGCGATCGGGGAGGACGGGCCGGTGGTGGTCCACGAGCCGTCGACGCGGGCCTCGACCCGGGCGTTGCTCGCGCTGGTCGGGGTGGTGAGCGGGCGATCGGTGCGGCTGCTGTTCCTCGATGTGCCGGCGGAGGTCGCGCTGGCCGGGCAGCTGAGCCGCGGGCGGGTGGTGCGGGCGCGGTCGTTTGCCCGGCATGTGCGGCGGGTGGGGAAGTGGCGGGAGGGGTTGCTGGCGGATCAGGTTCCGGCTGGGTGGCGGAGCGTTCAGGTGATTGATCGGCCGCGGGCGGCTCGGACCCGGTTGGTGGCCAAGTTGCTGGTCGGGTGTTGAGGCGCTGTTGCTGGTCGGGTGTTGAGACGCGCGCTGGTGGTGGCCGAGTGGGCTGGTGGGGTGTTGAGGGGCGCGCTGTTGGTGACCAAGTTGCTGGTGGGTGTTGAGGGCGCGTAGTTGGCGGCCGAGTTGCTGGTGGGAGTTGAGGCGCTGTTGGCGGCCGAGTCGCTGGTGGGGTGTTGAGGGTGCGCTGGTGGTGGCCAAGCTAGTGGGTACTGCGTCGCGCTGTTCGTGGTTCCACCGACCCGGGCGCCGGATTGTTCAACGGCCGTCACGCCGTGTCAAGGCGGGAAAGCGTGCCTTGACACGGCGTGACGGCCGCTGAGGCGGCTGCGTATCGGGTCGGCAGGGGGGTGTGGGCGGGGGCTTGCTTCGTGACCGTGCGTCGCTTTCTGGCTGGGTTCGTCCGGCAGGTTGCCTCGGTTGGCGCCCGTGCTTCGCACGGTCGGCTCGCCTGCGCGGCGCGCCCGTCCCCTGAACCCTCCTTTTGGTCTGGACAACTTGCGTATTGGTCCAGACAATGAGGGCCTCCCCGACTGGAGGACCCGATGAGGCGTTCCCGACTGTCCGCAATTCTCGCCGCCTTGCTGCTTGCCCTCTCCGGGCTACTCGCCGTCCCCGCCGAGGCCGCGAACCTTCTCGTCAATCCCGGGTTCGAAGCCGGCTCTCTCTCCGGGTGGACCTGTGCCAACGGTGCCGCCGTGACCACTCCCGTTCACTCCGGCGGCTATGCCCTCGGGGCCACGCCCGTCGGTGCTGATTACGCCCAGTGCTCGCAGACCGTCGCCGTTCGGGCGAACACCACCTACACCGTTTCCGCCTGGGTGCGGGGGAATCCCGTCTACCTCGGGATCACCGGGGGCCCGTCGACGTGGTCGGGCAACGGGAGCTACAACCAGCTGCAACTGACCTTCACCACCGGTAACCAGACCTCCGCCCAGCTCTACCTCCACGGCTGGTACGGCGCCGGTACCTACTACGCCGACGACGTCGTCCTCGATGGCCCCGGTGGGAACACGCCCGGTACTCCCACCTCGCCCGGCACGCCGCAGACGACCGCCGTCACGAACGACTCCATTGCCCTTGCCTGGGGTGCGAGCAGTGGGACCGTCACCGGGTACCGCGTCTACGAAGGCGCCGCCGTCGTCGCCACGGTCGCCGGCACGAGTGCCACCATCGGGGGCCTTGCCGCCTGCACGACCCACACCTACACCGTTGCCGCTTACAACAGTGCCGGTGAATCACCGCGCAGCTCCGCCGCCACCGGGAGCACCAGTGGCTGCGTCGACACCGGCCTGCCCAAGCACGCCCTCGTCGGCTACCTGCACACCAGCTTCGCCAACGGCTCCGGCTATGTGCGGATGGCCGATGTCCCCGCGGCCTGGGACATCATCGATCTCGCCTTCGGGGAACCCACTTCCGTCACGTCCGGGGACATCCGCTTCACCCGCTGCCCCGCCACCGAATGCCCGAACGTCGAGAGCGACGCCGACTTCGTCGCCGCCATCAAGGCCAAGCAAGCGCAGGGCAAGAAGGTCCTCATCTCCATCGGCGGGCAGAACGGCCAGGTCCAGCTCACCACCACCGCCGCGCGGGACAAGTTCGTCAGCTCCGTCTCCGCCATCATCGACAAGTACGGCCTCAACGGCCTCGACGTCGACTTCGAGGGCCACTCGCTCTCGCTCAACGCCGGGGACACCGACTTCCGGAACCCGACCACGCCCGTCGTCGTCAACCTGATCTCCGCGCTCAAGACGCTCAAAGCCAAGTACGGCTCGGGGTTCGTGCTCACGATGGCGCCGGAGACCTTCTTCGTGCAGGTCGGCTACCAGTTCTACGGCGGCTCGGGTGCCGGTGACGCGCGGACCGGCGCCTACCTGCCGGTGATCCACGCGCTGCGGGACTCGCTCACCGTCCTGCACGTCCAGGACTACAACTCCGGCCCGGTCATGGGGCTCGACAACCAGTACCACACCATGGGCGGCCCCGAGTTCCACATCGCCATGACCGACATGCTCAAGGCCGGCTTCACCGTGGCCGGCACCGGGCAGTTCTTCCCCGGCCTGCGGTCGGACCAGATCGCGATCGGACTGCCCGCCGCCGTCAGCGCGGGCAACGGCTACACCTCGCCCGCCGACGTCCAGACGGCGGTGAACTGCCTGGTCAAGGGCAGTGGCTGTGGCTCGTACACCCTGCGCGGCGGCACCTCGCCCGCCTTCCGCGGGCTGATGACCTGGTCGATCAACTGGGACAAGTACTACAGCTGGGAGTTCCAGAACAGCCACGAGCCGTTCCTGAACGCCCTGCCGTGACGCCGGACGGTGTGCCCCGCCGCCCGGGTGGGGCACACTGTCCGACGTGGTCAAGCCGGCGCAGGGGGAGTCCGTGCTGAGCCGCGTCGTCCGCATCTTCGAGACCTTCGGACCGGACGCGCCGGCGCTGCGCGTCACCGACATCGCCCGCAAAGCGGACCTGCCCGTCGCCACGGCGTCGCGGTTGGTAGAAGAGCTGGTCGGGCACGGGTGGCTGCGGCGCGACCCCGATCGGCGGGTACGCGTCGGCGTGCGGCTGTGGGAGCTGGCGTCCCGCGCTTCGCCGACCCTGGGGCTGCGCGAAGCCGCGATGCCGTTCATGGAGGACCTGCACGCCGTCGTCGGGCACCACACCCAGCTCGCCGTGCTGGAAGACCGCGAGGTGCTGTTCGTCGAGCGGCTTTCGGCGCCCGAGGCGACGCTCAACGTGACGCGGGTGGCCGGGCGGCTGCCGCTGCACGCGTCGTCGTCCGGGCTCGTGCTGCTCGCCCATGCGCCCGTCGACCTGCAGGAACAGGTGCTGGCCGGCCCGCTTCAGGCCTTCCGCCGCACGACGCTGACCGAGCCCGCGCGGCTGCGCCGGTTCCTCGCCGACGTCCGGCGCACCGGCTACGCGTTCTGCGCCGGCTTCATCGACGAAGAGACCACGGGCATCGCCGTCCCGCTGCGGGGGCCCGGTGGGGACGTCGTCGCGGCGCTGTCGGTGATCGTCCCGAACGACCGGAGCGCGCGGTCGCAGATCCCCGTGCTGCAGGCCGCGGCGCGGGGCATTTCGCGGGCGATGGGGAATTCCTCTCACTGAATGAGAATGGCGTGGTGGCGGGCCGGGCCGCCGATCCATGCTCGGGCTCTGTCGCGGGAAAGGACCCCTCCAGTGCGCACCCAGGTCGTCATCGTCGGCGCCGGCCCGGCCGGGCTGCTGCTGTCCCATCTGCTCGGGCTCGAAGGCATCGACTCGGTGCTGCTCGAACGGCAGACCGCCGAATACGTCCAGGCGCGCATCCGCGCCGGCATCCTCGAGGCGGGGACGGTGGAACTCCTGCGGGACGTCGGCCTCGGCGCCCGGCTCGACGTCGAGGGCATGGAACACCGCGGCATCCACCTGCAGTCGCCGGGCGAGCGGCACCACATCGACTTCACCGACCTCATCGGCCGGTCGGTGACCGTCTACGGGCAGACCGAGGTGACCAAGGACCTGATGGCGGCCCGGGAAAAGGCCGGCCGCCCGGCGTACTACTCGGCCTCCGACGTCACGCTGCACGACGTCACCGGGCAGCCGTCGGTGACCTTTGTGGACGATTCCGGGGCGGCCCGGCGGATCGACGCGGACGTCGTCGTCGGCTGCGACGGCTTCCACGGGCCGAGCCGTGCGTCGATCCCCGGGCCGCGGGTCTGGGAGCGGGCCTACCCGTTCGCCTGGCTGGGCGTGCTGGCCGACGTCGCGCCGTCCACCGACGAGCTGATCTACGCCTGGCACCCCGACGGGTTCGCGATGCACAGCATGCGCTCGCCGCGGGTGAGCCGGTTCTACCTGCAGGTCGCGCCGGACGAAGACCTCGCGGAGTGGAGCGACGACCGGATCTGGACGGCGCTGTCCGAACGGCTCGGCGTCCCGGGGTGGACCCTGGAAACCGGGACGATCACCGAGAAGAGCGTGCTCCCGATGCGCAGTTTCGTGACGACCCCGATGCGGCACGGGAACCTCTACCTGGCCGGCGATGCGGCGCACATCGTGCCGCCCACCGGGGCGAAGGGGCTGAACCTGGCGGTCGCGGACGTCGCGCTGCTGGCCCGGGCGCTGACGGCGGCCTTCCGCGGTAACGACGAACTCGTGGACGCCTACTCGGACACGGCGTTGCGGCGGGTCTGGCGCTGCACGCACTTCTCCTGGTGGATGACGTCGATGCTGCACCGCCACGGCGACGACTTCGACGCCCAGCTCCAGCTCGCCCAGCTGCACCGCACGGTGACGTCGCCGGCCGCGAAGACCGAGCTGGCCGAGAACTACGCCGGCCTGCCCCTGTAGGACACCGGCAGCCGGACGGTGAACGTCGATCCGGTGTCCACTGCGGACTCCGCGACCACCGTCCCGTCGTGGGCCTGCACGAGGTGGCGCACGATGGCGAGGCCGAGCCCGCTGCCGCCGGTCTGGCGGCTGCGGGACTTCTCCGCCCGCCAGAACCGGTCGAACACGTGCGGCAGGTCCTCGGCGGCGATGCCGGTCCCGGTGTCCGCCACGGCCAGCGTCACCTCGTCCACAGTGGACGAGACGTGGATCGTCACCCGGCCGCCGGACGGCGTGTGCCGGATCGCGTTCGTGACCAGGTTGCCGACGACCTGCCGCAGCCGCACCGGGTCGGCCTCCAGCGCGCAGTCGCCGGTGGCGTTCACGGTGAGCGTGACCCCGGCCGCGGCGGCGCGGTCGGCGAGCGCCGCGGCGACGTGGCCGGCCAGCTCCGCGGCGTCGAGGAGCTCCGGGTGCAGGCGCAACTGGCCCGCGTCGGCCGCCGCGAGGTCCTGCAGGTCGTCGACGATGTGCTGCAGCAGCACGGTCTCTTCGAGCAGCGACGCGGACAGGGCCCGGTCGAACGGCAGGTGCCCGTCTTCGGCGGCCTCCAGCCGGCCGCGGATGACGTTGAGCGGGTTGCGCAGCTCGTGGGCGATGTCGCTGACCATTGCCTTCCGCTGTTCCTCGATGCGTTCGCGCCGGGCCGTGAGGTCATTGAACGCGGCGGCGAGGTAGCCGACCTCGTCGCGGGACTTCACCGGCGCCGGCCGGTCCTGCTGCGCGGCCTCGGTCAGGGCCCGCAGCGGGCGGGACAGCCGCCGCGCGACGAGCGCGGTGAGCGCGACGGCCAGCACCAGCACGCCGCCGGTGACCGCGAGGATCCGGGTGAGGTTCTCCCGGGACAGCGTGAACGTCGGCAGCGGCGAGCCGCCCGGGCCGAGGGTGAACAGCAGCGCGGGCGGCGCGACGTACGGCGTGAGCTGCTCCCGGCGGGCCGCGTCGAGGCAGCCCTGGATCGGCCGCGGGTCGGGGACGCCGAGGGCTTCCAGGTCGAGCCCCAGCTTCACGGGCTCGGCGTTCTGGCTCTGGAGACAGCGGTTGACGGCGTCGTTCAGGCTGGTGAGCGCGGCCTGCTCGGTCGGCGTCGGCTCGGCCAGCTCGAAGAGCAGGCATTTGCTCGCGTAGTAGCGGGCGGACAGCGGCTCGAGCCCGGTGAGCAGCGGCCGCCCGCTCGGCGAGTCGCGCACCTGGCTGGGCAGGCCGAGCGAGGCGAGGCAGGCGGCGGCCTTGGTGGCCAGGCTGGTGAGCTCCTGGTGCTCGGGCGGCGGCAGCTTGAACGGGCCGGTCGCGCGGGGGTCGATGCCGCTCGTCCCGGCCTCGGGCAGCAGCACCGGGTCCACGTGCAGCGGGTCGACCGACGCGGTCGCCTTGACCGGCAGGGTGACCGGCGCGCCGCCGGAGTCGCCGAGCACGTGCCGGTCGAGGGTGGTCAGCACGACCCGGCGGCCGGTCTGCTCCGACAGCGCCCGCAGCCGGGGGCCGACCTGGGCCCACGTGTGGTTCGCCGCGGCGAAGCCGAGCAGTTCGGTGTAGATCGTCGCGTCGCCGGAGAGGGCCTGCCCCTGCTCCTGCTGGATCGCGCGGGTCGTGGTCTGCACGGCGAGCCACGCGGTGGCCGCGATGGAGGCGAGCGCGATGAGCAGCGAGACGGCGGTGAGCCGGACGACGAGACTGCGCCGCCTCGGGAAGCTACGCCCCATCTTCGGGGGTGAGCTTGTAGCCGACGCCGAAGACGGTCCGCAGGTAGACGGGCTTCTGCGGGTCCGGTTCGAGCTTCTTGCGCAGGTTGAGCACGTGGACGTCGATGATCCGGGTGCTGACGAACCGGTCGTCGCCGCGGGTCAGTTCGAGCAGCTGGCGGCGGGTGAACACCCGGCCCGGCTGCCGGATCAGCGTCTCCAGCAGCAGAAACTCGCCGGGGGTCGTCTCGACCGGGCGGCCGCCGACCGAAACCTCGTGCCGCACCGGGTCGAGCCGCAGCCCACCGGCGCGCAAGGCGGTGTCGGGCGGCTCGCGGCGGCCGGCGGTGCGCCGCAGCAGCGTCCGGACCCGGGCCATCAGCTCGCGCGGGCTGTACGGCTTGGTCAGGTAGTCGTCGGCGCCGAGGTCGAGGCCGAGCAGCAGGTCGTCCTCGGTGGCGCGGGCGGTGAGCATCAGCACGGCGACGTCGGACTCCTGCCGCAGGATCCGGCAGACGTCGAGGCCGTCGACCTTCGGCATCATCACGTCGAGGACCAGCAGGTCGGGCCGGTCGCGCCGGGCCTCGTCGAGCGCCGCCCGGCCGTCGGGGGCCAGCACCACGGTGTGGCCTTCGCTTTCGAGGTAGAGCCGGAGGACCTCGGCCTGCTTCTCGTCGTCCTCCGCGACCAGTACACGTGCGCACACGGCGTCGAGGGTAGGCGTCCTGACACCGTTCCCACCGCATCCTGACCGGATCTTCACACCTTGGGGCCCCGCCACCGCGGGCCGCGGTGGCGGGGCGTGGGTCAGGCGGCCTGCTGGGCGTTGTAGACGTTGATGGCCGCGTCCCCGAGGTACGGGCTGCGCTCCTCGTCGGAGCCGTCGTCGGGGTGGTAGCTCACGTTGCCCACCAGGTACCCCCAGCCCCGGCCGAGCTGCAGGTCGTCGAGCCAGGGCCCGCCGCTGGCGCCGTGGCCCTGGTCGCAGTGGATGCCCAGCTGGTCGGGCTGGAACGGCCAGATCCCGGGGCGCCAGGTCGTCCCGGTGCAGTAGCGCAGCTGCTGCCCGGTGATGCCGGTGCGGGCCGGGTGCGTGTCGTACGGGTAGCCGAACTCGTAGACGGACCAGTCGTAGCCCTGGCCGAACTTGTAGCCCTGGGACCCGGTCACGTCGGCGACGTTGGTGCCGTTGCGCGGCCACATGCTGATGGCCGCGAGGTCGTAGTCGTGGTCGCCGTCGTTCAGGTAGCCGTTCGGGGTCGACACGGACTTCCAGCTCCACCGGCCCAGCGGTTCACCGCTGCCGGCGTAGTCCGGGACGAAGATCCAGTTGTCGAACCAGTGGCCGTCGCCGTCGGAGACGCAGTGCCCGGCCGTCCAGACGAGGCTGCGGTTGGCCGAACTGACGACGCTCGCGGTGCACTCGTAGGGGCCGTCGGGCTTGTCGTAGTAGAGCTTGCCGACGGTCGTCGCCGGCATCTGCCCGTGGCTGCTCCACACCTGCGACTGGCTGACCGCGGCGAGCCGGGACGCGGTCGCGTCCGGTTTCCCGGCCAGCGGCCCGGAAACACCCGGTGCGGACTGGGCGGGCAAGGCGTGGGTCTGCGGCCCGGCCGACCGGCTCTTCGCCGGCCCGGTCGCCGGTTTGGCGGCGCGCATCCGCTCGGGCGTCCAGTGGCTCAGGACGTCCTTTTCGGGTGCGGCCGACCGGTGAACGGCGGCGGCGGACGCCGGTGGCGCGGCCTGCGCCGTGCCGGGGACGAACATGCCCCCGAGCACCACGACGGCGGCGATTCCCCCGGCCCATCGGGTCCTTCTCACGTCGGCACCTCCTGGTTTCCCTGCGGCGGCGGCGATCCCGCCCGGATGCCAGCCTTCCGCCGCGGTGCCGGGCGGCGACACTGGACCTTGGAGTTGCGCCGTTCAGGCGTCGCCGGGCGGCTCCGGCCGGGCGATCAGCAGCGAGGCGATCGAGCCGGCCTGCAACCGGGATTCGACGCGCAGCTTGATCAGCACGTTGCTGACGTGGAACTTCACCGTGCGTTCGCTGATGCCGAGCCGGCGGGCGATCCCGCGGTTGGACAGGCCGTGGCCGAGCAGGACGAGGATCTCGCGTTCCCGCAGGCTCAACCGCTCGACCCGGTCCAGGACCTGGCTGCGCCGGAGTTCGAGCGTCGCGAAATCTTCGTACGGGCGGTCGCGGTTCATTTCTTTCCCCCCGGTGTCGCGGATTCGCTCACCGAGAGGAGGACGGGAGAACCGGCGCAGATACGCCTAATCCGCGGGACCCGTCCGGTGGCGCATGTTTTCCTCCGCCTGCCGGACGCGGTCGGGGGTCCAATGGCGGTCGACCTCGGCGGGACTGCGCGGATTGTCGTGTCGCACGGCGGTTTCCGGCGGAATCGGGCCGGCGGCGCCGGCGCACAGCCCGGCGACCGCCAGCGCCGCGACCACGGCTTTTCGCTTGCCGGCCATGGGAACCATCCTACGCCGCCCGGCGCTCGCGGACCCACGCCCGGACGACGTCGTCCAGCACCTTCAGCGGCAGCTTCCCGCCGCCCAGCACGACACCGTGGAATTCACCGAGGTCGAAGGAATCCCCGAGGGTTTCCGCGGCGAACCGGCGCAGGCGCTGGATTTCCCGCCGTCCGGTCAGATAGGCCAGTGCCTGGCCCGGGGTCTCGATGTACCGGTCCGTCTCGGACTGGACCTCGACCTCGCTGAGGACGGTGTGCGCGCGCAGGAATTCGACGCACTGCTGCCGGGTCCAGCGCAGCGCGTGCACGCCGGTGTCGACGACCAGCCGGGCCGCGCGGACCGAGTCCTCGGCCACCATGCCGAGCCGCATGACGTCGTCGGAGAACAGGCCCATCTCGTCGGCGAGCCGCTCGGTGTAGAGCGCCCAGCCTTCGTCGTAGGCGGTGATCAGCGCGATCCGCCGCAGCTGCGGCAGCTCGGGCAGCTCCTGGGCCAGCGATTCGGCGAAGTGGTGCCCGGGCACGGCCTCGTGGAAGGCGACGGTCTCGGCGATGAACCGGTCGCGCGTGCGCACCTCGTGGGTGTTGGTGAAGTAGACGCCCGGCCGCGAGCCGTCGAGCGCGGGCGGCATGTAGTAGGCGGCCGGGGCGACCGGCGCTTCGGCTTCCGGCACGGCCTTCACGACGCACTGGGCCTTCGGCACCTTCGGGAACCAGCCCGGCGCGGCGGCGGTCGCGCGGGCGACGGCGTCCCGGGCGGTTTCGAGCATTTCCTCGGCATCGCGCCACCGGAGGCTCTCGTCGCTGCGCAGCCGTCGCCGCACCTCGGCCGGGTCGGTCAGCCCGAACACGCTGCCGCCGAGTTCGGCGTACTCGGCTTCGAGCTCCGCGAGCACGTCGAGGCCCAGCTGGTGCAGCTCGGCGGGGGTGAGGTCGGTGGTGGTGTGCATGCGCGCCAGGGCGGCGTAGTGCGCTTCGCCGTCTTCGAGCCAGCAGAGGCCGGGCTCGTCGTCGGACCGGCCGCGCCCGGCCACCTCGGTGGCGACGAACTCGCGGTAGCGGGCCAGCGCCGGGCGCACGACCTCGGCCACCAGCCGGTCGCGGCGCGCACCGCGGTCCCCGGTGAGCCGGTGCGGGAAGAGCGCGTCCTGCGCCAGGAACCGGTCCAGGAACGCGACCGCGTCGTGCGCCATCCGGTCCACCGGCCGCCGCCCGGCACGCTGGCGTCCGGCGAGCGCCTCGTAGAAGGCGGGGAAGGCGGCCAGCCGGGCCAGGAAGTCTTCTTCGGCCTGCTCGCCGACGGGCTCGAGCTGCGGCAGGAAGGTCAGGAGCGACACGCCGACGGCGAACATCGGATCGGCGACGGTGAACTCCACGACGCGGGCGTCGATCTGGGTGATCAGCACTTCGGCCTGCTGGACGACGACGCCCAGTGTCACGTGGTCGGGATCAGCGGAAGCGCGGGCCCGCGCCAGGACGTCCGCGGCATCGGCACGCAGGCGCGCGTGGCCGGCTTCGCTCGGATCGGGCAGGTGGGCGTCGTGCCCGGGAATCCCCACGAGGGTCGCTTCCAGCGGGGACCAGGTGCCCAGGAGGTGGAGGAGTTCGTCGGCGAGGGTGTTCGCTTCGGAGGTCATCGCTCCATACTGGCGGCGCTTGGCGCCGCCGTTCCAGGCGTTTCGGGCCACCTGGACAGTGCCGCGTGGAGCCCGTCCGGACCGAGCCCCGCCGGTAGGTCGTGGCCTGCCGGGTCGTGTCGGCGTAGCGGGTGCAGGCGGGTGACCGTCACGTCGGTGCCTGCGCCTTGCGAGGGTGATGGCCGAGGCGGAGACCTGGCACACGGACGACCGTCAGGACCGGCTCTTCGAGGCGGGGCTGCAGCGGGGTGCTGGCCGGGCTGGCCGCGCACCTGCCGCCGACGCGAACCGGGCCGGGAGCGGAGTTCGCTCCCGGCCCGGTCGCCGTCAGGTCAAGCTCGAACAGGTTCTCGCGTCCGGATCCAGGGCTCCCTTCGGCACCCACCGCACGTTCGCGAACGAGGCCTGGAACGCGCCGTCCGTGTACACCAGGAACGGGGTGTTGATGTGCTCGAAGTCCAGTCCGTTGTCGAAGCAGGACACCGGGATCTTCACCGTCGTCTTCGGGCCGCCCGCCAGGTCCGTGAACAGCTTGGTCGCGTTCACCTCGCTGAAGCACGGGTACACGCAGTGCATGCTGATCACCGTCCGGTTGGCCGGGGCCTGCTGCACGGTCGTGTCGAACTCCAGGGCCGCGTCCGCGTTGAGGTAGCCGCGCAGGTCGTTCGTGCCCGCCGTGTTCTGCATGTACAGCTGGGCCGCGCCGGCTCCGGTCCAGGTCGCCTTCAGGCCGTCGCCCTGCACGTTGACGTCCGTCGGGACGACGTTGATCTCGGTGTGCGCCGCCGTGCCGTCCGGGCCGATCACCGTGCCGCCCCAGTTCTCCGCCGAGCCGATCTGGCTGGTGTACGGCGGGACGTCGGTGCGGTCGAAGATCGACAGGTCCTCGGTCGCGGTTCCGCCGCCACCGGTCGAGGTGCACGACGCCGGCCCGGTCGTCTCGTCGAGCGGCCCGACCGTGGCGCGCTGCCCGGACTTGAGGCCGTAACCCAGCTTGAACAGCGGGTCGTAGCCCGGCGACCACGGGTTGAGCGGCGACTGGCACGCGCTCTTCGGCCACGAATACGAAAGCGTGCCCTGGTAGCCCGTGCCGTCCTTGCCCTTGACCAGCATGTCCGCGACGCCGCCGCCCTCGGTGCCGGGCAGCCACGCCGCCACGAACGCGTCGGAGCGGTTGATCTCCTTGTTCATGTACAGCGGGCGGCCGCCGACGTACACGGTGACGACCGGGGTGCCCTTGCCGCTGACCTTGTCCAGTACGGCCAGGTCCTCGGGGTAGAGCCGCGCCGCTTCGAGCGACTTGCGGGTCAGGTCGCCGACACCCTCGGCGTACGGCGTCTCGCCGATGACCGCGATGACCGCGTCGAAGCCCTTCGGGTCGACGTTCCCCGTGGCGTCGAAGGTGACGTTCGCGTCGCCCAGGTTCTGCTTGATGCCGGTCAGGATCGACGTGGCGTTGGGGAAGTCGGCGTTCGTGTTGCCGGTGCCCTGCCAGCTGAGCGTCCAGCCGCCGGTCTGGTTGGTGATGTTGTCGGCGCTCTTGCCGACCACCAGGACCTTCGACGCCGGCTTGAGCGGCAGCACGTTGCCGTTGTTCTTCAGCAGCGTCTGCGACTCGCGGACGGCGTCGCGGGCCAGCCAGTTGTCCTTCAGCGCCTCGTCGGAGTTCGCGTAGGAGCGGTCGGACGGCTTCTGCGACTCGAACAGGCCGTCACGCAGCTTGACGCGCAGGATGCGGGTGACGGCGTCGTCGATCCGGGACATCGGGATCTGGCCGCTCTGCACCTGGGCGACGGTGTTGGTGATGAACGCCTTCCAGTCGTTCGGCACCATCACGATGTCGATGCCGGCGTTGATCGCCTGCGGGCACGAGGAGTTCGCGCAGCCGGTGACCTGGCCGATGCCGTTCCAGTCGGACACGACGAGGCCGTCGAAGCCCATCTTGCCCTTGAGGATCTGGTTCAGCGCCTTGTCGCTGCCGTGCAGCTTGCCCTCGTTGATCCCGAGGTCGGCGTTGGTCCAGCTGTTGAACGACACCATCACGGTCTGGGAACCGGCGGCGAGCGCGCCGTAGTAGCCCTGGCCGTGGATGTTGATCATGTCCGCTTCGGACGAAGGGTTGACGCCCTGGTCCTGGCCGTTGATCGTGCCGCCGTCGCCGATGAAGTGCTTGGCGGTGGCGATGACGCCGTTGTAGCCGATGCGCTTGGTGGCGCCGTCTTGGAGACCGTTGATGGCTTCGAAGCCGTAGGAGCGCGTGATGCGCGGATCCTCGGAGAAGCCCTCGTAGGTGCGGCCCCAGCGGTCGTCCTGGACGACGGCGAGGGTGGGCGAGAAGGCCCAGTCCTGGCCGGTGGCGCGGATCTGCCGGGCGGTGGCGCCGGCGACGTCCCGGACCAGGCACGGGTCGTGCGCGGCGCCGAGGCCGATGTTGTGCGGGAAGACGGTGGCGCCGTAGACGTTGTTGTTGCCGTGCACGGCGTCGATGCCCCAGATCACCGGGATCTTCGTGCGGCTTGTCTTGGAGGCGTTCCAGAAGGAGTCGGCGAGGTTCAGCCAGTCCTGCTGGGTGGCGTACTTCTTCCCGCCGGGCCACGAGCCGCCGCCGTTGAGGACCGAGCCGATGGCGTACTGGCGGACCTCGTCGGGGGTGATGGCGGCGATCTCGGGCTGCGTCATCTGCCCGACTTTTTCCTCCAGGGTCATGCCCTTGAGGATCTCGGCGATCCGCTGCTCGTCGCCGGCCTTCCCCTTGAACCGGCTGTCGACCTTCGGCCAGTCCGCGAGGGTCGGGAGGCTCTTCTCGATCCGGGCGCAGCCGTCCTTGTCCTTGGCGGGCTGCCCGATCACGGGCTGCGGGGTGTCGGCTTGGGCCGGCGTCGCCTGGGCGACCCCGCCCAGCAGGCTCAGGCTCATCAGCGTGACGAGCGAACTTCGGCGCGCGCGAGACCACGCGCGGGATCTACTGGCCATGGGTCTGGTCCATTCTGCGATGAACGGCGGACCGGCCGATCCTCACCGGGCGACGGGGAGGCAGTCAAGAGTTTCGATTGTTTGGAGCGCCTGTTAATTCTCGACATAAACTAAGAGTCGCTCGGTGGCGGGGCCACGCTTAACGGGTAATCCTCTTGCGGTCAAGGGCACTGACGGGCAAGGGTTTTGCCCCATGGACATCCGCCGTGTCGGTTCGCTCGGCCCGCTGCTGGCGGCCGGGCACCTGTTCGACGATCCCCCGCGCCCGGACGCCGCCGAGCGCTTCCTCGCCGCCGAAGGCCACCACCTGCTGGTCGCGTACGTGGACGGAGTGCCGGCGGGCATGGTGACCGGCGTGGAGATGACCCACCCGGACAAGGGCACCGAGATGTTCCTGTACGAACTGGGCGTCGACGACGGCTTCCGCGGGCAGGGCATCGGCCGGTCGTTGGTGACGGCGCTCGCGGAACTGGCGCGCGAGCGCGGGTGCTACGGCATGTGGGTCGTCACGGAGGGGGACAACGCCCCCGCGAAGGCGACCTACCGCGCGGCCGGCGGAGCCGTCGAGGAGGGGCAGGCGGTCTTGGACTGGACGTTCGGCTGAGCGCGCCTCAGCTCAGCACCGAGCCCGGCAGCTCCTCGAAGATCAGCCACGTCCGCGTCGACCGCACCCCCTCCAACGCCTGCAACCGCTCCAGGACGACGTCCCGCAGGGTCGAGTTGTCCGGCGTCCGGACCAGCAGCAGGATGTCGAAGTCGCCGCCCACCAGCGCCACGTGGTCCACGTACGGGATCTCGTGCAGGTCCGTCGCCATCGTGCGCCAGGACGTCTGCTCCACCGTCACCATGATGTACGCCGACGTGCCCAGGCCCGCCCGGCGCGGGTCGATCCGCGCGCCGAAGCCCGTGATCACCCCCTCCGCCAGCAACCGCTCCAACCGCGCGTACGCGTTCGTCCGCGAGATGTGGAGCTTTTCCGCCAGCGCGCGCACCGCCAGGCGGCCGTCCGCGGACAGCTCCGCCAGCATCGCCCGGTCGACGTCGTCGAGGGCCGGGACCGTTCGTCCCGGCAGACCCCCGTGAGCCAGGACACCGCTGGACGTTTGGTCACCGCGGGCTGCCGAAGGAGACCGTTTGTCGCTCATTTCCGCCAACCCTTGAACACAACGCCGCCGCGAACCACCATTTCAGCATCATATGTCTGGGAGAGGTGGTGTGCTTCATGGCTGCGGAAACCCTGCTGCCGTCCGCTACCCCCGTGCGGTTCGTCGCCGAAGACGGAAGCCGTGCCGACGCGCACGGCGGGTACGGCGAACCCGCGGGCGAGCGGCTCAAGGAGGCCTACCGGCTGATGGTGCTGGGCCGCCGGTTCGACGTGCAGGCGACCGCGCTCACCAAGCAGGGCCGCCTCGCCGTCTACCCGTCCAGCGCCGGCCAGGAAGCCTGTCAGGTCGCCGCGGCGCTCGCGCTCGAAACCCAGGACTGGATCTTCCCGACGTACCGCGACTCCGTCGCCCTCGTCGCTCGCGGCCTGAAGCCCGGCGAAGTGCTGACGCTCCTTCGCGGCGACGCGCACTGCGGCTACAACCCGGTCGAGACGCGCGTAGCGCCCCAGTGCACTCCGCTCGCGACGCAGACGCTGCACGCCGCCGGGCTCGCGCACGCCATGCAGCGACGCGGCGAAGACGCCGTCGCGCTCGCGCTCATCGGGGACGGCGCCACCAGCGAAGGCGACTTCCACGAGGCGCTCAACTTCGCGGCCGTCTTCAAGGCGCCCGTCGTCTTCTTCGTGCAGAACAACCGCTTCGCCATCTCGGTGCCCTTCGAGAAGCAGAGCGCCGCCGCCGCGCTGGCGTACAAGGGTGTCGGCTATGGCATGCGCTCCGAGCAGGTCGACGGCAACGACGCCGTCGCCGTGCTGGCCGTCCTCGACGACGCCGTGAAGCACGCGCGCGAAGGCAAGGGGCCGGTCCTCGTCGAGGCCCACACCTACCGCATCGACGCCCACACCAACGCCGACGACGCCACCCGCTACCGCGACGCCGAAGAAGTCGCGGAGTGGCGCGAAGCGGACCCGCTCAAGCGGCTCGAAACCTTCCTCAAGGACCAGAACCTCCTGCAAGACAACGAAATCGCCCGGTTCGCGGCCGATGCCGAGGTGTTCGCCCAGTCCGTCCGCGACACCCTGAACGCCGAACCCGAGCTCGACCCGATGTCGCTGTTCGACCACGTCTACGCCGAACCGACCCGCCAGCTCCAAGCCCAGCGGGCGGCCCTCAAAGCCGAACTGGAGGCCTGATGACGACCACCATGGCGCAGGCCCTCAACGCGGCCCTGCGCGACGCCCTCAAGGACGACGACCGCGTTCTCGTCTTCGGCGAGGACGTCGGCACCCTCGGCGGCGTCTTCCGCGTCACCGACGGCATCACCGCCGACTTCGGCGAGGACCGCTGCTTCGACACCCCGCTCGCCGAATCCGGCATCGTCGGGTTCGCGGTCGGGATGGCCATGGGCGGGTTCCGCCCGGTCGTCGAGATGCAGTTCGACGCCTTCGCCTACCCGGCCTTCGAACAGATCACCTCGCACGTGGCGAAGCTGCGCAACCGCACCCGCGGCGCGCTCTCGCTGCCGATGGTCATCCGCGTGCCCTACGCCGGCGGCATCGGCGGCGTCGAGCACCACTGCGACTCCAGCGAGGCCTACTACACGCACACGCCGGGCCTGCGCGTGGTGACGCCGGGCACCGCGCAGGACGCCTACGACCTGCTTCGCGACGCCATCGAGTCGCCCGACCCGGTCGTCTTCCTCGAGCCGAAGTGCCGGTACTGGTCGAGCGAAGAGGTCACCTTCACCCGCTCCGGCCCGGCCATGGACCAGGCCCTGGTCCGCCGCCACGGCAAGGACGTCACGCTCATCGCGTACGGCCCGATGGTCGCCACCGCACTGGAAACCGCGGAAGCGGCGAAGGCCGAGGGCTGGGACGTCGAGGTCGTCGACCTGCGCTCGCTGTCGCCGTTCGACGACGAGACCGTCACGGCTTCGGTCCGTCGCACCGGCCGGGCCGTCGTCGTGCACGAGGCCGCCGGCTTCGGCGGGTACGGCGCCGAGGTCGTCGCACGCGTCACCGAACAGTGCTTCCACCAGCTGCACGCGCCCGTCCTGCGGGTCACCGGGCTCGACATCCCGTACCCGGCGCCGAAGCTCGAGCGCCACCAGCTGCCGGACGTCGACCGGATCCTCGACACGATCGCGCGCCTGCAGTGGGACGACACGCCGGTGGTGGCCGGTGCCTGACTTCCTGCTGCCGGACCTCGGCGAAGGCCTGACCGAGGCGGCGATCGTGGACTGGCGGGTCAAGGTCGGCGACACCGTCGACGTCGACCAGGTCGTCGTCGAGGTCGAAACGGCGAAGGCGGCGGTCGAGGTGCCGGTGCCGTTCGCCGGCGTGGTGTCCGCGCTGCACGGCGAGCCCGGTCAGCTGCTGCCCGTCGGCGCCCCGCTGCTGAGCGTCGGCGGGTTCGCCGAGCCCGGCGTCACGACGTCGTCCGGCAGCGGAAACGTGCTCATCGGCTACGGCACCGCGCCGGCGACGCGGCGCAAGCGCGCGCGGCGCCCGGTGAGCACCACCCCGCCCACGCGGCCGAAGCAGGCGCCCGGCGTGATCTCGCCGTTCGTCCGGAAGCTGGCGGCGGACAACGGGATCGACCTCGCGAAGGTCACCCCCAGCGGTCCCGACGGGATCATCCGCCGCGCCGACGTCGAAGCGGCGCTGAAGAAGCCCGTCGCGAAGGGCAAGCGCATCCCGCTGACCGGGGTGCGCAAGGCCGTCGCCGACAAGCTGACGACGTCCCGGCGCGAAATCCCCGAGGCCACGGTCTGGGTGGACGTCGACGCGACCGGGCTGGTCGCCGCGCGGGCGGCGCTGAACGCCGGGACGGACCGGCCGGTCAGCCTGCTCGGCCTGATCGCCCGGTTCGCCGTCGCGGGTCTTCGCCGGTATCCCGAGCTGAACTCGCGCGTCGAAGGCGACGAGATCGTGCTGCTGGACGACATCCACCTCGGGTTCGCCGCGCAGACCGACCGCGGCCTGGTCGTGCCGGTGGTGCGGGACGCCGGGGCGTTGTCCACGCGGGACCTGTCGGCGGCGATCGGCGACCGCGCCCGCACCGCGCGGGAGGGCAAGCTCACCCCCGCCGAGCTGACCGGCGGCACCTTCACCGTCAACAACTACGGCGTCTTCGGCGTCGACGGCTCGGCCGCGATCATCAACCACCCCGAGGCGGCCATCCTCGGCATCGGCCGGATCATCGACCGGCCGTGGGTCGTCGACGGCGCGCTGGTGGCGCGGAAGATCTGCGAGCTGACGCTGGCCTTCGACCACCGCGTCTGCGACGGTGGCACGGCGGGCGGGTTCCTGCGGTTCGTCGCCGACTGCGTGGAGTCGCCGGTCACCGCCCTCGGGGACCTCTGACGACTCACCGGCC
>NZ_MUMI01000225.1 GCF_002155975.1 Amycolatopsis kentuckyensis
CGGCGCGGACGACGGCGCCGTCGGGGTCGACGATCCACTCCCCCGGCTCCCGGCTGGGCAGTTCGTCCGGTTCGGCGTCGGTGACCGTCCACTGTGTCCCGTCCGAGCGCAGCACGGTCGCCCGGCGCGTGACGCCGGTGCCCAGGCCGCGCCAGAGGCAGGATTCGCGCACTTGGCCGTCCAGGGACACGAGCTCGACCTCGTCCGCCCACGGCGTGAGCGCGAAGTCGAGGCCGGGTGCGCACTTCACGGACAAGGCTCGTCCCGGGTACGCCTCGACCAGGCCGTCCAGGGGCGGGGCGAAGTCGGCGGGTTTCCACGCCCGGCGCCCGGACGAGTCGCGCCGCGCCGGATCGGCGACGACGACCCCGGACCGGCTGACCGGGCGCAGGGCGTCCGCCCGCGCGAGTCCGAACGCGACACCGGCCGCAGACCCGTTGTGCCGGGCCATTTCCAGCCGGACCGGATCCACATCGGACCCCACGGCAAGCCGCGCAACCCGGGCGATTTCGACGAGGTCCGCGCCCACCGAGCACGTGACGTCGTGCACGTCGAGACCCGCCAGCCGCAACGCCCGGTGCCGAGCCACGATCGACGCGCTCGCCTGCTGGAGCGCGTCGGCGGTGAACAACCAGTCCACACCGGACAGCTTGCCGACGGCTTTCCGGCGCAGCAGCACGGTTTCCAGGACCGCGGCAGCGCGCTCCGAGCCCACGAGACGGCGCACAGCCGCGACGGACGCGATCGGGTCGGTCAGCGGCAGCGCCGAAACCTCGGCGAGCGCCGCCGCCCCCGCGTCCGAACGCAGGTAGGCGACGTCGCCGAGGCTGAACGAATAGCCCAATTCAGGACGGCCGCTTGGTCCCGGTGATCATGACGTTGTAGAACAGCTCCCGCGGCAGGATCTTCGACAGCACCTTCTTGTCCACGGCGGACAGCCGCAGCCACAGGTGGTAGGCGAACAGCCGCCAGCGCACGGTCAGCTTCTCGGCCGGAACCGCGGCCTCGAACGTCCGGATCGGCCAGCCGGCCAGGGCGGCGGCGAACTCCTCGGTGACCGCGCGGACGTCCTGGGCGCCCGCGCCGCGGGCCCACGACTCCAGCTCCGACGGGTCGAAGGTGTGGATGTCGACCACGGCTTCCAGCGCGGCGGCGCGCGACGACTCGTCCAGTTCGGACTGCGGCCGCCGCCAGCCGCGCAGCGCGGGCAGCTTCGTCACGCGGGTCGTCAGGAACCAGGTGAACTGGCCGAGCTTGCGGGCGTAGAAGTCGCCGACCTTGGTCGGCTCGCCGGCGAAGACGAACCGGCCGCCCGGCTTGAGCACGCGCAGCACCTCGCGGAACGCCGCCTGGACGTCCGGGATGTGGTGCAGCACCGCGTGCCCGACCACCAGGTCGAACGTGTTGTCGTCGTACGGGATGCGCTCGGCGTCGGCGACCCGGCCGTCGACGTCGAGGCCGAGCTTCTCGGCGTTGCGCAGCGCGACCTGGACCATGCCGGGCGAGAGGTCGGTGACCGAGCCCTTCTTGGCGACGCCGCCCTGCATCAGGTTCAGCAGGAAGAAGCCGGTGCCGCTGCCCAGCTCCATCGCGTGCTGGTAGGGCTGGCCGTCCTCGCCCGCGACGGCGTTGAACACGTCGGTGGCGTAGGAGATGCAGCGCTCGTCGTACGAGATCGACCACTTCTCGTCGTAGGTGCCGGCTTCCCAGTCGTGGTACAGCACGTTCGCCAGCTTGGGGTCGGCGTAGGCCGCCTGGACCTCTTCGGCGGTGGCGTGCGGGTTGGGCGCCGGGTCGTTCACGTCGGTCAAGGCGTCATTTCCCTTCGAAAGTGGCCTTGCCGGGCCCGTTTTCGATGAACGACTTCATGCCGTTCTGCTGGTCTTGGGTCGCCCAGAGGGCGGCGAACAGGTGCGACTCGAGCTTGAGCGCGTTCGGGAGGTCCATGTCGAGACCGCCGTCGATGGCCGCCTTCGCCGCGCGCAGCGCCACCGCGGGGCCGTTCGCGAACTGCGCCGCCCACTTGTGGGCCGCCGCGTAGACGTCGTCCGGAGCGACGACCTGGTCGACGATCCCGAGAGCCAGCGCTTCCTCGGCCTTGACGAACCGTCCGGTGTAGACGATGTCCTTGGTCTTGCTCGGCCCGATCAGCCGGGCCAGGCGCTGGGTGCCGCCCGCGCCGGGGATGACGCCGAGCTGGATCTCCGGCTGGCCGACCTTGACGTTGTCGCCGGCGACCCGCCAGTCCGCGGTGAGCGCCAGCTCGAGGCCGCCGCCGAGGGCGTACCCGGTGATGGCCGCGACGACCGGCTTGGGGATGTTCGCGATGGCCGCGAGGGTGCCGGTGAGGTTCGCGCCGAACTTGGCGATCTCCGGGTAGGTGCGGGTGGCCATCTCCTTGATGTCCGCGCCGCCCGCGAAGGTCTTCTCGCCGCCGTAGAGGATCACCGCGCGGACGTCGTCGCGCTCGGTGGCCTCCTTCGCCAGCTCGGCGAGCTCGGCGGTGACCTGGGCGTTCAGGGCGTTGACCGGCGGCCGGTCGAGCCGGATGGTGCCGACCCCGTCCTTGACCTCGAGGGCTACGAACTCTCCCACGTCACTCCTCCTCGTTGACGGACTGCCAGCAGGCTACCGGTCGGTAAGCGTCAGCTTAGCGACGGCGCGCGAAGAAGCGATCCCCGGAGCGCTCCAGCACGAGGTCCTGGTCGAACGTCTTCGAGAGGTTCTCGCTGGTGATGACGTCGTCGACGAGCCCGGAGACCACGGCGTGGCCGTCACGCAGGAGCAGCGCGTGGGTGAAGCCCGGCGGGATCTCCTCGACGTGGTGGGTGACCAGCACGAGCGCCGGCGCTTCGGCGTCCATCGCCAGGTCGGACAGCCGGGCGACGAGGTCCTCGCGGCCGCCCAGGTCGAGACCCGCGGCGGGCTCGTCGAGCAGCAGCATCTCCGGGTCGGTCATCAGCGACCGGGCGATCAGGGTCCGCTTGCGCTCGCCCTCGGACAGCGTCCCGAAGGTGCGCTCGGCGAGGTGCCCGATGCCCATCGCGTCGAGCAGCTCGGTCGCGCGGGCCATGTCGAGGGTGTCGTATTCCTCACGCCAGCGGCCGAGCACCGCGTACCCGGCGCTGACCACGACGTCCTTGACCAGCTCGTCGCCCGGCACGCGCTGGGCGATGGCGGCCGAGGTGAAGCCGATGCGGGGGCGGAGGTCGAAGATGTTGACCTTGCCGATCCGCTCGCCGAGCAGGTCGACCTCGCCGGTGGTCGGGTGCAGTTCGGCCGCGGCGAGGCGCAGCAGGGTGGTCTTGCCCGCGCCGTTCGGGCCGAGCACCACCCAGCGCTCGTCCAGCTCGACGGTCCAGTCGAGGCCGGCGAGGAGGTCGTTGGTCCCCCGGCGGACGCCGACACCGGCCATCCGGACCACGAGGTCGTCAAGTTCGCTGGGCTGGATCGGCTCGCTCACGAGGCCCATTCTGTCTGCCCTCGCGCGCGCGTGCGCACCCGCCCGGGTGAGACGGCGAACGGGCAGGTCGGAACCGTCCACGACGTGGAACGCCGCACCGCGGGAGAGCAGCTCCGGGCCTCGCTGTGGCAGGATTGCGGGCATGTCAGCCGACGCGCCCGCCACCGGGATCACCCGGGGTTCGTTCTGGCGCCGTCGCACCATCGACCTGCTCCTCGTCGCTTCGGCCGGGTGTACGCGGGCGCGGTTCCGCTGATCCCTCGCGTCCTGTGTGACGCGTGCGGTGCCGCGCTGTTCCCGGCGTCCGAATTCCCTGCACGTTGCGAGGAGCACCCGCGTTGATCACATCCCTGGTTCGTCCGCCCGTCGAGATCCACCCGCAGCTGACCGACCCGCTGCTGCCCGAGCTGCTGCACCCGTCGCGGCTGCTCTGGACACCGCGTGAGCTGGCCGAGCTGACCGCCACCGTCACCACCGAGCTGACCGCGGGCCTGCGCGGCATCCTGCGGTTCGACGAAGACCGCCGCTGGTGGGCCCGGCTGGCGCTGACCGACGGCGTCGAGCTGTGGCTGCTGTCGTGGCTGCCCGGCCAGCACACGAAGCCGCACGACCACGGCGGCGCGTCCGGCTCGTTCACCGTCCTGCAGGGCGAGCTCGGCGAGGAGTACCGCTACCCCGGCGGCCCGATCCGGCGCCGGACGCACGTCGCCGGCCAGGGCCTGGGCTTCGGCGCGGGCCGCGCGCACCAGGTCATCGGGCTCGGCGACCAGCCCGCGGCGAGCGTCCACGCGTACTCGCCGCCGCTGGTGACGACGCGGGAGTACGCCTCGCTCGCGGACGTTCCGGCGGAAATCCCGCCGCTGCCCGCTATCGTCCGGTCATGAGCGCTGTCGATTCGCTGCTGGCTTCCGCGCGGTCCGGGCTGGACCGGGTGACCCCGGTCCGGGCCCGGGAGCTGCAGGAGGCGGGGGCGCTGGTGGTCGACATCCGGCCGCTGGCGAACCGGCAGGCCGAGGGCGAGATCCCGGGCGCGGTGATCGTCGAGCGGATCCACCTGGAGTGGCGGCTGGCGCCGGACAGCGAGTGGCGGCTGCCCGCGGTGACGCCCGAGGCGACGGTGATCGTGGTGTGCAACGAGGGGTATTCGTCGAGCTTGGCGGCGGCCGACCTGCAGCGGCTGGGGCTGCCCGGGGCGACCGACCTCGAGGGCGGGTTCCGCGCCTGGGCTGCCGCCGGCCTGCCCGTGCAGGCAGGCGGCAGCCCGGCGGTGCCTTAGCAGCCCCCGTTTTCCACGCTACCGAAGGGGACCGACGGTTTTCAGTCCGCCAGCGCCGGGGCGACGTGCTTGGTGAACAGGTCGATGCCGGACCGGTCGTAGGCGGCCTCCGGGAAGTTCAGGATCGCGTACGACATCCCCCGCTTGCCCAGGGCGGCGAGGTGCTCGGCGACCTGCTCCGGCGTGCCGACCGTCGGGCCGCTCGCGAACGTGGCGATCGCCCGCTCGGCCTCCTCTGCCGGGACGTACTTCTCGTAGTGCGCCTTCAGCCAGGCCACCTTCTCCTGGACGTCCTTGTCGGTCTCGCCGAGCACGGCGCTGACGTTGCCCGAGCGGACGATCGCGGCGAAGTCGGTGCCGACGTCCTTGCAGTGCGCCGCCAGGATCTCCGACTTGCGGGTGAACGTCTCCGGCTCGGGGAAGAAGTTCGTGTACCGCGCGTACTTCGCCGCGATCCGGAGCGTCTTCTTCTCGCCGCCGCCGGCGATCCACAGCGGGATGCCGCCTTCCTGCGGGGGCAGCGGGCGGAGGATCGCCCCGTTGGTCTGGTAGTGCTTGCCGTCCAGTGTGGACGTGCCGGTCCTCCACAGGTCCCGCATGATCTGCACACCTTCGTCGAGCTGGCCGAGCCGCTCGCCGGCGGACGGGAAGCCGTAGCCGTAGGCCCGCCACTCGTGCTCGTACCAGCCCGCGCCGATGCCCATTTCGACCCGGCCGCCCGAGATGAGGTCGGCGGTCGCGGCGACCTTCGCCAGGTAGGCGGGGTTGCGGTAGCCCATGCAGGTGCACATCTGCCCGAGCCGGATGGTCTCCGTCGAGGCGGCGAACGCCGAGATCAGCGACCACGCCTCGTGCGTGGCCTCCTCGGTCGGGACCGGCACGGTGTGGAAGTGGTCGTAGACCCAGATCGATTCGAAGGGGCCCGCCTCCGCGTGTTTCGCGAGGCCGAGCATGGTCTTCCAGTGGTCCGCGGGGTCGATGCCGGCCAGGTCCAGCCGCCAGCCCTGCGGGACGAACATTCCGAAGCGCATGCCTACAACTTAGCTTCGCTCAGGGTCGTCCGCGGCGTGATTTCCCGGCTGGAGCAGCTCCAGGTCAGGCCAGCACGACCCGCGCCAGCTCGGCCGGCGTCGCCAGCAGGCCGTGCTTGGGCAGCACCCGGACCGTGTACCCGATCGCCCCCGGGCGGGGCAGCTTCACGCGGGCCGCGAACGCGCCGATGCCGTCCTCGGTCATCGGGACCGTCACCGGGTCGCGGAGCTCGTCGTCGTCGGCCACCCGGCCGACCACCGCCTGGATGTCCACTTCGGACGGGTCGAGGCCGGCCAGGTCGATGCGGGCCCGGATCGTCACCTCGGTGCCCACGACCAGGGGCTCGGTCGCCTCCACCAGCAGCTCCGAGTCGAAGATGCGCAGCCGCGGCCAGGACACCTCGAGCTTCGTGCGGTAGTCCGCCAGCGAGAGCGCGCCGCGGTAGCCGTCGCCCGTCGCCGCCGCGACCGTGCGGGAGGCCGGGAGGTAGCCGTTGTCGACGTACTCGCGGACCATCCGGGACGCCTGGACCCGCGGGCCGAGCGTCTCCAGGGTGTGCCACACCATCGACAGCCAGCCGGTCGGGACACCATCGGAAGAGCGGTCGTAGAACAGCGGCGCGATCTGCTGGCCCAGCAGCTCGTACAGGGCCGCGGCCTCGAGGTCGTCGCGGCGCAGCGGGTCGGCGACGCCGTCCGCGGTCGGGATCGCCCAGCCGTTGCTGCCGTCGTAGCACTCGTCCCACCAGCCGTCGCGGATCGACAGGTTGAGCCCGCCGTTCAGCGCCGACTTCATCCCCGACGTCCCGCAGGCCTCCAGGGGCCGCACCGGGTTGTTCAGCCAGACGTCGCAGCCGCGGTAGAGGTAGCGCGCCATCGACATGTCGTAGTCGGGCAGGAAGACGATCCGGTGCCGGACGTCCGCGCCGTCGACGAACCGGACGATCTGCTGGATCAGCTGCTTGCCGTTCTCGTCGGCCGGGTGCGACTTGCCCGCGACGACGACCTGGATCGGCCGCTGTTCGTGCAGCAGCAGGGTCCGCAGCCGGTCGGGGTCGCGCAGCATCAGCGTCAGCCGCTTGTACGTCGGGACGCGGCGGGCGAAGCCGACGGTCAGCACGTCGGGGTCGAAGACCGAGTCCACCCAGCCCAGCTCCAGCGGGGACGCGCCGCGCTGCAGCCACGCCGCGCGCACCCGGCGCCGCACCTCGTGCACCAGCTTCTCGCGCAGTTCGCGCCGCAGCTCCCAGAGCTGGGCGTCGGACACGCCGTCGCGCAGCGGCCCCTCACCGACGTCGAGGCCCCACTCGCGGCCGAGCAGCGTGCTCAGCTCGCGCGCCACCCACGTCGGGCCGTGGACGCCGTTCGTCACCGACGAGATCGGCACCTCGTCGTGGTCGAACCCGGGCCACAGCCGCGAGAACATCTTGCGCGTGACGCGCCCGTGCAGCTGCGAGACGCCGTTCGCGCGCTGCGCCAGCCGCAGGCCCATGTGCGCCATGTTGAACAGGCCGGGGTTGTCTTCGGCGCCGAGGGCGAGCACGCGGCGCGGGTCGATGTCCGGCACCAGGCGCCCGTCGGCGAAGTAGCGCTGGACCAGGTCGACCGGGAACCGGTCGATGCCCGCGCTGACCGGCGTGTGCGTGGTGAACAGCGTCCCGGCGCGGACCGCGGGCATGGCCTCGTCGAACGCGAGGCCGTCGGCCTGGACGATCTCGCGGGCGCGTTCGAGCCCGAGGAACCCCGCGTGCCCCTCGTTCGTGTGAAACACCATCGGCTGCGGGTGCCCGGTCAGCTCGCAGTACTTCCGCACCGCGCGGAAGCCGCCGATGCCGGCCAGGATCTCCTGCCGCAGCCGGTGGTCGGCGTCGCCGCCGTAGAGCCGGTCGGTGACGCCGCGCAGGTCTTCGTCGTTGGCCTCGGTGTCGGTGTCGAGCAGCAGCAGCGGCACCCGCCCGACGCGGGCCTGCCAGATCTGCGCGCACAGCTCCCGCCCGCCCGGCATGGCGACGCCGATCAGCACCGGCCGCCCGCCCACGGTCAGCAGCTCCAGGGGGAAGGCGTTCGGGTCGATCACCGGGTAGTGCTCGACCTGCCAGCCGTCGAGCGACAGCGACTGCCGGAAGTAGCCGTTGCGGTAGAGCAGCCCGACGCCGACCATCGGCACGCCCAGGTCGGAGGCGGCTTTCAGGTGGTCGCCGGCCAGCACGCCGAGGCCGCCGGAGTAGTTCGGCAGCGCTTCGGTGACACCGAACTCCATCGAGAAGTAGGCGACCGCGGGCGGCAGCTCCGGGTCGTCGCGGCGCTGGTACCAGCGCGGCTCCGACAGGTACTTCTCCAGGTCCTCGGCCGCTTCGCGCGCCCGGGCGAGGAAGCCGTCGTCGACCGCGAGCTCGTCGAGCCGGGCCGGCGGCAGCGCGGTGAGCATCCGGAGCGGGTCGCGCACGGCGTTGAAGAGCTCGGCGTCCATCGACGCGAACAGGTCGCGGGTCGGCGGGTGCCACGTCCAGCGCAGGTTGGTGGCCAGCGCGCCCAGGCCGGACAGCGAATCCGGGAGGCTGGCGCGGACGGTGAACCGGCGGACTGCACGCATGGGAAGCGACGATATCGGGCCGCGGCCCGCCCTGCGCAGGGAGGAGTTCCGGGATTACCTGCACGCCGCGCGAATGCCCTGGGTATGGTCCTGCCCGTCGGGTACCGGGTGGGCACGAGAGCGAGTTGGACAGATGATCCCAGGGGGAGGACGGCGGGCGCTGGTCGCGCTGCTGGCCGTCGCGGCGGTCGCCGTGAGCGGGTGCAACAGCAAGGGCGGTGCGAGCGGGGACCCGGCCAAGGACACCGGCGCGGGCTCGGTCTCCGGGCTGCCGGTGACGCACTTCGAGAGCGGCCTCAAGCCGGACGCGCCGACGCCGAGCCTGAACGTCCGCAACGCCGACGGCGGCGAGGACGACAAGCTCGCCACCGCCGCGATCGACGACGTCCAGGCCTACTGGGGCGAGATGCTGCCGTCGAACTTCGGCCAGCAGTTCGAGCCGGTGAAGTCCCTGCTGTCCTACGACGCGCAGACCGACACCGAGAAGACCGGCTGCGGCAGCGTGAAGAAGCTCGTGAACGCGTTCTACTGCCCGGTCGACGACTCGGTGGCGTGGGACCGCGGCGTGCTGCTGCCGATGCTGCGCCAGCGGTTCGGCCCGATGTCGGTGGTCGTCGTGCTCGCGCACGAGTTCGGCCACGCCGTGCAGTACCGGCTCGGCGACAAGGCGGGGATCGCGAAGAACACCCCGACCGTGGTCAAGGAGCAGCAGGCCGACTGCTTCGCCGGCGGCTACTTCCGCTGGGTCGCCGAGGACAAGAGCAAGTACTACCGCGTGTCGACGTCCGAAGGCCTGAACCAGGTGATGGCGTCGATGTTCCTGATCCGCGACCAGGCCGGCACCAGCGCCGCCGACAAGGGCGCGCACGGCACGGCGTTCGACCGCACGTACGCGTTCCAGGCCGGGTTCGAGAAGGGCCCCAAGGAGTGCGCGGGGATGACGGCCGAGAACATCAAGCCGCGGCTCACCGAGCGCCCGTTCGACAAGGGCGACAAGGGCAAGGGCGACGCGAAGTTCAACGCGCAGACCGTCGAGCTGCTGAAGAAGAGCCTCGACGAGGCGTTCAAGGGCGCCGGGGTGGCCGCACCGGAGATCACCGACGGCGGCAGCTGCCAGACCACGCCGCCGGCGTCGTACTGCCCGGACGACAACACCGTGAGCATCGACATGGCCAAGCTGGCCCAGCTCGCCCAGCCGATCGACCGCGAGGCCGAGATGAAGGGCGAGGACCCGGGCGGCATGGGTGACTTCGCGGCGTTCTCGGAGGTCGCGGCCCGGTACGCGCTGGGCATCCAGAAGGGCGTCGGCGCGTCGATCGACAACGCGAACGCGGGCCTGCGCACGGCCTGCCTGGTCGGCGCGTGGGCGGCGTTCACCAACCGGCCGGGCGACCTGCGCCTGTCCGCGGGTGACCTCGACGAGGCCATCGCGGACCTGCTGCAGCCGGAGAGCCTCGTGTCGGCGGACGTCAACGGGAAGCGCCCGGACAGCGGTTTCGACCGGGTCGAGGCGCTGCGCAAGGGCTACCTCGAGGGTTCGACGGTCTGCTCGAAGCAGTACGCCTAGGTTCTGGGAAAAGGGCCCCCACCGCGCGGTGGGGGCCCTTTTTCGTCAGAAGAGAGCGCTCGCGAGGTCGCGGCGGGCCTTCATCACCCGGTCGTCGGCCGGGTCGAACAGGTCGAACAGGGCCACCAGGTGCTCGCGGACCTTGTTGCGGTCCTCGCCCGCGGTGCGGCGGACGGTGTCGATCAGGCGCTTGAAGCCCGCCTCGACCTCGTTGGCCGCGATCTCCAGGTCGGCCGCGTCGAGCTGGGCGGCCAGGTCCGACGGGTCGGCGTCCGCCTTGGCGCGGGCGTCCGGGTCGGCGCTTTCGGCGCGGGCGGTGAACTTGACCTGGGCCAGGGCGTTCTTGGCCAGCTCGTTCGCCGGTTCGACGTCGAGGATGCGCTCGTAAGCGGCCTGGGCGGCGGCGAAGTCGCCCCGCTCGAAGGCCTCCTCCGCCTCGGTGAAGCGCGGGTCTTCGGGCTCCTCGACCGGGCCGCCCGCCGCCTCGGCGTCCCGGATGCCCGGCAGCTTGTCGCGCAGGGCGTCCAGGAGCGCGTTGATCCACTTGCGGATCTCGGGCTCGGGCAGCGCGCCGGAGAAGGCGTCGACCGGCTGGCCGCCGGCGATGGCGACGATCGTCGGGATGGACTGCGCGCCGAACAGCTGCGCGATTCGCGGGTTGGCGTCGACGTCGACCTTCGCGACGACCCACGCGCCACCGGACTCGGCGGCCATCCGCTCGAGGACCGGGGACAGCTGCTTGCACGGGCCGCACCACTCGGCCCACAGGTCGACGACCACGAGCTGGTGCAGGGACCGCTCCACGACCTCGGCCTGGAAGGTGGCCTCGGTGACATCGATCACGGCCTCGCCCGAGGCAGGCCGCGGCGGCCCGTCGTCCCCACCGGCGGGCGGGGCCGGCTGCCGTTGCGCCGCTTCGGCACGGGCCTTGAGCGCGGACAGGTCGACCGCGCCGGAAAGGGCGGCGGACAGGGCCGCTGACTTCGCTGCAGATCCGCGTGGTTGTGTCACGGTTCCATCCTGGCACGCGCGCCGGAGGAGTTTCACCGGGTGCCCGGCCTGTCCACGGTCTGACACGTTCCGCGCTCGGCGCCGGCCTCCGGCACGCACCGTGGGCTTCGGCACCCTCCCGGCCCGGCCGCTTGGCAGGATGGCGGGCGCTGGGGCAGGCTCGGCCGGGTGCACATCCGGCGTGACGTGAAGGTGGGCCTGTCGGTCGCGGCCGCCGTCGCCTGGATCGGCGCGGTGACGCTGCTCATCGTGCACGAACCGGACCCGGGTGCGGCCTCGCCCGCCGAACTGCGCGACCGGCTGGCCGCCGCCCTCTCCGGGCACGATGCCGATGCCTTCGCCGACCTGCTCGACTACCCCGGCTCCGGCGGGGACGACTTCGCGAAGGACTACGTCTCCGTGCTCGCCGGCCGGGGCGTCCACGACGTGCGCGTCGAACTGGGCCCGGAGGCCGGCGAGCCGACCCGCGCCACCGTCTCCGGTGTCCTCGGTGACGGGAAGCCGTTCAGCTACCCGCTGACGGTGACGAGCGAAGACGGCCGCTGGACGGTCGCCTTCACCCCGCCGCTCCCCTAGTCAGGATTCGCGCAACCGCGCTTCGACCCGGTCCACCTTGGCTTCGAGCTGGCCGGAGAAGCCCGGCCGGATGTCCGCCTTCAGCACCAGGCCGACCCGGGCCGACCCCTCGCCCGCGGCCTCGACCGCGCGCTTCACGACGTCCATGACTTCATCCCAGGACTCGCCTTCGATGTTCGTGAACATCGCGTTGGTCGAGTTGGGCAGCCCGGATTCGCGGACCACCTTCACCGCCCGGGCCACGGCTTCGCTCACCCCGCCGTCGGGGTCCCCGCCGGACGGGCTCACGCTGAACGCGACGATCATGCTCGGAAGTCCCTTCTTCGGTGGTCATTTCCGCCAGTCGTGCGACACCCGCCGGTACCCGCTGGTAACTTCGCGTGTCATGAACCGTCCGCTGCCGTTCGACCCGATCGCCCGCGCGGCCCGGATCTGGGAGGACCGCATCGGGCCCTCCGGGACCATGGCCGCGGTGACCGGGGTGATGCGGGTCCAGCAGATCATCCAGTCCGCGGTGGACGGCGCGCTCAAGCCGCACGGCTTGACCTTCGCCCGGTACGAAGCGCTGGTGCTGCTCACCTTCGCCCGCAGCGCCAGCCTGCCGATGCGGGTGATGGGCGAGCGGCTCCAGCTGCACCCCACCAGTGTCACCAACATAGTGGACCGGCTGGAGCGCGACGGGCTCGTCAAGCGCGTCCCGCACCCGACGGACCGCCGGACGACGCTGGTGGAGATCACCGACGAGGGCCGCAAGCGCCGCGAGGCCGCGACCGAAGCCGTCACCGCCATCGACTTCGGGCTCAGCGGCCTCACCGAACGGCAGACCGAGCAGCTGACCGACCTGCTGACCAAGGTGCGCCGCGCCGCCGGGGACTTCAGCGAGTAAGCGGTCGACAGCAGAAAGGGCCCGCACTCGAAAAGTGCGGGCCCTTTCTCGCATGCCGGGATCAGACGGCGACGGGTTCCTTCGCCTGGAACAGGCCGACACCGCCGTGGGACAGCCGCTGGGGGCCGTCGAGCTTGCCGTTGCGCAGCGCCCACTTCTCGAACAGCCACGTGAACAGCGGCGGGATGCTCGCGAGCAGCGCCAGGACCAGCGTCTTCGGACGCCAGCCGAGCGGCTTCGCCACGGACAGGGAGATCACCACGTAGAGGACGAAGATCACGCCGTGCACCATGCCGAGGACGGGGACGCCGCCCTCGCCGGAGGAGTGGACGACGTACTTGAGGAACATCCCGACCAGCAGCCCGGCCCAGGAAAGGGCTTCGGCTACCGCGGCCACGCGGAACACTAGAGCGGCCTTGCTGGACACTTCTTCCTCCTGTGGGGTCTCACCACGTTGGTTCATGACACGAGAAAACGCCCGACACACCGTCCAAGGCGGACTTCCCTCGGACGTCAACGGCGCTGTCGGACGTGCTGATACCCAGTGTGAGGCGTGACGGCCCTCACGGGAACACCGGGGCCCGTGACGATGCTCACGGCCGTGGTCCACTGTGGTCTGAACCACGGCCGTAAGCGGGTGGTGGCTAGCCCGCGCAGGGCGAAGGCGGGGCGGACGACGGTGACGTCCCCCACTTCGCCGTGGCGTCGCCGGTGAGCCCGAAAGCCAGCGTCGTCCCGCGTTTCAGCTGGTCCACGCTGACGTAGACGCGGTCGCTGGCCGCGCCGTCCACTCGGAGGCCCGACACGTACTGCAGCGCCGAACCGGTGGCCCCCGGCGCCTGGATCGTGACGTCCCGCCCGTTCTCCAGGTGCAGAACGGATTTCGCGAAACGCGGAGCGTTCAGCACGAAGTTCCCAGTCCCTGGGACGGCGGGGTAGAGCCCGAGCGCGCTGAAGACGTACCAGGCCGACATGGTGCCCAGGTCGTCGTTCCCGGTGACGCCGTTGGGCGCGTTGGTGAACAACGTGTGCGCCGCCCGCACGACCGTCGACGTCTTCGCCGGCTGCCCGGTGAGCGCGTACATCCACGGCGAGTGCAGGTCCGGCTCGTTGTTCGGGTTGTAGCGGAACTGGTCGTAGTAGTCGTACGGGCCGACGACCCAGTTCTCGCGGACCGCGGTCGCCGGGTTCTTCACCAGTTCGCCGTAGGCGAAGAAGTCGTCGAGACGCTTCCCGGTGGCCGCCGGGCCGCCCATCCGCTGCACCAACCCGGGCACGTCCTGCTGCACGAGCCACTGGTACTGCCAGGCCGTGCCCTCGTGGAAGCCGTCCTGGCTCTGCGGGCTGTACGGCTTGTCCGCGGGCGAGAACCACGCGCCGCCGAGGACCTTCGGCCGGAAGAAACCGGTGAAGCCGCGGTCGGTCTGCGTTTCGTCCCACAACGTCCGGTAGGTCCGGCCCTTCGCGGCCAGCGCCGCCGCGTCGTCCTTCTTGCCGAGCGCGGCCGCCATGACCGACAGCGAACAGTCACCGAGCGCGTACTCCAAGGTGGCCGAAGCGCCGTGGTTCGGGTCGGTGTCCTGGCCCTTCTTCGGGAAGTCCGGGTCGTACTGGACGAACCCGTCCTGCTGGTAGCTCGCGTTGCCCGACCGCCCCTGGAACGGTGACGCGGCGGGCGGGATTTCGCGCGAGTTCTGCAGGAGTGCCTGGTAGGCGTGCATCTCCTCGCCTGACAAGGCGCCGAAGCGCCACAGGTCGACCAGGAACGGCGTGACCGGGTCGCCGGTCATCGTGTTCGTCTCCTGGCTCGCGTACGCCCACCGCGGCAGCCAGCCGCCCTGGTCGTGGATGGCCAGGATGCTCTTCGCGATGTCCTTCGCGCGGCTGGGCCGCAGCAGCGCCAGCAGCTGGTTCTGCGTGCGGTAGGTGTCCCACAGCGAGAAGAAGTCGTAGTACGTCCAGCCGACCGCGCGGTGGATCTTCTTGTCGAAGCCGTAGTAACGGCCGTCGGCGTCGTTGGCCGTCAGCGGCTGCAGCAGCGCGTGGTAGAGGGAGGTGAAGAAGACCGTCCGGTCGTCGGTCGTGCCGCCCTTGATGTCCACAGAGGACAACTCGCGCCGCCAGGTCCGCTGGACGGCGTCCCTGGCCGCGTCGAACGACCGGATGCGCTCCGACACCAGGTTGCCCCGCGCCCCGGCGGCGTCCACCTGGGAGATCGCCGTGGTCGCGGTGACCTGCCCGCCCCCGAACGTCAGCCACGCGCCACGCAGGCCCGCGCCACCTCCGGACGAGCGGGAGCCCGGTGTGCCGCCGGTCGGCGACCACGTGCCGAACGCCTTGAACGGCTTGTCGAACTTCGTCGTGAAGTACGTCGTGTACGCCTTGCCGCCGCAGAACGCCTGCGACTCGACGGTGCCCTCGACGGTCCGGTCGTCGACGACGCGGATGCTGCTGCCCGTCACCGGTTCCTTGTCGTTGGCCTGCCCGACGTTGACGAAGACGTTGGCGTCACCGGGCTTCGCGAAGGTGTACCGCTCGACCCCCGCCCGCGTCGCCGCGGTCGTTTCGACGTCGACGCCGCCGTAGCCGGTCAGGCGGACCTTGTAGTAGCCGGGCTTGCCGACTTCGCCGTCGTGGGTGAACGGCGAGGCGTACTGCTTCTGGTCGAACGTGGCCGGGCGAGTGGTGTCGAACGCCTTGCCGGGACCCACTTCCCCGGTCGTCGGCAACGTCGAGACCAGACCACCCTGCTCCCAGCAGCCCGCGCCGGACAGGAAGAAGTGCCCGAACCCGCGGATCGCGGTGTCGGTGTAGCGGTAGCCGGCGTAGTGCGAGGTGATCGGGCTGACCTGCGTCATCCCGAACGGCGCCGAGGCGCCCGGGAACGTGTTGCCCTCGTCCTGCGTGCCGATGAACGTGTTGACGGCGTCCAGGGCGTCGCCGCCGGCCGCGGTGGCGGCGGCGGGACTCACCCCCGTCGCCACCACGGCGAGCGTCAGTGCACCGGCCAGGACTTTGCCCCTCATGCGCCGATGCCGATCGCGAAGACGTGCAGGGCACCGCCGCTGACGTTCGACGGCAGCGTCACGCTCGCCACGGTCTTGCCCGCGTCGAGGGTGATCGGGTTCGTGCCGAACACCATCGTGCGGATCGGCTGCGGGTCGCTGCCCGAAGCGTTGCGGTACGGCGTGGACAGCACGATCCGGTTGCCGAACGCCGGTTGCGCGCCACCGCCGCCGAGGGTCCAGTCGGAGAACCCGATGGTGGCGGTGGACGTGCTGCCGTCGGTGTAGGTGACGGTCAGCGTGCCGGACGCGTTGCCGTTGGACGCCGAGCCGAGCAGCGCCAGGCGGCCGGAACCGCTCACGTTCACCGTCTGGCCACCGGCGACCACGTTGTCCGGGTCCCCGGCCGGGAACGCCGGCCAGGTGAACTTCAGCCCGTCGCTGGTGACCGTGCCGCCCGGGGTGGCGCCGGCCGCGGCGAGGGCGTCGGCCGAGTAGCTCCAGCCGCCGCCGTCGAAGTTGGCCGCGCCGGAGTTCGCGTCCGGGGAGATGCCGGCGTTGTTCACCGTGGCCAGCCAGCTGTTCGGCTGGGCCACCAGCACCGTCAGGACGGCCTGCGACGAGGCCACGCCGGGGGCGGAGAACGTCACCGGAATGCGCCGGGCGCCGTCGGCCAGGCCGGCCGGGACGCTGACCGTGAGCTCGGCCTGTGCCTTGCCCGCGGCCGGCACCGCGATGCTGCCGGTCGCCGGGGTCAGGGTGATCCCGTCGACGCTGCCCGCGGAGTAGGTCCAGGTCCGGGCGGTGCCGGAAAGGTCCTGGACGCCGACGGACGCCTTCGACGTCGACCCCGCGGGCGTCACCGCGCGGGCCGGGTCCACGAAGGACAGGCTGGGCTTCTCCTGCTCGCGGAACGACGGCGGTGCGTCGGCGACCGCGCTGCCCCACGAGGTCGCCGTGGCGGACCGCGTGTAGTCGAGCGTGCCGCCGCCGGAAATCAGTGCCTCCGGCAGCCACGCCTTGGCGGCCGCGCCGCCGTTGACCTTCAGGCTGCCCACGTAGTCGCCGGTGCCCGGGGCGTTGATGGTGACCTTCTTGCCCGAGCCGGTGGTGAGCACGGCGTGCTCGAAGCGCGGGGTGACCAGCAGCGTTTCGGCGCGACCCGGGATCTCCGGGTAGAGGCCGAGCGCGGACCAGACGTACCAGGCCGACATCTGGCCGAGGTCGTCGTTGCCGATCAGGCCTTCGGGACGCGGGTTGTACAGCTCGTCCATCGAGCGGTGCACGATCGCCTGGGTCTTGGCCGGGGCGCCCGCGTACGAGTACACGTACGGCGCGTTGGAGTTCGGCTCGTTGCCCATGAAGGCGTACGGCTCCTGCGTGCCCGCGTTCAGCTGGGTGAAGAAGGTGTCCAGCCGGGACTGGGTCGCGGTGTTCCCGCCGAACGCCGTCACGACGCCGCCGAGGTCGTAGGGCACCATCCACTCGTACTGCGCGCCGTTGCCCTCGACCCAGCCCTGCGAGCTCGCGGGGTCGTAGGTGCCGGAGAACGAGCCGTCCGCGTTGCGCGGCTGCAGGTGACCGGTGCCCGGGTTGTAGAGGTTCTGCCAGTTCTGGGCGCGCTTCATGAACGTCGTGTACGTCGCGCTGTCGCCGAGCCGCTTCGCGAACTGGGCGATGGAGAAGTCGGCGCTGGTGTATTCGAGGGTGTCCGCGCCGGCGCCCGGCACGTAACCCAGCTTCTGGTAGTCGTCGAGGCCAGGCCGTTCGGTGTAGCCCTGCGTCGGCTGGGTGGCGCCCTTGATCATGAGCAGCAACGCCTTCTGGGCGTCGAAGTCCCGCGCCCCGAACGCATACGCGCTGGAGACGATGATGTGGTACGGGTCGCCGTTCATGACGCCGGTGTAGTCGTTGGCCACCGTCCAGCGGTCCCACGAGCCGCCCTGCTCGGCGTAGGCCATCATCGACCGGACGATGTCCGAGGTCTCCTTCGGCGCGATCGTCGCCAGGAGCGGGACCTCCGAACGGTAGATGTCCCAGCCGGAGAAGTTGGTGTACATCGCGTGGCCCTTGTCGGCCGTGTGGATCCGGCCGTCGAAGCCGATGTACTGGCCGCCTGCGTCGGAGAACACGTTCGGCTGGAGCAGCGAGTGGTACAGCGAGGTGTAGAACGTCGTCAGGTCGGCGTCCGAGCCACCGGTGACGGCGATCTTGCCGAGCTGCGCGTTCCACGCCTTGCGCGCGTTCGACGCCACGGTGTCGAACGACTTCCCGGTGTTTTCGGCCTTGAGGTTGGCCTTCGCGCCGTCGACGGACACAAAGGACAGTCCGACCTGGACGTTCACCTGAGCGCCGTTGAGGTTGGCGAAGGTGACGTACCCGCCGCTGCCGGGGCCGCTGACGGTGGTGTTCTGCTGCTTGGCCGTGGCGGTGCGCGCGATCGAGGCGTCGGCGCCGTTGGGCTGCGCGACCTTCGCCTTGGCGCCGCCGGTTTCCGCGGCCTTGTTCGGCGTCACGGCGCCGTTCTTCCAGGTGCCGATCGACGCGAACGGCGTGTCGAACTTGGCCGAGAAGTAGACGCGGTAGCTGTTGCGCGCGCCGCAGAAGCGGCCGCTCGTGGCCCAGCCGCTGATCGTGTCCTTGCCGATGGTGATGGACGCGTCGTCGGTGCCGTTGACCGAGCCGGAGGTGTTGACCAGCAGCGTCGAGGACGCGCCGGCCGGGTAGGTCAGCCGCGCCGAACCGGTGCGCTGGGTCGCGCTGAGCTCGACCTTCGCTCCGCTGTCGAGGGTGACGTCGTAGGCGCCGGCCGTCGCGTGTTCGTTGGCGTGCGAGAACTTCGACGTGTAGTGGGCCGGGTCGGTCGCCGGCGAAGTCGTCACTTCACCGACATACGGGATGAACGGGATGTCCTGATAGGTCGAACAGCCCGCGCCGGACAGGTGCGTCAGGCTGAACCCGGTCAGGGCGTTGTCGTCGTAGAAGTAGCCGCCGGGCTGGGATTTCACCGTGTCCGGGCTCCACTGGACCATCCCGAACGGAGCGACCGCGCCGGGGAACGTGTTGCCGGCACCGCCCCCGGTGCCGTGGTCGGCCCCGCCGGGCCGGGTGCCCACGAAGGGGTTGACCCACTTCGCGTAGTCCGTGCTGGTCGCCGCGGCAGCGGGCACAGCGGGAGCCACCGCCGCGGTCACGGCCAGGGTCAGGAAGGTTAAACCGGCTCTGAAGCGCGCTCGCGCCATGGCCATCGCCTCTCCACCTCGTCAGCGCGACCGGAACCGGTGACATGACAACCTTGTCGCGCCGGGCCACCTTGGGCAGCGGCTCACGAAGCAGTCAAGGGTGCGGTGAAGACCTGTCCACTTCCGGACAGCACGATCCACCGATCGCGGAGCCGAATCGGCACAATCCACGCACGGGGCGTTGACAAGGCGCCGGTCGGGGAGTTCAATCCCGGTCACTATGACAACGTTGTCTCCTCTCGGCCGGGACCGGGACGGCAGCACGCGCACCGCGAGCAGGCGGGCCACGATGAGCGACGTGGCCCGCCTGGCGGGCGTGAGCATCAAGACCGTCTCGCGCGTGGTCAACGACGAACCGGCGGTGCACCCCGACACCGCCGAGCGGGTCATGGCGGCCATCGAGCAGCTGGGGTTCCGGCGCAACCTGGGCGCGCGGAACCTGCGCCGCGGGTCGACCACCGGCACCATCGGGCTGATCGTCGAAGACGTCGGCAACCCCTTCTACTCCGAGCTGAACCGCGCGGTCGAGCGCATCGCGACGTCGTTCGGGCGGCAGGTGCTCACCGGCTCGTCCGAGGAGAACTCCGACCGCGAGCGCGAGCTCGTCCTGGAGTTCTGCGCGCGGCGGGTGGACGGCATCCTCGTCGTCCCGGCCGGTCTCCAGCACGGCTACCTGGTGCCGGAGATGCGCGCGGGCACGCCGGTGGTGTTCATCGACCGGCCGGCCGGCGACAT
>NZ_MUMI01000226.1 GCF_002155975.1 Amycolatopsis kentuckyensis
CGCCGAGCTCGCCCTGGAGCCCGGCTCGGCGGTGACGCTCTCGGTGAAGGCCGCGACCGTCACGATCCACCCGGCCGCGGCCTCCTGACCTCAGGCGGCGTGGTGGTGGCCGCCGCCGGGGTGGACGTGGAACTTCGCCACCGCCGGCGGGTGCACGACGAACGGCCGCATCATGCCCTCGTCCTCGTGGTCGAGGATGTGGCAGTGGTACATGAACTCGCCGGTGCCACCGCCGAACCGCCCGGCCACGCTCACCCACTGGCCGGGGTGCACGATGATCGTGTCCTTCCAGCCCTCCTCGTACTTCTCCAGCGGGACGTCGGTGAAGCCGTCGATCGGCGCCGTCGTCCGCTCGGTGGCCTGGTCGAACGTCGTGGTGAAGCGCCGCCGGAAGAGCGCCTGGAACTCCGTCAGGTGGATGTGGATGGGGTGGGCCGGGCCGCCGTTCGCGACGTGCAGGAGGTTCCACACCGCCCACCGGTCGTGGTCGATGAAGACGCCGGTGGTGTCGTCGAAGATGCGGCCGACCATCCGGAACGTCTTCAGGCCGCCGTTCGGGTCCTGGAGCTGGATGATCCCCTCGCCGCCGGGATCCGCCTCGACCTGCTCGAGGTCCCACATCTCCGGGTGGCCGGCCTGGTTGAGCAGCAGCGCGACCCAGACGTGGTCGTGGTCCTCCGGCAGGGTCGTGCCGTGCTGCAGCCGGACGTACGACGTCGAGATCTTCTCCGGCAGCGTGAACGGGTCGTGCCGGGGCCGACCGCCCACCCGGAACTCCATCAGGTCCGGTTCGACGATGCCCAGCTGCGGGTCGGCGTTGCGCAGCTTGAGCTTCTGGCCCTTGAAGCGGCTGAAGTCGATGAGGAGGTCGAAGCGCTCGGCCGGGGCGACGGTCAGCCCGCCGGCGGGCAGCGGCGCCGGCGCGGGCAGCAGGCCGCCGTCGGTGCCGATCAGGCGGACGGCGTCGTTGACCGGCATGTTGTTCTCGTCGACCAGGTCGAGCGTGTAGAACCGCGAGTTGGCCGCGTTGAGCAGGCGGAAGCGGTACCACCGCGGTTCGACGTCCAGGTGCGGCCAGATCACGCCGTTGACCAGGTTGAACGGGCCCGTGAACGGGATCGCCGGGCCGCCTGGGATGACCGGGAACTTGAAGAGCAGCTGCCCGGTGAGGGCGCCGGTCGCCGGGTCGGTGTCCAGGTTCCGGTCGGTGATGATCAGCGGGATCTCGTGGTCGCCGTGCGGCAGGCCGAGCGCGTCCTCCTCGTCGTCGCGGATCAGGTACATCCCGGCCAGGCCCGTGTGGACGGTGAAGCGCGTGATCGCCATGGCGTGGTCGTGGTACCAGAGCGGCATCGCCGGCTGGCGGTTCTGGTACTCGGCCAGCTGGGACGTGCCCTCGAGGCCCGCGTTGTGCGCCCAGCCGTCGTTGCCGGCGTTGGTGCGCGCGCCGTGGAGGTGGACGACCGTCCACGCCGGCAGGTCGGCGACGCCCTCGACGATCGAATAGCCGTCCTTGTCCAGTTCGCGGCCCGGGCGGCTGGTCGGCGCGGTGGCCAACGGCCCTTGAACGGCGACGAGCGGAAAGCCGCCTTCGATTTCGTTCGACCACGAAATCCGCAGCTGCTTGCCGCTGCGCACTTCGATCGTCGGACCCGGGAAATGCCCCGCGTAGGTCCACAACGTGCTTTCGGGCAATTCGGAGTGCAGTCGCTGATGCTGGGTCACCATCGGAATGGTGATCATTTCCCGGCCGCGTGGCCGGAACACGGGTGGAATGCGGAGCGGGTCGAGGAACTTGGTGAGTCCCCAGTTCGGCTCGGTGATCGGCCCAGCAGCAGCCGGGCGCTCGATGATTTCGGTCATGATTCTCCCCCTTCGGTGCGGGGGCAGGAAGAATTGCGCGGCGGCGCGCACGCCGTCGACGTCGAAAAGTATTCCCCCGAACCCCCTCGGTGACCGGGAACGCGACTCCCCTCGCGATACCGGCAATTCCAACTGTAGCCCTTTTCGGCGTATCACGCAGGTGTCTCGCGCGCGTGATAGGTTCCGCACCATGAACGAACGCCGGTGGACGTACCTCTCCGACATGGACGGCGTCCTGGTGAAGGAGGAGCACCTCGTCCCGGGGGCCGACGAGTTCCTCGCCGAGCTGAAGGCGAACGGCATCGACTTCCTGGTGCTGACGAACAACTCGATCTACACCCCGCGCGACCTGCGGGCGCGGCTGGAGCGCACCGGGCTCGACATCCCCGAGGAGTCGATCTGGACCTCGGCACTGGCGACCGCGAAGTTCCTCTCGTCCCAGCGGCCGAACGGCTCCGCGTACGTCATCGGCGAAGCGGGCCTGACGACGGCGCTGCACGAGGTCGGCTACGTGCTGACCGAGCGCGACCCGGACTACGTCGTGCTGGGCGAGACCCGCACGTACAGCTTCAGCGCCATCACGCGCGCGATCCGGCTGATCGAAGGCGGCGCGAAGTTCATCGCGACGAACCCCGACGCGACCGGCCCCAGCGTGGAGGGCTCGATGCCGGCCACCGGGTCCGTCGCGGCGCTGATCGAGAAGGCCACCGGCCGCTCGCCGTACTACGTCGGCAAGCCGAACCCGCTGATGATGCGCTCGGCGCTGCGGCGGCTCGGCGCGCACTCGGAGTCGACGCTGATGATCGGCGACCGGATGGACACCGACGTGCACTCGGGCATCGAGGCCGGGCTGCAGACCATTCTGGTGCTCACCGGCATATCCACCCCGGAGTCGGCCGAGCGCTATCCGTACCGGCCCACGATGGTGATCGACTCCGTCGCCGACCTGATCGGGCGAACCGGGGACCCGTTCGGCGAAGGCTGACCGCGAGCCGGGTGGCCGCAGGGCATATCGTCAGCGGATGAGCAAGTCGACGTACGTCGTCGGCGACGTCCACGGCCACCGTGACGAACTCGCCGACGCGCTGAGATCCGAAGGCCTCCTCGACGAGGAGGACAACTGGTCCGGCGGCGAGGCCCAGCTGTGGTTCCTCGGCGACTTCGTCGACCGCGGCCCGGACGGTGTCGGCGCGATCGACCTGGTCATGCGGCTCGAAGCGCAGGCGGCCGAGGCCGGCGGGCAGGTCCAGACGCTGCTGGGCAACCACGAGATCCTCGCGCTGGGGATGTACCACTTCGGCGACGAGCCGGTGCCGTCCGACTTCGGCCCGCGCAGCTTCGCCCGCAGCTGGGAGATCAACGGCGGCCTGCTGTCGGACCAGGACCGGCTGACCCCCGAGCACATCGAGTGGCTGACCGCGCGCCCGCTGGCCGCCGTCGCCGCCGACCACCTGCTGCTGCACTCGGACACGCTGGAGTACCTCGACTGGGGCTCGTCGCTCGACGAGATCAACGAGGCGGCTCGCGAGATCCTCGAGGGCAGCGACATCGAGGCCTGGTGGGACGTCTGGCGCCGGATGACGACGCGCTACGCCTTCCGCGGCCCGGACGGCGAGGAAAACGCCCAGAAGCTGATGGACGCCCTCGGCGGCTCGCGGATCGTGCACGGGCACAGCGTCATCGCCGACCAGCTGGGCATCCACCCGACGCAGATCGAGGGCCCGTTCCTGTACGCGGGCGGCAAGGCGCTGGGCGTCGACGGCGGCCTGTTCGTCGGCGGGCCGTGCCTGGTGGTCGAGCTGCCGTTCTCGCCGGAGTCCTAGGCGATCTCGACGATCTCCTTGCCCAGCGGCACCAGGGACACCGGGATCAGCTTGAAGTTCGCGATGCCGAGCGGGATGCCGACGATGGTGATGCAGAGGGCGATGCCGGTGAAGACGTGCCCGAGCGCGAGCCACCACCCGGCGAAGACGAACCAGACGACGTTCCCGACGCACGACGCGGCACCGGCGTCCCGCCGCTCGACGATGGTGCGGCCGAACGGCCAGAACGCGTAGCGCGCGATCCGGAACGACGCCAGCCCGAACGGGATGGTGACGATCAGGATGCAGCAGATGACGCCGGCGAGCAGGTAGCCGAGGGCCATCCAGAAGCCGCACAGGACGAGCCAGATGATGTTCAGCAGGGTGCGCATCAGACGTGCAGCTCCCCGCTCAGGACGGTGACGGCCTGGCCGGCGAGGTGCACGCGGTCGCCGTCCTGGCGGGTCCTCACGATGCCGCCGCGCTCTGACGCCTGCTCGCCGGTGAGTTCCTTCTTACCGAGTCGCTCGGACCAGTAGGGCGAGAGGATGCAGTGCGCGGAGCCGGTGACGGGATCTTCGTCGATGCCGACGCCCGGCGCGAAGAAGCGGCTCACGTAGTCGTTCTCCTGCGCGGTGACCAGTAGCCGTCCGGTCCAGGTGTGCTTGAGTGCCTCGAGGTCCGGCTCGAGGGCACGGACGGTGTCGGCGTCCTTGACGACGGCGAAGAGGTTCTCGACGCCGCGGCCGGTGTACTCGATGTCGACACCGGGGAGGATTCCGGACAGGTCGTCGTCGGTGGGGTGCGGCGGGTCGGAGGGGAAGTCCAGCTCGACCCAGCCGTCCTTGGCGCTGGCGCGCAGTTCGCCGCTTTTGGTGGTGTAGGTCTGGTCCCCGCCGAGAACGTGCGTGACGGCGAGGGTGGCGTGCCCGCAGAGGGCGACCTCGACGGCGGGGGTGAACCACCGGAGCGACTTGGGCCCGTCGTGCCCGTTCCCGGTGACGACGAAGGCGGTCTCGGCGTGCTTCATCTCGGCGGCGACGGACTGCATCCAGGCGGGGTCGGCGGGCTCGTCCAGGAGGACGACGCCGGCGGAGTTCCCGGCGAAGGCGCGATCGGTGAAGGCGTCGACGATGAAGAAGCGCATGTCACCAATGTAGCCGGAGATTTTCCGGCTTCCCTCGGGTCTGTCCCTTAGGTGGTCTCCCCGATGGTCGGCCGCACGATCTTTTCCCCGTCCGGCCCGCGCTCCGGCTTGAGATCGAAGACATCGTCCTCGACGGCGTACTTGTTCTTGTGCTCTTTGTCGTCTTCTTTCTTCTTCCCGGCGGCCCCCGGAGCGGCGGCACCGGTGCCACCTTTGCCCTTGGCCGCGGCGGCCGCGGTCGCGCCGCGCTCGAGCCGTTCGCCGGCCTTGCTGCCGGTTTTGCCGCCTTCGCTGTCTTTCGGAGCGCCGGCGCCGGCACTACCGGACACCCGCGACCCGGCGAACCCGGTCCCGGCCCGCCCGGAGCTCTTGCCGCGAGTGGTGTCCCCGCTGTTTCCCGAGCCACCGCCGCCGGCGGTGGTGGTCCCGGGCAGGGCAAGCCCATCGGGCGTAACCCGCCCGAACGTACCGGCGGCGGGGGCGGCGCGGAAGTTGGTGTTGCCGCTGAAGGTCCCGGTGCCGCTGCTGGTCCCGGGCGGAACGTAGGGAGGCGTGGTGCCGGGCGGGTTGGGGCCGCCAGGTCCTCCCGGGCCGCCTGGTCCGCCTGGTCCTCCTGGTCCTCCGGGCACGTAGGTTCCGGTGGTGCCGCCGGGCCCGGTGCCACCGATGGCGGGGGTGCCGGTGAAGCCGGTGCTGCTGGTGCCGTGGAACCCGCTGACGGAGGTGGAATCCCCTTGCCCCAACTGCGGCGGAGGCGTGTAGGTGGGCTGGGTACTGGCGGTTTCGTGGTAGGTGGAGTCGAGACCTTGCAGAACCTGAACGGCCTGCTGATGAGCGGCATCTGCCTGCTGCTGCTTGGCCTGGATGCCGACCATGGTCGTGTTCATCCCGATGAGATTGCCGGATTCGTACTGCTGCCGGGCTTTGTCCAGCTCGGCTTGCTGGTTGAACCCGGTGGGCTCGGGCATGTTGGTCTTGGCGTAGTGAGCCGCCGCCGACTGCTGCGAGTAGTGGTTGGAGACCAGCTGCATGGCGTCGCCGGTCTGTTCGGTGTGGCCGGCGGTGGTCTGGAAGAAGGTGTTCGCCTGTTCGGCCGCGGGACCCTGCCAGGCCCCTCCGGCTGCCGTAGCAGCATCGCGGAACTGGTTGGAGGCGTCGGCGAGCCAGTTGCCGTAGACGTTGGCCACCCGGCTGCGGTCGTTGATGCCCTCGATGTCCAGGTCCTTGTGCACCATGTCGTACAGGACTTCGTGCGGGCTGTTCGCGTAGTTCTCGCCGGGAGCCGGTGAATCGCCCCGCAGGTTCTGTCCCTCCTGCAGGACTTTCCCTTGCGCGACCGAGTAGTCCGACGCGGCTTTCTGAGTCAACCTCTGTGCATCGGTGTTGCCCTGAAGCTTCTGCTCGGTGGCCGCGTAGTAGTCACCCTCGGACTGGCGATGCTGCGCCCGGTGCGGCTGACTCATGGCTGACTCCGTCTCAGTTCTTCGGCAGTAGTGGCTCGACCTTCGCGGCGATGTCTCCGACCAGCTGGCAGGCCCTGGCGGTGTCCGAGCTCGAGCTGACCAGCACCAGAGCCCTGGACTGGGGTTTCACGTCCAGCCACACGCCGCACTGGCCGGACGAATGCTCAGGCTCGCGTTCTTCGACTGCGGGGCGCCCGTTGACCTTTCCCTCGCTGGCCTGACTCGGATTACCGACGTTGTCCCGATAGGACTGCCCGGCCTGGAGAGACAAGGCCACGTCGACGCCAGGCGTATTGCCGGACGCCAGTTTGTTGGTGCCGCAGCTTTCCTTCGACCGTGCGATCGTCGGAGTGGCCGGCGGGAAGTCCTGCCCGGCGAGGGCCTGATCAAGCATGGTGCACGGGTTCAGGCCCGCAAAGGGGCTTCCACTCGCTACTGTGCTCGGCGCGGGCGAATTCGCCGCGGATGAGCTGGGGTTCGCTTGCCCCCCGACCTGGCTCGTACAGGCGGCCATGCTGAAAGCGAAAGTCACCGCGGTGAACGTGACCAGAACGCGTCGTACGTTCACTGCTCCTGTAGCCCCTTGTTGAGTTCGGCGAACGTCATACTGTGAGCGTTCTCGGTTTCCCGGTAGTTCTTGCGCGCGATCACCATGGCTTCACGGGCCTGCTGAACACCGTCACGCATCTTGATCAGGTTCGGGATGAGAGCTTCCTCGTCACCGTTGGCGACTTTTACGTTGAAGTTGGCGACGGCTCTGGCATATTCACTACTACCCATGTTCGCCGCCGTACCGAGGAGGTTGACCTCGCGGATCATGCTGTTGTAGCCGTCGAGGAAGAAGTCGCAGGCTTTCATGTAGGCCTGGAAGCCCTCTTCGTTCACCGCGAACTGGCCGCCCTCGGCGAGGGACTTCAGGTGGTGGCCGCCCTCGCTTACCCGCTGGGCCGCTTCCGAGTCCGCCGGTCCGTCGAGCAGGCCCGAGAGGAAGTTCGACCCGGCGTCCCCGGCCGCCGGTGGGGGTGTGAACGACCCCGGTGCGCCGAACTGCGATCCGCCCATGACGCCCTCCCCGTCGTCCAGGGACCACCCTGCGTGGTCCCTTCGCACTGTACTAGTGACGAACCGGCAGTGTCAGTGGTTCCGGCCACGGTCGTGGAGCCAGCTCCGCAGGTGAGAACCATCCGAAGGGGTGAAGTGCACGCGGGTTTCGTGGCCCGGGAGCGGCTCGTTGAACATCAAGAACCGGCCGCCGTCGTTGTCGATGAACGTGGCTGCGCCGATCGGGTGAAGGGCGCCCTGGCCTTGGCGGGTCGACAGCTCGAACGTGCCGTAGCGGTGCAGGGGCCACGACGAGAACTCCGCCGCCGCGGCGGCGTCTTCGCGGGTGCCCGGTGAGACGAACGTCAGCTCCGCCAGCGGCACCGGCCGGTAGCTCGGCAGCATGCCGACCACCAGGTCGACCAGCCGGTCCGGCCGTGTCTGCGCGAACAGGATCTCCTCGCCCGCCAGCTCCGAAAACACACCAAGGCCGTGGCCGATGGTCGCTCGGTAGAACACCTGGCGGGCGTCCGCCACCTCCGCCGCGCGGACGATGATCAGCACCTCCGGCTGCGTCCACGCCCGGAGCGTCTGCTCCACCTCGATGTCCAGCTTCTCCGGGCCCGCCAGCCCGCGCGCCCGCATCGACTCCCATGCCGCCGCGAGGATGCGTTCGTTCTCCTCCAGCGTGTGGCCCGGGCTGGGGATCTCGAACGGGTGCCAGTGCGCCGGGAGGCCCGTGCGCCGGATCGCGGCGGCGACCTCCGTCAAGCCCAGCGAGAATTCCTCCGGCACGTCTCGAGCGTAGCGGAATCCCTCAGATGTCCAGCTGACGAACGCCCGTCTCGCGGAACGTCACCCGCCCGGCCGTCGCCCGTCCGCGGAGGCGGACGATTTCGTGTGGCTGCAAGCCGATCGCCACTCCGAAGGCCTCCACGTCGGGGAAGCCGCCTTGTTGGCGGCGCAGCTCCAGCGCCGTTGCCACGCGGGCCGGCGAAAGGCCCGGCAAACTCGCCAAATCGGGCGCCGGAGCCGTGTTGACGTCCACCAAAGCCACCGGGGGTGCTGACAGCGGAGGAGCCGACGCCGGGACGTAAGCCTCGAGCACGTCGTTCTGCCGCAGATCCCGCGTCCCCAGGCCGACCGTGAACACCCGCGATCCCGCCGACGTGCGCACCGCGACGCCGTCCCGCGCCAGGGAAAGCACCGGCAACCCCGCCGCGACGACCGTGTGCCGCTCGTTGAACGTCGTCCCGATCGGGCGCAGCACCCGGACGGACACCCCCACCGTGAACGCCGCGGTGCGCCCCTCCGGCACCTCGACCGCCGCCACCAGTGCGCCGGTGCCGAGGTCGGTGACGCCGTGCACCACCGCCGTCCCGTCGCGCCGCTCCACGGAATCGCCGGCGGGGAACGTCGTCAGCGTGTCCCCGGCCAGCGGCGGGACGTCGCACTGGAAGCCCAGCAACACCGTCGCCGCCTGGCCCGGCGGCAGCTCCTCGAGCGGTCCCGCGGGCCCGAACAGCCCGAGCACCCGGATCGGCTGGCCGTTCCGCGACAACGCAGCCAACGCACCGAACCGCAGGACGCCCTCGCGGACGACCACCTGCGCGTGAAACCCCGTCAGCGGCTCGAAAGCCGGCGCCCCCACCGACGCCACCCCCTCCGGATGGCTCAGGTCCGGCCCGACGGCTTCGTCGGTGTACAGCTCCAGCGCGTCGCCGTTGCCGAGGTCCCGCCGCCCGACGGCGACGAACACGTCCTTCAGGAACCCGGCGTCCGTCACCGGCTCGACGTCGCTGGAGAAGAACTTCTTCCGCACCATGATCCCCAGGCGCAGGTTGTCCTCGACGATCCGATCGCCCCGGAGGAGCCGCGCGCGGGCGCCGCGGACCGCGCGCCCCGTGCTCACCTGCCCGCCGGGCAGTTCCCCGAGGCCGGGGACGGTGACCGAGTCGTGGATCGCCTTGCCGAACTCGATCAGCCCGACCCTGGTCTCGGTCACGACGTGGCGGCCAGCGTGACGCTGATCGACTGGTCGGCGTTGACCCGCTCCGACTCGACGCGCATGCCCGCCTGCGCCGCCCGGTCCTTCAGCCGCGCGAGCACCGCCCGCTGCACTTCGGCCGCGTACGCCTCGTCGACCGACAACACCAGCCGCGAAGCCTCCGCGGGCACCAGACCCGGCCCGTCGACGTGCGCCACCTGGACGCCCTCGGGCCCGTAGCCGAACGTGATCCGCCGGCCCTCCCAGGCGGCGACGACCGACGTGCCGTCGTCGGTGACCTGGGCCCGCAGCCCGGCCAAAGCGCGGGCGAGGAGATCCCGGTGCCGCATCCGCGTCCGCACCGTCACGACTCCCGGCTGCGCCTGCGCGTGCGCGGCGATCGTGGCGGCGTCGAGCTGGGCCAGTGCCTCACTGCGGAGCTTGAGCGTGACACTCATCGGCGTTCCCCTTCGAGCAGCGCTTCCAGTACTTCGGTGGTGGCGAACCCGTTCAGCTCGATCGCGCCGTCCGGGGCGATCGTCAGTTCGAGGCGGTTCGGGATGGTGAAGATCGACTCGTCGTAGCGGTCGGTCAGGAAGTGGAACCGCTGGTTCGCCGAGCCCACCCACGGCCGCGACGGCTCCGGCCGGTCGGCCAGGAAAGGCCCGTCCACCAGTAGATCCGTCGAATCCAACAGCGGGGACGGCGGCAAGTCTTCCAGGACGTGCCCGGTGAACGTCATCACCGAGAGCCCCGCCGCGCGCACCGCCGCGGCGAAGTGCCCCAGCGGCCCGGCCTGGTCGAACGGCTCGCCGCCGAGCAGCGTGACGCCTTCGATGCCCTCGACCCCCAGCACCCGGGACACCAAGTCCCGCCACGGCAAGGAAAACCCGCCGCGGGTCGTCCACGTCTGCGGGTTGAAGCACCCCGGGCAGCGCACCGAACACCCCTGCGTCCACACGGCACACCGCGCACCCGGGCCTTCGGCGAGGGTGACGTCGACGATCCGGTGCAGGTTCAGGTGTTCCATTGCGACTGCTGCTGCGAAGCGGTGTCTTCCACCGAGGTGCGCCGGTAGTCCTCGGTGAACTCCGACGTCTCGGTCTCCGCGCCGAGCAGGTCCTCCAGCAGCGGGATGTAGTCGAGGCACTTCGAGCCGGTCACGCCGTGGGTCTCGGCGCTGATCGAGCCGTCCTTGCCGATCGTCACGGTCACGCGGTGCGTCATACGTCGATCGTCCTCCCACTCGGTGACGCCGGTGCCGGCGGAGGCGGCGGCGCGACCGGCGCCGAACCGGAGCCCGACGTGTCCGTCGCCGCGACGGCCCTGGTCTCCGCCCAGTTCCGGATGGCCAGGATCTCGTCGGCCTGGGTGACCGACAGCGGCACGGTCGACTGCACCGCCCGCACCAGGTCGTCCCGGCGTAGCGGCCGCTTCTCGGCGAACGCGTCGACCAGGCCGGACAGCACGGCCTGCTCGATCTCGGCGCCGCTGTAGCCCGCGCTGACGTCGGCGAGCTCGGCGAACAGCCCGTCGTCCAGCCCCAGTTCGCTGCCCACGAACGGATCGGTGACGCGCTTGTGCAGGTGGATCCGCCAGATCGCGGCGCGCTCGGGCGCCGAGGGCAGGTCGACGAAGAAGATCTCGTCGAACCGGCCCTTGCGCAGGAACTCCGGCGGCAGCGAGCCGACCTGGTTCGCGGTGGCCATCACGAAGACCGGCGCCGACTTTTCCTGCATCCAGGACAGGAACGTGCCGAACACGCGCCGCGCGGTGCCGCCGTCACCGCCGCCGCCCGCGCCCGCGAGGCCCTTTTCGATCTCGTCGACCCACAGCACGCACGGCGCGATGCCCTCCGCGGTGCGGATGACCGTGCGGATGTTCTTCTCGCTCGACCCCACCAGCCCGGCGAAGACGCGCCCGAGGTCCAGCCGCAGCAGCGGCAGCCGCCACATGTTCGCGACGCACACCGCGGACAGGCTCTTGCCGCAGCCGGGGACGCCGGTGAGCAGCAGGCCCTTCGGCGCCGCGAGGTTGTACGCCGACGCCGCGGGCGTCCAGGTGCCGGTGCGCTTGGTCAGCCAGCGCTTGAGCCGGTCGAGGCCGCCGACGGCGTCGAAGCTCGTCTCCGCCGGCACGATGTCGAGCATCCCGGACCGCCGGACGGCCTGGCGCTTCTCGGCGAGGATCAGCTCGAGGTCGCTCGGATCGAGCCCGCCGCCCTCGACCAGGGCCCTGGCGAACGCGTTCTCGGCCTCGGGCAGCGTGAGGCCGCGCGCGGCGGCGACGATCACGTCCCGGTCGTCGCGGTCGATGCTGATCCGGACGTTCTGCCGGTGCGCGGCGACCATGCTGTCGAGCAGCTCGCCGATCTGGCGCTGGTCGGGCAGCGGGAAGTCGACGACGGTCGCGTCGTGCTCCAGCTCCGGCGGCACGGGCAGCGAAGGCGACACGAGGATCACGCTCAGCGGCACCGGCCGGGTCTTGAACGCGGCGGCGAGCTCCCGCAGCCGGCGCACGACGTCGGGATCGGGCCGGTGCCCGCCCTCCGACACCAGTGACGGGTGCAGGTCGGCGAACACGAAGACGGCGGGTTCACCCCAGCCGTAGACGCGTTCGAGCGCGGCGGCCGCGGTGCGGGTCTCGCTGATCGGCGGGCCGCCCGCGGGGGCCAGCCCGGTGGTCGACGACCAGACGTAGACGCGTCGCGGGGTCCGCAGCCGGTGGGCGTCTTCGGCGACCGCGCGGATTTCCCGCAGCACCCGCTGCTCCTCGTGCGTCTCGACGACGAGCAGCGGGTAGCGCGCCTGCAGCAACTGGGTCAGCTCGTCGCGGAACCCGGCCATCGATCGCCCCCTCGAAGTCCGTTCGGACCTTACCAACTCACGCGTCGACGACGAGGATCTCGTACGTCGGGCTGGTGGGCGGGTAGCCGCTGTAGATGTGGGAGTTGACGACGGCGAGGTGGCTGCCGACCTTGAGCGCCGAGACCGGCTGGTCGAACAGCGGGTCGGTGATCGTGCCGGCGGGGGTGCCGTGGCTCAGGCCGCCGTCGAGACACCATCGGGTGATCTTGTCGTCGAGCTGGACCGCCCAGAGCCGGTTCCCTTCGAGCACGAGGCTGGCGACGCTGGGCGCGGCCACGCCCGCGATCTCTTCGCTGACCCCGGTGCGCGGGTTGATCGTGTACACCTTGCCGGGGATCGTCGCGGCCACGAGCAGGGTGTTGCCGGACGGCGTGGCGATGACGTCGTTCATGAAGAAGTTCCCCGGTGAGCCGCCCGCGCCCGGCCCGGTCAGCGGCAGGGTGCGCGGCGTCCCGGGCCGGCCGGCCACGACGGGCACGAAGAACAGCTGCGGGTGGTAGGAGTCGGTGAACCAGGCGCCCTGCGGCGTCACCACCACGTCGTTGACGTAGGACGTCTGCGGGTCGCCGAAGGTGAAGTCCGCGACCTTCGCCTTGGTGCGGACGTCGTAGACGTAGGCCTTGCCGCCGATCGCGCCGGCGACGAACAGCAGGCCGTGGCGCCGGTCGAAGTCCACCCCGGCCGCCATCTGGCCGGGCGGTGCCTCGATGAAGCGCTCGGCCGTGCCGCCCCGGACGTCCTCGCGGAAGATCGTGCCGGCGATGAGGTCGCCGGTGTAGTAGGTGCCGCCGCCGGCCGCGGTGATCCCCTCGGCGGACGTGGCGCCGGGCAGCACGATCACCTTCGCCGCCGCCGACGCCGGTGTGGCCGGCACGAGCAGCGCGATCGCCGCGGCCAGAGCCAGGATTCTGCGCATCGGGTTCCCTCCCTCTTCCCCGGGGGATCCTGCCACCGTGCTGGCTGACCGGGTACCTGGTTCCTAGACTCGGCGGGGTCACCGTCGACTTCAGGAGGCACCATGCCTGACGCGCCCGCCTTGCCGAGCTACGCCTCGGGAACCTCGGAGGTCCCGCTGCTCGGGGACACCATCGGCGACAACTTCGACCGGACGGTGGCCGCGTTCGGGGACCGGGACGCCCTCGTCGACCGGGCCGCCGGCCGGCGGTGGACCTACCGGGAACTCGCCGACGAAGTGACGGCGCTGGCGCTGGGGCTGGTCGCGCAGGGAATCGGCAAGGGCGACCGGGTCGGCATCTGGTCGCCGAACCGGGCGGAGTGGACGTTCCTCCAGTACGCGACGGCGAAGATCGGCGCCATCCTGGTCAACATCAACCCCGCCTACCGCGCGCACGAGCTGGAGTACGTCCTCAACCAGGCCGGCATCCGGCTGCTGGTGGCGTCGGACGCGTTCAAGACGTCGGACTACCCCGCGATGGCCGAGGAGGTGCGCGAGAAGTGCGCGGGGCTCGAACAGGTCGTCATCCTGGGCGGCGAGGGCTGGCAGGCGCTGCTGGACGCCGGCCGCGGCGGCGATCAGGCGCGGCTGGCGCACCTGCAGGCCGGGCTGTCCGCCGACGACCCGATCAACATCCAGTACACGTCCGGGACCACGGGCTTCCCCAAGGGCGCCACGCTGTCCCACCACAACATCCTGAACAACGGCTACTTCGTCGGCGAGCTCTGCAACTACACCGAGCAGGACAAGGTCTGCATCCCGGTGCCCTTCTACCACTGCTTCGGCATGGTGATGGGCAACCTGGCCTGCACCAGCCACGGCGCCTGCATGGTCATCCCGGCACCCGCGTTCGACCCGAAAGCCACCCTCGAGGCGGTCGCGGCCGAGCGGTGCACGTCGCTCTACGGCGTGCCGACGATGTTCATCGCCGAGCTCAACCACCCGGACTTCGGCGAGTTCGACCTGTCGTCGCTGCGCACCGGGATCATGGCCGGTTCGCCGTGCCCGGTCGAGGTGATGAAGCAGGTCATCGACCGGATGGGGATGGCGGAGGTGTCCATCTGCTACGGCATGACCGAGACGTCCCCGGTGTCGACGCAGACCCGGTCCGACGACTCGATCGAGCGCCGCGTGTCGACGGTCGGACGGGTCGGGCCGCACCTGGAGGTCAAGGTCGTCGACCCCGAAACCGGCCTGACGGTCCCGCGCGGCGAGCCGGGCGAGCTGTGCACCCGCGGGTATTCGGTGATGCTCGGGTACTGGGAACAGCCGGACAAGACGGCCGAGGCGATCGACGCGGCCCGGTGGATGCACACCGGCGACCTGGCGGTGATGGACGACGACAGCTACCTCAACATCACCGGCCGCATCAAGGACATGGTCATCCGCGGCGGCGAAAACCTGTACCCGCGCGAGATCGAGGAGTTCCTCTACACGCACCCGGACATCCTCGACGCGCAGGTGATCGGCGTCCCGGACGAGAAGTACGGCGAAGAGCTGATGGCCTGGGTGCGGATGCGCGAGGGAGCTTCGCCGTTGACCGCGGAGCAGGTGCGCGAGTTCTGCGAAGGCAAGCTCGCACGCTACAAGATCCCGCGGTACGTCCACGTCGTCGAGGAGTTCCCGATGACGGTGACCGGCAAGGTCCGCAAGGTCGAGATGCGCGAGAAGTCGATCAGCCTGCTGGGCCTGGAGGAAGCGGCGGCGGCGAAGCACGCCTAAACCGATCAGGGCGGCCGGGCGTGGTTCCTTCGCGATTGCGCGAAGGGAGGCAAGCGATGATCATCTCCGGCTGGGAGTGGTGAACAGCGGTGCGGGGCACCTTCGTAAAGGTGCCCCGCACCCGCCTCAGCCCACCGCCGCGGCGGCTTCCGCGATCGCTTTGGCGTCCTCCTCGCCGAAGGTTTCCTCCAGCTGCTCCGGCGAGTAGTCGACGTCGATCTGCTCCACCGGCATCCCGCGGGCCGACTCGATCGCGCCCAGCCGCCGCTGCGCCCGGTCCGCCGCGTACTGGACGATTTCCTGCGGGTCGTTGTCGAACGGCAGTTCCTCGAACTGGTCCTGCACCCACTGGATCATGTTCAGCGCGTGCGGCAGCAGCTCGCCCATCCGCTGCTGCACCGCGTCCCACAGCGAGTCGTCCGCGGCGACGTGGCGGCGGCAGGTGAACGTGCCCCAGGCCATGTGGCGGCGCTCGTCGTCGCCGATGCGGCGGACCAGTTCCTGCATGCCCGGCAGGATGTCGTGCTGGGTGCAGATCAGCTGCCACGAGTAGTACCCGGTGAGCGCGAGGCTGCCCTCGATCACGTGGTTGTAGGTGACGCTCGCGCGGATCTGGTTGAGCGGGCTGGGGTCGTCCTCCAGCGCCCGCAGCGACTGCGGCAGCTCTTCGTAGAACAGCTTGCGGTAGTGCGGGTTCTCGGCGACGTACGGGTGGAGGTCCCCGGTCAGGCCGACCGCGTCCATCCAGCGCCGGAACACCTCGGTGTGCTTGGCTTCCTCGAAGCAGAACTGCGTCAGGTACATCTCGTCGCCGAACCGGCCGGTCGCCGACATCGCCCGCATGAACGGCTGGATGTCCTCGGTGACGGCCTCTTCGCCGGCGATGAACTGCGCGACCAGGTACGTCGTGCTGCGCTGCTGCTCGGGGTTGAGCGTGTCCCAGCCTTCGCGTTCACGGCTGAAGTCGATGTCCGCCGGGTTCCAGAACTTCTTGTTGCCCTTGACGAACAGCCGCAGCGGGAACGAGTCCCAGTTCAGCCCGCCCTTGCGCAGTGAGGAGAATCCGGTCCGGAGTTCCGGGAGCGTGTCGGTCATCGTTTCACTCCATTGTGGACGAATTGGCGGATGGCGGGTTCCAGTACCGCGGTGACGGCGTCGGCCGCTTCGGCCGCCGAGTGCGTGGGAAGCACCAGGTGCGACAGGGAAAGCCGCACGGCGGTCTCCGCGAGCAGGGCCGCGGCTCCGGCGGACAATCCGGGTTCGAGCTCGCGGTACTGCCCGGCGGCGAGGTCCACGGCCGCGGTGAGGATCGGTTCGCCCCTGGTCGTGAGCAGCGGCAGCAGGTCTTCGCCCGCTTCGGTGCCGAGCGCCGCCGCGACCAGGCGGTTCTCCCGCGCGTGCTCGATCGTGTAGACGACGGCGTGGTGGATGCCCGCCAGGAGCCCGTCCGCCGTTTCGAACCGCTGCCGGATCCCGTCGAGGAACTCCGACGCGGTGCGCAGCGCCACCGCCTGGGTCAGCGCCGCCTTGTTCCCGAACTCGTTGTAGACCGTCTGCCTGCTCACGCCGGCCTTCGCGGCGACGTCGGCCATCCGCAGGCCCGCGTGGCCGCGGTCCGGCAGCAGGTCGGCGGCGGCGTCGAGCAGTGCTTCGCGCAGGGACGCCTTTGTCCGTTCGGTGAAGCTGGTCACACTTCACCTTGACACAGATCACTCTGCTGTCAAGGTGCTGTACACGTTCGGTTCGCACGTAAAACTGTCGGTGGTGGCGGCTACGGTGTCGGTCGTGGGCATAACCGTGGGGTTCGACCTCGACATGACACTGATCGACGCCCGGCCGGGCATGGCCGCGGCGATGAACGCGCTCGGCGTCGAATCCGGCCTGCCGCTGGACGGCGAGGCGTTCGCGGCCAACCTCGGCCCGCCGCTCGACGACATCCTGCGCGGCTTCGAAGCACCCGAGGAGCGCATCCCCGGGCTCGTCGACCGGTTCCGCGCGATGTACCCCGAGGTGGTCGTGCCGAGCACGGTCGCGCTGCCGGGCGCGGTCGAGTCGCTCCGCGCGGTGCACGCCGCGGGCGGGCGCACGCTGGTCGTCACCGGGAAGTACGGGCCCAACGCGCAGCTGCACGTGGACGCGCTCGGGCTCGACGTCGACGAGGTCATCGGCGAGCTGTGGTCGACGCAGAAGGCCGAGGCGCTGCTGGCGCACGACGCACGGGTGTATGTCGGAGATCACGCGGGCGACATCCGCGGTGCCCTCGCGGCCGGGGCGATCGCGGTCGGCGTCACCACCGGGCCGTGCGATCGCGCGCTGCTGCTGAGCGAAGGAGCGGAGGTGGTGTTCGAGTCGCTGACGGAGTTCCCGGCGTGGTTCGAGCGGACGTTCGCGGGGAGCGTGGTGCCTTAGCTCTCTTTCTTGGCGCGCGCTTCGAGCCACAGCGCGATCAGGCCGAGCGCCAGGCCCAGGGGCGTGATCACCCCGGCGGCGACCGACAACCACACCGGCAGGTTCTCCAGGCCGGCGGCGAACATGATGAACACCGCCAGCACGGCGACCATGCCGAGGCCGAAAAGCCCGATGCCGACGCGCATCAGGAACGGTTTGCCGGGAGCGGCCACGCCCGCCTCCTTCGTCGTGCTCTTCATGACGTATGAGGGTATCCGCCGGTATCGACTTCTCCCCAGGGCCTGTGGCGAGATACCCTTTACCCAGCGCGCCCTGGGTACGCCCCGGGCGCGTTCGTCGTGAGCGGACAGCAGAAGGACTGGTGAGGGAAGTGCCGACCGGCAAGGTCAAGTGGTACGACGCGGAGAAGGGGTTCGGGTTCGTCACGCAGGACGGTGGCGCCGACGTCTACATTCGCAAGGCCGCGCTGCCGCAGGGCGTCGAGGGGCTGAAGGCCGGGCAGCGGCTGGAGTTCGGCGTCGCCGACGGCCGCCGTGGGCCGCAAGCGCTCTCCGTCCGGCTGCTCGACCCGCCGCCGTCCGTCGCCGAGGCGCGGCGCCGCCCCGCCGAGGAGCTGCACGGCCTGATCGAGGACATGATCAAGCTGCTGGAGCTGAAGGTGCAGCCGGACCTGCGGCGCAACCGCTACCCGGACCGCAAGCACACCAAGCAGATCGCCGAGATCATGCGCGCGGTCGCCCGGGACATCGATCCCTAAGCCTCGAGCCGGAGGCCCCAGACGTCGCTGGGCAGCAGGCCCGACTCGCCGGTTTCCGCGTTGAGCACGGCCGTGTACTTCTGCACGTCCACCGCGGAAATGCGGTCGGCCGGCGTCGGCGGCGTGACCGTGTAGGCGTAGCGGTCCAGCGACGTGAACGGGATCGGGGCGCTCTGCTTGAACTCGCCCTGCGGGGTGACGTACTCGTAGACGATCTGCCAGGGCGAGTCCGCGACTTCGCCGGGCACCGAGATCTGCACCGGCTTGCCGGGGCGGACCTTCAGCGTCTGCGTCGAACCCTTCGCGCTGCACGGCTGCGCGAGCTTCTGCGTGTAGTCGCAGGTGAGCACGGGCGTGGTGTTGACGGTGTGGCCGTCGGCGTAGAAGGTGACCTCGGCCGGGCCGGGCGCCGAGCAGCCGGCCACCGCGAACCCACCGGCCGCAAGCAGGGCCACCACCCGGGAACGTCGCATGGGCCCAGACCCTACCGGCGGGCCGTCGGGTCCCGGGGCAGGCCCTGGGCCGGGAAGCTGCCGGTCGGCTCGGGGCGCAGCGGCCGGTCGCCGCCGAGGCCCGGCACGAGCGAGCCGCCGCGGCGCACCAGGTACGTCTGCGTGAGGCCGACGGCCAGCACGACGCTGATCACCAGGAAGCCGATCCAGTACGTCGGCGGCAGCAGCAGGCCGACCGCGCCGCCCAGGCACCAGGCCAGCTGCAGCACGGTTTCCGAGCGGCCGAACGCCGACGCGCGCGACTCCTCGGGCAGGTCTTCCTGGATGACGGCGTCGAGGCTGATCTTGGCCAGCGCGCTGGCCGTCGCGCCGACCAGGCCGACGATCGCGGCCGTGGCCAGGCCGGGCAGGACCGTCGCGACCAGCGCGGCCAGCACGCAGCCCGCCACGCACCCGACGATCACCTGGTCCGGGCTGCCGAAGTGCAGGCGCGAGCCCAGCGCGTTGCCGAGGAACCCGCCGGCGCCCGCCGCGGCGCCGATCACGCCGAGCAGCAGCAGCTGCATGAACGGCGTCTGCCCGCTGCCCTCGGTCTGCGCCTTGACCGCGAACGCGGCGAACATCATGAGGAAGCCGGTGAGCACGCGCACCGAGCCGTTGCCCCAGAGCGCGACGACGATGTGGCGCCCCATCGGCTGGCGGCGCTTCTTCTCCTTCGGGTGCGCCGACAGGGAGGTCGGCACCTCGCCCTCGGTCGCCTCCACCCAGGCCGGGATCCGCATCGACTGCACGGCGGCGGCGACGCAGATCAGCGCCGTGAACCACAGTGCGCCCGCCGACCCGGAGATGGCGTTGATCCCGCTGGCCAGCGCGCCGAACACGCCCGCGGCGACCAGGCCGAACGTGGTCAGCCGGGCGTTCGTCTTCGAGAGCGTGATCTCCGACGGCAGCACCCGCGGCGTCACCGCGGCCTTGAGCACGGTGAACGACTTCGACAGCACCATCATCCCGAGCGCGGCCGGGTAGAGCAGCCAGTCGTCGAAGTGCAATGCCATCACGACGGCCATCAGGCCCTGGCCGATCGAGGACGCGCACATCGCCAGCCGCCTGCCGCGCTGGACCTTGTCCAGCGCGGGCCCGATCACCGGCGCGACCAGCGCGAACGGCGCGATCGTGATGAGCAGGTAGAGCGCCACCTTGCCCTTGCTCTCGCCGCTGGTCGCGGCGAAGAAGAGCGTGTTGGCGAGCGCGATCGCCATCGCCGCGTCGCTGGCGTAGTTCAGCATCACGGCGTAGGTCAGCGAGGTCAGGCCGGACTTCTCGGCGCCGTCGGCCTTCGTCGCGCGCTGGAAGGCGTCGACGGCCTGGCCGGTCAGCTGGCGGCTGCGCATCGCCGCCACCCGCGTGACGGTGATCTTCTTCGGCAGCTTCGGCGTGCCGCCCGGCGTCCGCGGTTCCTCCCGTGGCGGCGGCGGCGCCTGCTCCGGCGGCCGCGGTTCGCCCGCGTAGCCGCCGGTGTCGTAGTGCTCGTACTCGCCGCTGCCGGGGTGGCGTTCACCCTGGTAGAAGCCGCCGCCGGGCGGTTCGCGGCGCACGGGCTCGGTGCGGTGCGGGTCGTACGGCCGGGCCCCGCGCGGGGGCGGCGGCCGGTGGTTCGCCGGCGCGGCCGCGGTGGGTGCTTCGTCGGCGTTCGGCACGCGGCCGTCGTGGAACCCGGCGCGCGGCGGGACGGGCCGCTGGACGCGGGTGGGCGGCGGCGGGCTGCCGTGCTCGGCGCGCGGCGCGGCGGCGTCCCGCCAGGACCTGGCCTGGGCGGCGCCCGGTTCCGGCGTCCAGCGCCGCTTGGACTTCCGGCCGTGCGGCTGACCAGACCGGGAGCCGTCTGAGCCGGAGCGGGAGCCGAAGAGTGCCACGTGTCAATCCTGCCTTACCGAGGGCCGGTTCCGCCTGCTCATCCGTGCTTTCAGGCCGGAGCCGGGACGAACCTCACCCGGAACGTGACCGGCCACTGCTTCCCGGTGAGGAGGAAATCGCCGCTGCCCGGGACGGCGGCGATACCGTTGAGCACGTCTTCGGCGCCCGTCGCGTTCACTTTCGCACGCAGCTGACCTGCGTCGATCGTCCCGGTGACGCGCCCGGTGGCGGCCTCGATGCGCAGGACGGTGTCGGTGTGCCAAACGTTTGCGTAGACGTCCCCGCCGACGCATTCGAGCTCGTTGAGCTGGTCGCGGCCGACGTCGACGCTCCCGGTGACGGCGAAGGTCTTCGGGTCCCGGAAGGTCAGCCGCGAGGAGCCGTTGCTCATCACCAGCCGGCCGTCCGCCTGGTGGCACAGGCCCCAGCCTTCGCCCTGGAAGGGGACGCGCCGCAGCTCGGCGAGGGTGGCGGTGTCGCGTTCGATGGCGACGCCGTCCTGCCAGGTGAGCTGCCACAGCGTCGGCCCGAGGACGGTGACGCCCTCGCCGAACATCGGCGACGGCAGCGTGGCCGTCGTTCGCGGCGGCCCGCCCGCGGGGCCTGCGGTGAGCGTGGACCTGCCGGCGAGCCCGGTGCTTTCGTACAGCGTGTCGCCGGCGAACTCTAGGCCTTCAGTGAAGGCGGCGGGATCGTGCGGGAGGGTCTCGACGAGCTGGACGGTGAGCCGTTCGGGGCCGGCTGGTTGTTCTGGGGCACCGGCGCAGCCGCCGAGCGCGGCGGCCAGCAGCAGGACGGTGACGATCGGCGTGCGCACGATGAACAGCCTGGCACGGGCGCCGCGGATGCGTGCGGCACAATTGGCCGCATGACTCTGCTGCTGACCCTGGACGACGGTTCCGTGCAGCGCAAACTCGCCGACGCGGTGGAGTTCGCGCGAGCTGCGGTGCTGGAGGACGCACCCGAGGAGCAGCTCGGCGACCACGTGGGTGTCACCCGCGAGGACGCGGTCACGGCAAGTCACCTGTTCGAGGCCCAGGTCCCGGGCTACGGAGGCTGGCGCTGGTCGGTCACGGTCGCCCTGGCGGGCGACGACGAACCGGTGACGGTCAGCGAGGTGGTGCTGGTCCCGGGCCCCGCGGCGCTGGTGGCGCCGGCCTGGGTGCCCTGGGAGCGCCGGGTCCGCGCGGGCGACCTCGGAGTGGGCGACATCTTCCCGACGGCGGAGAACGACCCCCGCCTGGTCCCGGCGTACCTGCAGTCGGACGACCCGGCGGTGGAGGAGACGGCCCGCGAGGTCGGCCTGGGCCGGGTGCACACGCTGTCCCGGTTCGGCCGCACGGAGGCGGCGGCCCGCTGGCACGAGGGCGAGTTCGGGCCGCGCTCGGACATGGCCCGCAGCGCGCCGGACGTGTGCGGGACGTGCGGGTTCTTCGTGCCGCTGGCGGGCTCGTTGCGCGGGGTGTTCGGCGTGTGCAGCAACGACATCGCCCCGGCGGACGGCCACGTGGTGGACGTGGAGTACGGGTGCGGAGCGCACTCGGAGGTAGAGGTCGAGGTGACCTCGTCGGTCCCGGTGGCAGAGCTGGTGTACGACGACTCGTTGCTGGACTTCGCCCCGGCCCCGGCCCCGGAAGTCGTGGAGACGGCGGCGGCGGAGCCGGAGACGGGGATAGCGGAGTCGGACGTGTCGCCGGCCGAGGTGGAGCCGGAAGTGGCGGCTGAGCCGGTGGCGGCGGCGGTTGAGCCGGTGGCTCCCGAGGTGGCTGAGCCGGTGGCCTCGGAGCAGGCCGAGTCGGCTGCGGCGCAGGCTGCCCCGGTGCCGGCGGCGGCCGATGAGGTTGCTGAGCCGGCCGACCCGGTGGCGACTGAGCCGGTCGAGCCGGCAGTGGTGCCTGAGCCGGCGGCCTCGGAACTGGCCGATTCGGTTCCGGCGGCTGAGCCGGCCGCAGCGGAGCCCGAGGCGGCTGATTCAGCCGCGACGGTGGCCGAGGCGCCGGCTGATGGTGTGGCCGAGCCGGCGGCGGAAGCGCCGGTGGCGACTGGTGGTGAAGTCACTGAGCCGGGTGAAGCTGCGGAAGCGTCGGTGGCCTCGGAGGCGGCCGGCCCGGCTGGAGAGCCGGCCGGTCGGGTGGCAGAGCCGGCAGTGAGCGATGAAGCCGCCGACCCGGCTGGAGAGCCGGCCGTTGGGGTGGCTGAGCCGGCAGTGAGCGATGAAGCTGCCGAGCCGGTTGGTGTGCCGGCGGTGGCTGGCGAGCCCGTTGTGGCCGAGGTGCCGGAGCCCGCGGAAGCCGAGCCGACGCAGGCCGAGGTGACCGATGCGACCGAACTTCGGGCCGCTCCTGAGGCGCCCGAGGCCACGACCGAGCACGCCGCCGACGAGATCCCGGCGGCCGCGGAATCGGATGCGGCGGAGGTGGATCCCGTCCCCTCAGAGGTCGCCGAGCCGCTTTCGGCCGGTAGCGAGGGCGAAGCGGGGGAGCCGGCCGAGGCTGCGGCTCCGGGACCTGGTGGGGAGGCGCAGGACAGCGAGGTTCCCGCCGCCGTTCTCAACGATGACGTCGTTACCGAGGCCTCGCCGGCCGATGAAGCGCAGGCGCAGGTCGACGACTCCCGCGACCGGTGATCGGCGACACCCTCGAGCCGGGCGATCCGTTCGGGACCGCCCGGCTCCGTGAGGCCACCCTGCGCTCCTGGCGGGACTCGCCCACGCGGCTCACCGAAGACACCAACGTCGAACGCGACCTCCGGGTCGGCGCCTACCGGGATCGGCTCTTCGTCGAACTCGCGCAGAACGCCGCCGATGCCGCCATGGCCGGGGGGAAGCCCGGGCGGGTTCGGGTGTCTATTGTGGACAGCGAACTCCGGTTCGCCAACACCGGCGCTCCGCTCGACGCCCGGGGTGTGGCCTCGCTCGCCTCGCTGCGGGCCTCCGGCAAGACCGGCGGAACCGTCGGGCGCTTCGGGGTCGGGTTCGCCGCCGTGCGGACCGTCTCCGACGAACCCCGCGTGGTCTCCAGCACCGGCGGGGTCGCCTTCTCCGCCGAACGCACCCGGGACGCCGCCGGGATCGCGGGGGACGTTCCCGTCCTGCGGCTTCCCTGGCCCGTCCCGGCCGACGTGCCTCCCGGCTTCGACACCGAAGTCCGGCTGCCTCTTCGGGACGGCGTTGACGGGCGTGCCCTTCTCGACGACCTCGCGCGGGATGTGGCCGATCTGCTGCTCGCCTTGCCCTGGCTGGCGGAATTCGACGTCGACGGTCGCGTTTGGACACGGGAGGCCGATGGTGACTTCGTCGACATCCGTGGCCCGGAACGGGAAACGCGCTGGCTGACTCACCGCGGTGACGTCGTGTGGGCCGTTCCGGTCGGCTCCGATGGCGCGCCTCGGCCGCTCCGCGAGGACGTTCTGCACGCGCCGACGCCCACCGATGACGGGCTGTCGCTGCCCGCGCGGCTGCTCGCCTCCGTTCCGGTCGAACCGTCGCGACGCCGGGCGCTGCCCGGGCCCGAACTGGCGCAAGCTCTCGAGGCTGCCGCGAAAGAGTACGTCGGGCTCGTCCGGCTTCTCCCGTCCGAACAGCGGTTCGCGCTCGTTCCGACGCCCGGGTTTCCGAAGTCCACTGTGGACAACAAACTTCGTGACGAGGTGCTCGCGGCTCTCAATGTGGAACCGTGGCTGTCCACAAAGGATGGCAAAGAGGTCTCCGGTCGTCAGGCTCGGGTGCTCGACGTCGACGTGCCCGGGCTGTCCGACCTCCTGAAAGACCTCGTGCCGGGGCTGGTTGAAGGGCCTGCGCAAGTCCTCAAAGCCGTTGCGGTGCAAGTGATCGGCATCGAAGAGGTGCTGGACACGCTGACCGGCGTCAGCCGTGATCCGGGCTGGTGGCGGGACGTCTACGCGGCCCTGGCGATCGCCGTCGAGTCGCACGTGCTTGCCGGGGAACGGCTGGACGGGCTTCCCGTTCCCCTGTCGGACGGCCGGACGCTGCCGGGTGCCCGGGGCTGCCTGCTCGTGGACGGCTCTGCGGAACTTCTCGACTTGCTGTCCGATGTAGACATCCCGGGGCTGCGGCTGGTGCACCCCGCCGCGTCGCACCCGCTTCTGGAACGGTTGGGTGCCAAGCACGCCGATGCCCGGGAGCTGCTCAACGCCGACCAGCTGCGGGACGCCGTCGAGCGCAGCGTCGAAGACGCCCGGTCCGGTTTGGACGGTACGACGCTCGCCGGTGCCGTTCTGCGGCTGATCGCCGACTGCGGGGACGACGCGCCGCGCTGGGTCAGCGCGCTCGCCCTGCCCGGCACCGACACCTGGCGCCGGGCCGACGAACTCGTCCTGCCGACGTCGCCGCTGCTCGACATCTTCGACGAAGAGGTCTTCGAGGAAGACGGCGCCATGGACGTCCTCGACGAGGACTTCGCCGGCGACTGGCCACAAAGCACGCTCGAGGCCGCCGGGGTGCTCGACTCCTTCGCCGTGGTCGTCGACGACGAACCGCGCGAACCCGACCACGACCTGCCCGACGAGGAAGCCTGGTGGGACTCGCTGCCGGAACCGCCGTCGACGCTCGTCGCGATCCGGGACCTCGATCTCGTGGCCGACGACGCCTGGCCCGCGGCCGTCAAGCTGCTCGCCGCGCGACCTGAGACGTGGCACGCCTTGCGCACGCCGCACGGGCACGCCGCCTGGTGGATCGCGCAGTACGCCGTGCTCGACGGGGCCGCGCCGAACGAGTGGCGGCTGCCGGACGCCGATCTGGCCGGGCTCTTCGACGAGGTTCCCGATGTCGGCCTGAGCGAAGACCTCCTCCGGATCGCCGGGGTGCGGGTGGACCTGAGCGTGTCCACTGTGGACGAGGCAGCGGACCTCCTCGACCGGCTCGCCGACCCGGACCGCGTGGTCTCGCCCGGGCTGGCCACGCGCGCCTACGACGCCGTCCTCGAGTCCGGAGTGGACCCGGGTGCGCCGCGCGCCGTGCGGGCCGCCGACGGGTCCGTTGTGGACGACGCGCTCGTGCTGGACGTGCCGTGGGTCGCCGGGGCGCTCGAACCCGGCCGGTACGTGGTTGCCCCCGAGGACCCGGAGCGGCTCGCGGACCTGCTCGACCTGCCGCTCGCGAGCGCGGAGGAAGCCCGGGTCGCCAGTGAAGGCGAGTACGCGCCCTGGACCGAGCTCCCCGCGCTGAAGCTCGTCGCGGACCAGCTCGGCATCCGGCTCCCGGACGGCGGCGTGCTGGTGCACGACCCGCTCACCGTGCGCATCCAGGGCGCCGAACACGACGTCCCGTGGTGGTCCGATGACCGGCTGCACGCGGCCGACACGTCGGAAGGCCTGGCGCGGGCGTTCGCCTGGGCGGCCGGGCGCTGGCCCGACCGGCACCTGATCACCGCGCTCCTCGACGACCCCTCGCCGCGGACCCTGCTCGCGTAACCGTCAGAGGCGCTGGGCCGACTTCGAGCCGCGGCGGGCGGCGGCGCGCTGCCAGCCGATGATCGCGAGCCCGACGAAACCGAGCGCGAAACCGGACAGCGCCGTCTGCACCCACAGCCCCGAAGTCGTGAAGAAGAGCACCACCAGCGCGACAGCCCAGATCGAGGTGCCTACGATCACCACCGGCGTCAGGTCGGTCAGCTTCTTGGGCAGCTCCGGCGTGTGCCGCAACGAGCCCGTAACCTCCGGTGGATTGATCGGTTCACTCACGAGGTGCAGGGTACTCCGCAGCAGCGAGAGAATGGGCAGGCGAATGGCGGAGCAGGAGACGACCCGCAGCGGGACGTCCACACTGGACCGGTTCTTCAAGATCACCGAGCGGGGGTCGACGGTGTCGCGCGAGCTGCGCGGCGGCCTGGTCACCTTCGTCACGATGGCCTACATCGTGGTGCTGAACCCGCTGATCATCGGCAGCTTCTCGGCCGACGACGCGGGCGCGCACAAGGACGTCCTCGGCGGCATCCTGCCCGTGCCGCAGGTCGCCGCGGTGACCGCGCTCGTCGCCGGCGTGCTGACCATCCTGATGGGCCTGATCGCGAACTACCCGTTCGCCATCGCCACCGGCCTGGGCATCAACAGCCTGGTCGCGGTCACCATCGCCCCGCAGATGACCTGGCCCGAGGCGATGGGCCTGGTGGTCATCGAGGGCGTGATCATCGTGCTGCTGGTGCTCACCGGGTTCCGGACCGCGGTGTTCCGGGCCGTGCCGGCCGCGCTGAAGTCCGCGATCGCCGTCGGCATCGGCGTGTTCATCTGCCTGATCGGCCTGGTCGACGCCGGGTTCGTGCGCCGGCTGCCGGACGCCGCGCACACCACCGTCCCGGTCGGCTTGGGCATCAACGGCTCGATCGCCTCCTGGCCGACCGCGGTGTTCGTCGTCGGCCTGCTGGTCACCGGCATCCTGGTCGTCCGCAAGGTCAAGGGCGCGATCCTGATCGGCGTGCTGACCTCGACCGTGCTGGCCATCGTCGTCGAGGCGATCGTCAACGCCGGGCCGTCGCGGGGCACGAACCCGAAGGGCTGGAACCTCGGCTACCCGGCGCTGCCGGACCAGGTGTTCGGCCTGCCGAACCTCTCGCTCGTCGGCGACGTCTCGTTCGGCGCCTGGACGCGGCTGCCGATCATCACCGTCTGCCTGCTGGTGTTCACCCTGGTGCTCGCCGACTTCTTCGACGCCATGGGCACCATGACCGGCCTCGCGAAGGAGGCCGACCTGCTCCCGAAGGACGGCCAGCTGCCCAACGTCGGCAAGGCGCTGTTCGTCGAAGGCCTCGCGGGCGCGGCGGGCGGCTTCGGCTCGGCCAGCTCGAACACGGTGTTCGTCGAGTCGGCGTCGGGCATCGCCGAGGGCGCGCGGACCGGCCTGGCGAACATCGTCACCGGCGTGCTGTTCCTCGCCGCGATGTTCCTGACCCCGCTGTACCAGGTGGTGCCGGTCGAGGCGGCCGCGCCGGCGCTGGTCGTCGTCGGCGCGATGCTGATGTCGCAGGTCCGCGACATCGACTTCACCGACTACTCGATCGCGCTGCCGGCGTTCCTGACCATCGTCGTCATGCCGTTCACGTACTCGATCGCGAACGGCATCGGCGCCGGCTTCGTCAGCTACGTCGTCATCCGCGCGGCCACCGGCAAGGCCCGCCAGGTGCACCCGCTGATGTGGGTGATCGCGCTGGCCTTCGTGGCGTACTTCGCGGTCGGCCCGCTCCAGGCCGCGTTCCGCTGATCAGCCCCTGATCTTCAGGGCTTCGTCGAGGACACCCCGGTTGCGCTCGAACTCGGCGACCGGGGCCTCGAACCGCACCGTCACCAGGGCGTCGCCGGCGCCGAGGCCGACCACGGTCACCCGCCGCGGCACACCGTCGCGCTCGTAGGTGTAGTCCCATTCCGCGGCGTCGCGGTCGGCGATCGGGGCGTGCTCCACCACGGTGCCGCCCTGCCTGCCGGCCACCGCCCGGAGCCCGCCGAGGGCATCCTCCTGCGTGATCTGCACCCGGTCGGTCTCCAGCAGGAGCTCGCCCTCGCGGTAGGTCGCGCGCTCCTTGTCGCGGCTCACGGCCCAGGACGGCACCGGTATCTCGATCGCCGCGCCGGGGCCGGTCGCGTCCGGGATCCGGTAGATCTCCAACGTGTCCCGGATGACCTTGGGCGCCGGCGGCGGTGGGGCGGCCGCGGGCGCTTCGGCACCGCCGCCCACGAACTGCGCCACCACGACCGCCAGGACCGCCGCGCCGACCACGGCCGAGCCCACCAGCTTCTTGTTCATCCGACTCCCCAGGTTCTGCTCCTGGGGAAGACGCACGGGGCTGTTCCAGGTTGCGGATAGACAGAGATCACCCGTGCGGCCGATGTTTCGTAAGGTATGCTAACTATATGTCCGGCGACACGCACGAACGCTCGTTGGCGAGCCGTCTGCGTCTCGCGGTGGTCCGGCTCAACCGCCGGCTGCGGGCACAGCGCGTCGGGGACGACCTCACGCTGACGCAGGTCGCCGCGCTGTCCACCTTGCACAAGTGCGGTGCGCTGACCCCGGGTCAGCTCGCCGCGAAGGAAGGCGTCCAGCCACCTTCGATGACGAGGGTGATCGCCGCGCTCGAGGAGCTGCGGTTCGTCGAGCGGCGCCCGCACCCGACCGATGGCAGGCAGGCCATCGTCGAGCTGTCCGAGAGCGGGCTGGCCTACGTGCAGAAGGCCATCTCCGTGCGGGAGGCGTGGCTGGACCGGCAATTGGCGGAACTCGGCGACGAAGAGCGTGAAGTGCTCTCCAAAGCCGCCGAAATCATAGACAGGATGGCGGGGAACTAACCACGGTGACGGCCACGGGTAGCGAAACCAAGCGTTCGATCGAGACCACTGCTACCCGGGACACGGCTCCACCGCCGTCCGCCTCGCCACCATCCGGAACCAAGCGCGGCAGCATGTTCGCCTCGCTGCGCGTCCGCAACTACCGGCTGTTCTTCACCGGCCAGGTCATCTCGAACATCGGCACCTGGATGCAGCGCATCGCCCAGGACTGGCTGGTGTTCACCCTCAGCGGCAACAACCCGATCGCCCTCGGGGTCGCGGTCGCGCTCCAGTTCACCCCGACGCTGTTCCTTTCGCTCTGGGCCGGCGTCCTCGCCGACCGCGTCGACAAGCGGCGGCTGCTCACCTGGATCCAGGTCGCGGCGTGTTCGCAGGCCGCGATCCTCGGCGTGCTCGACCTGAGCGGGATCGCCGCGCTGTGGCACGTCTACGTCCTGTGCTTCACCCTCGGCGTGACGGCCGCGCTGGAAGTGCCGACGCGGCAGTCGTTCGTCGCCGAGATGGTGGGCCGCGACCAGGTGGCCAACGCCGTCGCGCTGAACTCGTCGATCTTCAACATGGCGCGGATCGTCGGCCCGGCGATCGCCGGGTTCGCGATCACCTGGATCGGCACCGGCTGGCTGTTCATCGCGAACGCGCTGAGCACCGTCGCGGTGATCACCGGGCTGGTCCTGATGAACCCGGACAAGCTGTTCCGCGTCGCGGCGGTGCCGCGCGAGAAGGGCCAGCTCGCCGAGGGCCTGCGCTACGTCCGGCGGCGGTCGGACCTGATGACGGTGATGGTGCTGGTGCTGTTCGTCAGCACGTTCGGCATCACCTACTTCAGCTCGCTCCCGATCGTGGCCGCGAACGTGTTCCACACGGCCGCCGACGGTTACGGCCTCCTCTCGACGCTGGTCGCGGTCGGCACCTTCACCGGCGCGATCATGTCGGCCCGCCGCGGCACCAAGGGGCGGCCGCGGGTGCGGCTGATGCTCGTGTCGGCGTTCTTCCTGGGCGTGTTCGAGCTGATCACGGCGTTCATGCCGACGTACCTGACGTTCGGCCTCGGCCTGATCCCGCTCGGCTTCGCCACGATGACGTTCCTCAACACGGCGAACGCGCTGGTGCAGACGTCGGTCAGCCCCGAGATGCGCGGACGCGTGATGGGGCTGTACGTGCTGGTGCTGATCGGGGGCAACCCGATCGGCGGGCCGATGGTGGGGTGGATGGCCCAGCAGTTCGGCGGGCGGTCGCCGTTCTACATCGGTGGGGCGGTTTCCGCGGTGGCCGCGGTGGTGTGTGCCGTGGTGCTGATCCGGCGGGGTGGGATTTCCTGGCCGGTGAAGCGCGGCTTGGGGCTGCGCGTGCTGAAGCGGGCGAAGGTCTAGGAATCCGCCGGGATTTCGCCCGAGCCGCGCCTGCGGAGGTCGCACGGGACGGTGACCGTGCGGGCCGGGCGGTCGGGCCGGGCGATCCGGTCCAAGGCCAGCAACGCGGCCTGGCGGCCGATCTCCTGCGGGTCGCGGACGATCGCGGAGATGCCCAGCCCGGCGGTGAGGTCGTGTTCGTCCAGGCCGATGAAGGCGGACCCGCGCCGGTGGGCGACGCGGTCGAGCAGGACGCCCGTGGTGATGCCCAGGTTCAGCGCGAGGACCGCGGTCGGCGGCGAGGGCAGGTCCATCAGCCGTTCGACCGCGGCGCGGGCCTGGTCCGGCGTCGTGAGGTCGCCGGCCACCAGTTCGGCGTCCTCGGCCACGCCGTGCCGGGCCAGTGCCGCGCGGAAGCCGTCGAGGCGTTGCCCGGCGCGGAACGAGCCGAGCCGGCCGGCGAGCGCGGCGATGCGCCGGTGCCCCAGCTCCAGCAGCTGCTCGGTCGCGCGCCGCACGCCGTCGTCGTCGTCGGTCATCACCACGTCCGCGGCCAGCCCCAGAGCGGGCCGCCCGACGAGCACGACCGGCGTGCCGAAGGTGTGCTCGATGGCGAGATAACCGCGGTCGTCGCCGTCCGGCATCATCAGCAGGGCGCTGACCCGGCGGTCGATCATCGCCCGCGCCAGTTCGGGTTCGCGGGTGGCGTCGTCGTCGGTGGAACCGATGATCAGGTGGAGCCCCGCGCGGCGGAGCTCCCGTTCGGCGCCCGCGGCGACCCCGGCCTGGAACACGTTGGTGAACCCGGCCGTGACCAGGCCGACCGCGCCTTCGCGGCCCCCGGTCCGCAGGTTCCGGGCGATGGGGTTGGGCGAGTAGCCCAGCTGCTTCACCGCCACGAGCACGCGTTCCCGCGTGTCCGCTTCCACCAGGGGTGAGTTCTGCAGGGCGCGCGTCACCGTCGCCGTGCTGACGCCGGCGGCGTTCGCGACTTCTCGCAGCGTTACGCGCCGTCCGCTCTGTGCCACGTGTGTCCTCTCCGGGTTCGCCTCCCAATGTAATCGTTGACATGGACGCGGTCGTGGCTGACACTCCCTCATGTCATCGTTTACATTGCAATGTCATCGTTTACATGAGGAGGTGCCGACGATGCAGCCGGTTCTCACCGACGGGCGCTTGGGTGCCCGGCCCGATCCCGGACTGGTGGAGCACGTCAACGCCGTCGAGCTGGCCGACGAACTCGCCGCGGCAGCGGAGTACGTCCGCATCGACCTCGCGCACGTCCTCATGCTGACGCGCCAGGGCGTGTTCGAGCCCGGCCACGGCCGCTCGCTGGCGCGGGCCCTGCTGCGCCTGCTGGAGAACGAGCCCGCGCGGGTGCTGGCCGGCGATCCGGCCCTCGGGACCGTCGCCCTCCAGCTCGAGCGCTACCTGGAGGACCAGTGCGGGCCGGCGGGCCTGGACATCCAGCGGGCGCGGAGCCGGATCGACCAGAAGTCGACCGGGGTGCGGCTGGCCGGCCGCGCGGCCCTGCTCCCGGTGCTGACCGGGCTCCTCCGGCTGGGCCGCGTCCTGCTGGAGGCGGCGGACGACCACGACGACGTCCTGGCGCCGGGCTACACCCACCTGCAGCACGCCCAGCCCACCACGCTCGGGCACTACTTCAACGCGCACTACTGGGTGGCCTCCCGCAACCTTGCCCGCGTCCGGCAGCTGTACGACCGGCTGAACGAGTGCCCGCTCGGTGGCGCGGCGCACAGCGGGACCTCCTGGCCGAACGACCGCGCGGCGACCGCCGCCTACCTCGGGTTCGCCCGGCCGGTCCGCAACGCCCGCGACGCCGGACTGTCCGCACTGGACACCGGCGCCGAACTGGCCGCGGTGCTGGGCCTGGTGCTCTCCGGTGCCGCCCGGTGCGCCTCGGACCTCTACTACTGGTCGTCGTCGGAAGTCGGGCTGGTGCGGCTGGCCGCGTCCCTGTGCGGGACGTCGAGCATGATGCCGCAGAAGCGCAACCCCATCGTCCTGGAACGCATCCGCGGCCTGGCGGGCGAAGCGGCCGGGTGGGGTGCCGCCCAGCTCGGTGTGCTGCACTTCGCCACCTCCACCGACGCCGACCAGGGCTACGTGCACAACCGCCTGCCCGGGTACTGCCGGGAGACCGAAGGCGCGCTCGAGCTGCTGAGCCGGGCCGTGGAGACCCTCGAAACCGACCCGGAACGCCTGCGGCGGTCCGCTGGGCGGCACTGGTCGACGGCCAGCGCACTGGCCGACGACCTGGTGCGCCGGCACGGCCTGAGGTTCCGCGCCGCCCACGACGTCGTCGCCCGGTTCGTCGCCGCCCACGAAGCGGCGGGCGAACCGGAGGGCACCGTGCGGCCGGACCTCGCCGAAGGGCCGTTGCGCCGGTACTCCCACGCCCGGCTGGCCGAGCTGCTCGACCCGCGCGCGTTCGTCGAGAGCCGGGACAGCCCCGGTGGCACCGCGGCCGCCCGCCGCAAGGAACTCGCCGCGGAAGCGGCCCACGACTTCGAAGAGCACCGGTCGGCGATCGACGCGATCACCGAATCCCTCGCCCGCGCCGACGCCCGCCTGCTGCGGGACGCCAGGGAGCTGGCCGGCGCACCCACCCGCTGACCGCCATCGCCGTTACCGTCACTTCGACAAAGGAGTCACCCGTGGCCACACCCCACCCCGAGGTTGCCCCGCTCGCGACCGGCGAGCACCGGGAGAACGGTCCGGACCAGGCCCGCCGGTTGACCGGCCAGCCCGTCGGGCGGCTGTTCGTCGGCCTGTACGTGCTCGCCATCGTCGGCTTGTGGATCGCGTTGCTGACCCCGGCTTCGGTCACGCTGGCGCTGCGGATCGCCGACCTCGACCCGGCGGGCAAGGCGTCGTCCCTGGCCCTCGTGACCGGGGTCGGGGCGATCTTCGCGATGGTCTCCAACCCGGTTTTCGGGCGGCTGAGCGATCTGTGCACGTCCCGGTGGGGCCGTCGCCGGCCCTTCATGGTGGGCGGCGCCGCGTGCGGGGTGGTTTCGCTCTTCGTCATCGGGGTCGCGCCCTCGATCCCGGTCGTGCTGCTCGGGTGGTGCCTCACGCAGCTGGCCCTCAACGCCGCCGTGGCGGCCCTGATCGCCGTCCTGCCCGACCGGGTGCCCGAGCGGCGGCGGGGCACGGTCTCCGGGTTGATGGGCATGACCAACCAGGTCGCGCAGGTGGCGGGCACGTTCCTGGTCCAGTTCACCGGAACCCGCGGCCTGGGCATGTTCCTCGTCCCCGCCGCGATCGGGCTGGTGCTGGTGCTGGCGTTCGCCTGCTACCTCAGGGAGGTCCCGCAGGCGCGGGCCGAGCTGCCGCGGCTGTCCTGGTCGGACATCCCGCGGAGCCTGTGGGTCAACCCGCTGCGGCACCGCGACTTCGCGTGGGCGTTCCTGAGCCGGTTCCTGGTGTGGATCGGGAAGTCCCTGCTGCTGACCTACAAGACGTACTTCCTCATGGACCACCTCGGCTACTCCAGCGCGCGGGCTGCCGCGGTCCTGGGCTGGACCATGCTCATCCTGGGGATCGGGGTCGTCGTCGCCAGCAACGTCGCCGGCTGGCTGTCGGACCGGCTGCGGCGCCGGAAGGTCTTCATCGTCGCGGCGTCGCTCATCTTCGGCACCGGCATGGTGGTCATCGCGACCTCGGCCACGCTCACCGGGTTCCTGGTCGGCGTCGCGATCGCCGGGATCGGTCAGGGCACCTACGTCGGCGTCGACTACGCGCTCGTGGCGTCGGTGCTGCCCGACAGCGACACCGCGGCGGCCAAGGGCATGGGCGTGTTCAACATCGCCAACGCCCTGCCGCAGACCGTCGCGCCCGCCATCGCCCCGGTGTTCCTCGCCATCGGCGGCGGGCAGAACTACGCCGCGCTCTACCTCAGCGCGGCCGGGTTCGCGATCGTCGGCGCGATCGCCGCCCAGTTCATCCGCGCCGTGCGCTGACCGGCCCATCACCCGGACGAGTGAGATCCGAGTCTCCGGGACCGAACCCTTGCCCGAGGAGATGAGGTTAGGCTAACCTCATACATGTCCGCTTCGTGGTGGGAGCGGCAGTCAGTTCGGGAACGGACGGAGCCCCGGCCCTGGGAAAACCCCAGGCCGGGGCTTCGTTCATGCCAGCGCAGTGTCCGGCTGGGGCGCGCCGCGAGTCAAGGGGCTCCCGCCCGGTGGTACCGGCAGCCTGGTCAGCGTCATCCCGAAATACACGCGGTACGCCAGGTGGATCGCCTCCGGGGAGGGCAGGCGGACCTCGTTCCGCACCCCGTCCACCGTCTCGATCAGCTTGTCGCCGGACAACGTCACCCGGCCCTGGGACGTCGGCCGGGAGCACGTCAGCGACCGCGTGAAGTGGGACTCGGGGGACGTCGTCTGCCACCACGCCATCGGGATGAAGTCGGCCAGGGGGCGCGGGCGCCGCTCCAGGCGGTACTGCGGCTTGCCGTCCAGCAGGATGTCGACGTCGCCGTGGGGGGCGTCCAGGACCAGGAACTCGCCGTCGGGGTCGGGCTGGGCGTCCACGGCGGACAGGCGCAGCGGGTGCCGGGCGAAGCGGCCGAAACCGACGTCCACCAGCCAATCCTCGGCGTCCAGGGAAACGACGATCGCCGCGTGGTCCAGGGGCGGGCCCACCGTGCCGTCGGCGCGGAAGACCTGGGCCGCGCGCAGCGAAGCGTCGTAGCCCAGCGCGCGCAGCAACGCGGCGAACAGGCCGTTCAGCTCGTAGCAGAATCCGCCTCGGCGGTGGCCCACGATCTTGGCGAACAGCGCGTCCTCGTCCAGGACGACCGGCTCGCCGAGGTGGCTGCTCAGGTTCTCGAACGGCACCGCGGCCAGGTGGCGCTCCTGCAGGTGGCGCAGCGTCGCGAGGTCGGGCGCCGCCGGGCGGGCGACGCCGAGGCGGTCCAGGTACGCGTCGATGTCCATGACACCCACTCAAACACCTCGACCGCGCTGGAGGTCAAGGCATTTTCACCCGGCGACGAAAACGGGGCCCTCCCGGAAGGGAGAGCCCCGTCGACGGAAGAACTCAGCCGAGCAGCAGGCCGTTGCCGCCCGCGACGGCGTTGTCGAAGCGCTTGCTGATCTCGGCCCAGTTGAAGATGTTCCACAGGGCCTCGACGTACTTCGGCTTCACGTTCTTGTAGTCCAGGTAGAACGCGTGCTCCCAGACGTCGACCAGCAGGATCGGCGTGGTCGGCAGCACCAGGTTGTTGTGGTGGTCGCGCAGCTGCTGGGTGATCAGCGTCTTGCCGATCGGGTCCCAGGACAGCGCGCCCCAGCCGTTGCCCTGGATGGTCGTCGCGACGGCGGTGAACTGCGCCTTGAACTTGTCGAAGGAGCCGAACGCCTCGTCGATCGCCGCGGCGAGCTCGCCGGTCGGCTTGTCGCCGCCTTCCGGCGACAGGATCTTCCACCACACGACGTGGTTCGCGTGACCGGCCAGGTGGAAGGCCAGCGTGGTCTGCAGGCCGACGATGTCACCGAAGTTGCCGGCGTCGCGAGCTTCGGCGATCTTGTCGAGCGTGTCGTTCGCGCCCTTGACGTAGGTCGCGTGGTGCTTGCTGTGGTGCAGCTCGTTGATCTCGCCGGAGATGTGGGGCGCGAGGGCGCCGTAGTCGTAGTCGAGATCGGGGAGCTCGTAGCGGGCCATTGGCCCTCCTTCTGTCTTCGACACAAGTTTCCGGTATCGAACCTAGTAGCACACGCCCCCTCGCGGCGAGCGGGGGCGCGTCGTGGTCACCGCGTGAGATGACTGGCTCGTGAGTGGCGTACCCAGGAGGCGCACCACCTGAAACCGAGCCTGCTACCTGGACTTAACTGGAGGTCAACGGGCTGTGACGACGATCATTCAGGCGCGGAACTCGTCGAGGCGCAGCGCCAGCTCGTCGAAGACGGCGACGTTGCACTCGAACGCCACCAGGGTCTCGTCGATCACGCGAGCGCGCTCGGCTTCGTCCCAGGGCGCGTTGTCCAGCTTCGCCCGGTAAGCGTCGCGGAAGCGGGGCGCGCTGCCGATGCCGTCGAAGTGGTAGAAGAGCGCTCCGGCCTCGGCGACGTCGTAGTTCTTCTCGAGCGTCCGCCGGATGACCTGGCCGCCGGCGATGTCGCCGAGGTAGCGCGTGTAGTGGTGGGCGACGTACCCGCCGGCCCAGGCCGACGCTTCGCGGATCCGGGCGACGTACGCCTGCGTCGAGGCCAGCGGCGTGATCGTCGAGCGCCAGTCCGGCCCGACGAGGTGGGCGAGGTCGCGTTCGAGGAGCGGGAGGCGCCGCAGCTCGTCGAAGACGAACTCGCCGCCGACGCGGTCGCCGGCCATCGCGTCGCTCGCCGCCTCGATCGCGCCGTAGATGAAGTAGTACTGGATCGCCAGCTGGGTGTAGCCGTCGCGGGTGAGCTCCCCGCCGAGCAGGGCGCGCATGTACGTGGAGTAGTTCGCCCGGTCGTGGACTTCGAGGGTCGACGCGCGCAAGGTCGCCGAGAACGGGCGGGCGTCCGTGGTCACCGACATGGGCAGGCCTCCCGGCGATCGATCTGACACGCTGTCAGAAAGATCGTAGGGCATGACTCGGACTTAGGCCACCCTAAACCGTCGCGCCGACCGCGCGCAGGACGAACCGCACCGCCGCCTCGACGACGTCTTCCAGCTGGTCGGCGGGCCCGTCGACCAGTGTCCGGTTGCCCAGCGCGGCGGTGATCATCGGGATCAGGACGTCCGGGTCCTCGGCCGGCCAGCGGCCCAGGTCGACACCGCCGGCGAGGATCGCGCGGAGGCGGTCGGTGATCGGGTCGGCGTGCGCGCTGATCCGCCGGTACGCCGCCGGGGCCAGCGCCGACGCGAGTGCCGTGCCCGGTGGCATGTGGTACTCGGCCAGCACGCGCAGCTGGAGCCGGACGAACGTGGCCAGCTGGTCGACCGGGTCGGCCTGGGCCTCGACGGCTTCGGTCAGCCGCGTGACGTACTGGGCCGCTTCGTCCTCGACGAAGGCGACGAGCAGGCTCTCCTTGTCGGGGAAGTGGTTGTACAGCGCTGTCCGGCCCACCCCGGCCGCCGACGCGACGCCGGCGAGCGTGATCGCGTCGAAGCCGCGCTCGTAGAGCTGTGCGCGCAGGACGTCGAAGACCCGGGACCGCACTTCACGCCGGTGCGCCTCCAGCGACTCACCGAGAATTTTCGGCATCCGCCCAGGCTAGCGTCAATCGGCCACCGGCCACGTGTGCACCGGTTCGCCCGCCTCGGACAGTTCCAGGTAGCGCCCCAGCATCAGGCTCAGCGCCCCCTCGCGGTCCAGCCCGCGTTCCTGCGCCCGCAGGACGTAGTCCCGCTGCCAGGTCGCGCCCGTCCGCCGGGCGAGGCAGCGGCGCTCGATGATCCCGAGGTAGCGCTCGCGGGCTTCGTCGGAGACGTCGGAGCGGCGCAGGCCCTCGTGGGCGAGCGGCAGCAGCACCCGCAGCGCCAGCTCGTCCGGCGGGATCCAGCCGATGCCCGGCCAGTACAGCTGCCCGTCGAAGCCGCGCCGCGCGCCCGCGTAAAGGTTTTCCTCGGCGGCCTGGAAGGACATCTGGCTCCACACCGGGCGTTCCGCCTCGGCGAGCGCGCGCTGGGCGCCGTAGAAGAAGGCCGCGTTCGCCACCGTGTCGACCACCGTCGGCCCGGCCGGCAGCACCCGGTTCTCCACACGCAGGTGCGGCAGGCCGTCGACGACGTCGTACACCGGGCGGTTCCAGCGCCAGATCGTCCCGTTGTGCATGCGCAGCTCGGTGAGCTTCGGCGCCTGGCCCGCGTCGAGCGCCTCGATCGGGTCCTCGGTGTCGGTTTCCGGGAGCAGGCCGGGGAAGTAGCGGACGTTCTCCTCGAACAGGTCGAAGATCGACGTGATCCAGCGCTCGCCGAACCACACCCGCGGCCGCACGCCCTGGTTCTTCAGCTCCTCCGGCCGGGTGTCGGTCGCCTGCAGGAAGAGCGGGATGCGCGTCTCGTGCCACAGCGCCTTGCCGAGCAGGAACGGCGAATTCGACGCGAGCGCGATCTGCAGCCCGGCCAGGCACTGCGCCGCGTTCCAGTGCGCGGCGAACTCCTCGGGCGCGACCTGCAGGTGCAGCTGCACGCTGGTGCACGCGGCCTCCGGCAGGATCGACTCCGCGTAGCTGCGCAGGCGTTCGGGCTGCTGGCCCGGCAGCGGCGCGCCCTCCATGGCGAGCACCGTGCGTTCGCCGCGCGCGGCGAAGATCTGGTCGTTCAGCGTGGAGTAGCGGGTCTTGTTGGTGAGCCACTTCTGGTCGAAGTGCTCGTGCTTCAGCGTCGGCAGGATGCCGATCATCGCCAGCGACGAGCCGGTGTCCCGCGCCTTCGCCGCCGCGGTGTCGAGGTACGCGCGGAGGTCGTCTTCGAGCTGGAGCGCGGAATCGCCCGCCAGCGGCCGCGGCGGGACGTTCAGCTCGATGTTGTGCTGGCCCAGCTCGGTGGTGAACGACGGGTCGTCCAGCGCCTCCAGGACCGCGGTGTTCGTCATCGACGGCCGCAGTTCGCGGTCGACCAGGTTCAGCTCGACTTCGAGCCCGATGTTCTTGCGGGGGAAGGAAAAGCTGCCGTCGGTGAGCATCCGGGCCAGCGTGTCGAGGCAGCGCTGCACCTTGCGGCGGTACCGTCCTCGGTCCAGCGTGTTGAACGGCTGAGCCTCGAGGTCCATCCCCATGACCATCCCTGCTTCGTGTCGGCGTGGACTAGGACGTGTTTCAGACCGGCGGACAACCGTTACACAGGCGATGCAGCCGGGCTAGCGGCCAAACTGGTGCTCTCCGTCACGGGCGGTTAACCGAAAGCAAAATGGCCCCGTTCGTACCACACCGCGGTGGACGTTCGGACCAGTGAGCCGCCCGGCAAGCGGGTGACAGACTGGGCGGATGGGCGTGATCCACATCGACCACTCCGACGACCCGCGCGTCGACGATTTCCGCCACCTGTCCACTGCGGACCGTCGGCCCGACCGGCCCGGCGGGCGGGGGCTCGTCATCGCCGAAGGCACCGTCGTGGTGTCCCGGCTGCTGGCGTCCCGCTACCCGGTCCGGGCGCTGCTGGGCGTGCAGCGGCGGTTCGCCGAACTGGCCGGCGACCTGGCCGGGGTCGACGTGCCCCAGTACGTCACCTCCGCGGAAACCATGGCCGAGGTGGTCGGGTTCCACCTCAACCGCGGGATCCTCGCCGTCGCCGACCGGCCCGCGCCGTTGACGGTCTCCGAAGTCGTCGGCGGCACCGGCCCGATCGCCGTGCTGGAAGGCGTCGGCGACCACGAAAACCTCGGCGCCCTCTTCCGCAACGCGGCCGCGCTCGGCGTGGGCGGCGTGCTGCTCGGCCCCGGCTGTTCCGACCCGCTGTACCGGCGCAGCGTGCGCGTGTCGATGGGGCACGTCCTGCGCGTGCCGTTCGGGCACCTGACGGACTGGCCGGGCGGGCTCGACGACCTGCGGGCGCGCGGGTTCGCCGTCGCGGCGTTCACCCCGCGACCGGGTGCGATCCCGCTGGACGCGCTGCGTGAGCACGCGCCCGGGCGGGTGGCGCTGCTCTTCGGCGCCGAAGGTCCCGGGCTGACCGAGACGGCACTCGGGGCGGCTGATCATGCGGTCCGGATACCCATGCCGGCCGGAGTCGATTCACTGAACATCGCGACGGCCGCCGCCGTCGCCTTCTACGAACTGGCCCGGGGCGGCTAAGGTTTTGGTCTCCGAGGCGGGAAGGGGCACCATGGAGCTGCGGATCCGCGGCGAGCGCGCCGTGCTGGCCGGCCCGGGCGGGGAGCACGCGCGCGAGGTGGACCCGCACAAGCTCGCGATCGGTGCCGACCTGGCCCAGGCCCTGCACGAGTGGGCGCGCGTGGCGTCCGCGGTCACCGCCGACCCCGGCGCGGAGGCGGGCGCGGTGGTCTCGCAGCGCGGCCGCCAGCTGGCCGGCCGGCTGGCCTCGGTGATGGGCACGACCGTGCGGTTCGTGGACCCGGTCACCGGCGACGACACGGTCGTCGAGCCGCCCCCGCCGTCCACCGAACCCGGTCACCGGTTCGTCCGCGCGGTGCTCGGGCCGCCCGGCCCGCCCGGCGAGCCGACGCCGTGGCTGACCGGGCTGACCGTCTCGGCGTTCATCGCGGCCGTGGTCGTCGTCGCGATGCTCGCGCTGGCCACGACGCTGGCCCGCGAGACCAGCGGCTGGCTCGCGCTGGTGGCCTCGGTGATCGTGACGGCCGGGATCACGCCGTCGCTGTGGCTGATCCGCCGCACGCCGATCCTGCGCTGGGCCGCCTACGGCGCGGCCGGCGGGGTCGTGATCGCGTGGATCGGCGTGCTGGTGATCGCCTTCTAGCGGAACCTGGCGTAGGTCAGGCGGATCCCCTGCGCGGTGGTCGCCGAGTAGCCGCGGAAGACGTAGCCGTGGAACGCGGCGATCTGCCGGATCAGTTCGGGGGAGACGTCGAACTGGCCGGAGAAGAACGTCACGCTGGCGCTGCCGTCGAATTCCTGCGCGAGCCAGCCGACGCGCGCGGAGCGGGGGAACGCCCGCAGCACCCACGCCAGCGGTGGTGCCCCCACCACGGTGAGGACCAAGCCGATCCGGGCGAGGTGCTCGGCCCCGGTCAGCGCGGCCGTGAAGAGGCCGCCGCCCAGGCACAGCACGGCCCACGCCAGTGCGGTGAGGTAGCCGGCGTGCGACATCCGCATCTTCGCCGCGCGGACCGGCGATCCGCGCCGCAGCAGCAGGATCCGGTCGGTGCTGTCGGCGAATTCGGCCGCGGGGAGCAGCCCCTCGTCGTGCGCGATCTCGGCGATGCGGGCCGGCGACAGCTGCGCGTGCCGGACGCTCACCCACAGCTCGTCGCGGTCCTCGAGGTGGTTGCGCAGCCACTGTTCCCGGCCCGGCGCCCCGGCCGGGACCTGGTAGGACGGCGCGGCCCGCGGTACCGGCGTGCCGAAAACCAGGCCGGGACGGGTCTTCCGGAACAGCAGGTGGCGGCCCGAGTCGTACTGGCCGGCGTAGAAGTAGCCGTACAGCGAAGCGACTTCGCCGAGCAGCTCGGCCGACACCGACGGCGGCGGGGGCACGAGGACCTGGGGGCTGCCGTCGAACGGCGCGTCCAGCCACGGCATGGCCGGGTCCTGCCCCAGGCCGAGGTGGAGCTTCCGCTTCGCCGTGCGGGGCCGCAGTTCTTCGTCGGGCAGGCCGGCCCGCCGCAGCAGCAGGAGCCGGTCGGTGCGGTCGGCGGCTTCGGCGACCACGGTCATCCCGGCCGCCGCCGCGCCCTTGCCGATGTCGTCGCGGCCGAGCCGCAGCTGCCGCGAGCTCGCCCAGAACTGGTCCTGCCCGGCGAGCAGTTTCGCGAGCCGCTGCCGGTCGGCGTCCGTGCCCGGCCCGTGGTCGAACGGCGGCGCGAAGAGCTCGGGAGCGAACTCGAACCGCAGGGATTCCGCTTGCGCCGGCGTGGTTTCGCGGTACCGGCGCGAGTGCGCGGCCTGCCGGGTGGTCGTCGGGTCGAGGCCCCACTGCGCGGGCGCCACCTCGACCACCGGGGCGCCGCCGAACGCGCGGTACCTCAGCTCGCCGACGCGGGCGAGCCAGGCCTGCCGGTCACGCTGCATGATCATTCCCTCCCCCAGGGTGACATCGTAGCCTTGCGGGATGGAGCAGCTGGAGGCTTTGCGCAAGGTGTGCCTCGCCCTGCCGGAAACGACGGAGCGGCTCAGCCACGGCGAGCCGACGTGGTTCGTCCGCGGCAAGAAGACCTTCGCGATGTTCGCCGACCACCACCACGACGACGTGCTCGCCTTCTGGTGCCCGGCGCCGCCGGGGGTGCAGGAGGAACTGGTCCGCACCGAGCCGGCGAGGTTCTTCCGCCCGCCGTACGTCGGCCACCGCGGGTGGCTGGGGGTGCGGCTGGACGTCGACGTCGACTGGGCCGAGGTCGACCGGATCGTCCGCGAGGCCTACCGGCTGGTGGCGCCGAAGACGCTCGCGGCGCGGGTGGTTTAGCCGCGCTGCGAGCGGACCCCGAGCAGCACGTCCTCCCAGGACGGCACGATCGGGTGGTTCTTCTTCGCCTTGGGCCGCGGCTCCGGCACCGTCGTGTCCTCGTCCGGGTCCACCGGGACGCGCGGGATCTCGCGGGTGTCGTCGTCCGGGTCCGGCTCGGCGGACGGCAGCTGCGCGCGCTCCGGCTCCACCGAATCCAGCGTCGGCTGGAACTCCGTCGCGCGGGCCGGCTCGAGGGCGCGGACCGTGCGCGGGGCGCGGTAGGCGTTCGGGTCCAGCAGGACCTCGGCGTTCTCGTCCAGCGCCGTCACCGTGCCGCCGTGGGCGCCCGGCGAGAACGCCCAGTGCGCACGGTTGTCCGACCGCCCGGCCTTCCAGCGGAGCACGACGACCCAGCGGCCGTCGTCGCCCTTCCAGGAGTCCCAGGTGGCCTGCGAGTAGTCGTGGCCGCGGACGCCGAAGCTGTACGCGACGACCTCGCCGAGCGTCTGCACGTCGGGGCCGTCCTCGCGGACCGGGTGGGCGCTCTGCGCCAGCTCGGCGGTCCGGGACCGCTCGAGCAGGACGGGGTAGGCGTAGCGCTCGACGCGCTGCGTCGAGACACCGGCGCTCGCGGCGACCTGCTCGACGGACTCGCCGGCGCGGATGCGCTGCTGGATCTCGCGTGGCCGCATCTGGCTCTCCAACTCGATTTCGATCTGGCCGAGGCGGGTGATGTCACCCCGCGCCGCCGCGCGCAGTCGCTCATCAGCCGGGAGCAGGAAACGAGTACGGCTCGCCGGGTCTTCGAGCACGATGGACTTGCCGTCCTCGTGCAGTCCGACCACTCGCAGCGCCCGCATTGTTCTCGCCTCCCCGATCTTCTTCACCGTTGTGGGTGCCCACGTTAGAACGGCGCGTCGGCTTGACGTGCGAGGCGCGCCGAGTCCGCACCGAACTGCCCACTGTTCATTTTGCGTCCCCCGCATCCTTACTCAGGCAGGTCAGCGGCAAAGGGGTGACACGCCGGACACGCAAAGTCACGATCGAGTGGATCAAGCAGGCGGCAGCCGGACCGTCACCGCGAGGCCGCCGCGCCGGCCGGGCTGGGCCTCCGCCCGGCCGCCGTGGGCCTGGGTCACCGAGCGGACGATCGACAGCCCGAGCCCCGCGTTGCGCGTGTCCCCGGTCCGCTCCGCGCCGCCCAGCCGGCGGAACGGCTCGAACAGCGTCGGCACCGCTTCGGGCGGCACCGCCGGTCCCGAGTTCCGCACTTCCAGCGCCGGCTCCCCGCGCACCTCGACGTACACCCAACCGCCCGACGCGTTGTACGTGATCGCGTTGACCACCAGGTTCGTCACCAGCCGCTCGAGCAGCACCGGGTCGCCCGCCACCGTCCGCGGGCGCAGCCGCGTCTCGACCGTCACCCCGGCCGCCTTCGCCTGCGCCGCCGTGGCCCGGACGACCGACGCGGTGATCTCGTCGAGGCGCACCGGCGTGCGCGCGTGCAGCCCGCGGTCGCTGCGGGCCAGGATCAGCAGGCCCTCGATCATCCGCTCGCTGCGCTCGTTCGTGTGCAGCAGGTGCGTGCCGAGCTTCTTCAGCTCCGGCGGGACCTCGGGGTCGGCCATCGCCACCTCGATCAGCGTCCGCTGCACCGCCAGCGGGGTCCGGAGCTCGTGGGACGCGTTCGCGACGAACCGCTTCTGGCTGTCGAACGACTCCGCGAGCCGGTCGAGCATGCCGTCGAAGGTGTCCGCCAGTTCCTTCAGCTCGTCCGGGGGGCCTTCGAGGTTGATCCGGCGGTCGAGCTTGCCCGCCTCCAGCCGGCGCGCGGCCGAGGTGATGTCGTGCAGCGGCCGCAGCGCGCGGCCCGCCATCAGCCAGCCGAACAGCACCGCCAGCGCCGCCGTGGCCACCAGCGCGATCGCCGAGCCGACCACCAGCGTCGACAGCGTCGAGGAGCGGTAGGTGTCGAGCGAGCCGCTGAGCAGCCGCACCGCGACACCCGGAGATCCGATGGCGGCGGTGCCCTGGACGCCGTAGACCGCGTCGGCCGAGCCGATCGTCGTCAGGGCGGCGCGGGTCGGGTCCGGCAGCGTGCTCTGCACCAGCAGATAGTTGATGACGACCAGGACCAGCCCGGCGAGCAGGAACAATGCGCCGTACCAGGCCGTCAGCTTCGTCCGGACGGACAGGCCGTTCACGGCGCGCCGAACCGGTAGCCGGCCCCCGGCACGGTCTCGATCACCGGCGGGTCGCCCAGCTTGCGCCGCAACGTCATCACCGCGACGCGCACCGCGTTGGTGAACGGGTCCGCGTGCTCGTCCCAGGCCTTTTCCAGCAGTTCCTCGGCGCTGACCACGGTGCCCTCCGCTCGCATGAGCACCTCCAGCACGGCGAACTCCTTCGGGGAGAGCAGCAGGAACCGGCCGTCGCGGGCGGCCTGGTGACGCGGCAGGTCGAGCACGACGCCGTCGCGTTCCAGCACCGGCGGCAACGCCGGCCGCGCGCGCCGCGACAGCGCCTGCACCCGGGCGACCAGCTCGGCGAACGCGAACGGCTTCGTCAGGTAGTCGTCGGCGCCGAGGCCGAGGCCGGCGACCCGGTCGGTGACGTCGGCGGCCGCGGTCAGCATCAGCACCCGCGCCTCGCCGCCCGCCCGGACCACCGCCGCGCAGACGTCGTCGCCGTGCACCTTCGGCAGGTCGCGGTCGAGGACCACGACGTCGTAGCCGTGCACGCCGACGCGTTCCATGGCCTGCTCGCCGTCGTAGCAGACGTCGACGGCCATCGAGAAGCGCCGCAGCCCCTCCGCGACCGAGTCGGCCAGCAACCGCTCGTCCTCCACCACCAGCACCCGCACCGGCCCAGTCTGCGCAGGGAGGCCATAAGGACCGCATAAGCGGCGTCGCTTAGCGCGCCCGAATCCCCCGATCCGTAGACCTGGGTCCCAACCGGACGAAAGGAAGCGAGCCATGCGGACACGGATAGTCGTCGCGGCGCTGGGGACGGCCCTGCTGCTCGGCGGCTGCGGGGCGAAGCCCGACGACGGGTCGAAGGTCGCCTCGATCTCGACGCCGTCGAAGACGGGCGGGCCCGCCGCGGCCGACAACAGCGGCAAGAGCGACGAGGACAAGATGCGGGACTTCGCCAAGTGCATGCGCGAGCACGGCGTCGACATGCCCGACCCGAAGCCGGCCCCTGACGGCAAGGGGATGTCCATCGCGATCCAGGGCGCCGACGCCGACAACGGGAAGCTCGACGGCGCGCAGAAGGCGTGCAAGCACCTGATGCCCAACGGCGGCGAGATGAAGCCGCCGAGCGCCGAGGAACTCGACAAGATGCGCAAGGAGGCCAAGTGCATGCGGGAGCACGGCGTCGACATGCCGGACCCGGACCCGGCGGGCAAGGGCGGCGTGCGGATCGGCGGTCCGGGTGACGACCCGAAGAAGTTCGAAGAAGCCGCCAAGGCGTGCGGTCTCGGCATGAGCGTCCGCTCCGAGGCGGCGGGCAAGTGAACGACGTGACCCACCTCAAGCCCCGCCGCCGCGGCCGGACGCGCTGGTTCATCGCCGGCGCCGTCCTCGTCGTGGTGCTGGGCACCAGCTCCGTCGTGATCCTGACGCGCGTGTCGAGCGCGACACCGGTCAAGGAGGCCGCACCGCCCGCGGCCGAGACCGCGGAGGTGGTCAAAACCGACCTCAGCGACGAAGAAGAGGCCGACGGCACCCTCGGCTACGGCGAAGAGTCGGTCGTCGCGGGCCGCAAGCCGGGCACGATCACGTCGTTGCCGGACGCCGGCGCCACCCTGACCCGCTGCAAAGCGGTGTACGGCGTGGACGCGAAGCCGGTGCCGCTGTTCTACGGCACGCTGCCGTTCTACCGCGACCTCGCCGCGGGCGCGGACGACGGCGCCGACGTCAAGCAGCTGGAGGAGAACCTCAAGGCGTGCGGCTTCGGCGGCTTCGGCACACCGGACAAGAAGTTCACCTCGGCGACGGCGACCGCGCTGAAGAAGTGGCAGAAGTCCCTCGGCTTGGAGCAGACCGGCACGTTCGGCCAGGGCGACGTCGTGCTGGCCGCGGGCGAAGTCCGCGTGTCGGCGCTGGCGGCGAAGCCCGGTTCACCGGCCCAGGGCGAGGTGCTCAAGACGACCGGCACCGTCCGGTCGGTGCAGGTGAAGCTCGACGCGGCCAAGCAGGGCCTCGCCCAGCAGGGCGCGAAGGCGTCCGTGACGATCAACGGGAAGACGACGCCGGGCACGATCACCGACGTCGGGCGGACCGCCGTCGAGGGCAAGGACGCGGCGGGCCAGGACGACGGCAAGCCGAAGATCACCGTGACCGTCCGGCTCGACGACCCGGCCGTCGCCGGCAGCCTCGACTCGGCCCCGGCCGCCGTCCGGTTCACCAAGGACGTCCGCCAGGGCGTGCTGGCGGTCCCGGTCGGCGCGCTGCTCGCGCTCGCCGAAGGCGGGTACGCGGTCGAGGTCGACGAGAACGGCCAACGACGGCTGATCGCCGTCCAAACGGGACTGTTCAGCGGCGGGAAGGTCGAGGTCACCGGCAACGGACTGGCCGCGGGCATGCGGGTGGTGACGACGTCGTGACGCCCGTGCTGCGCGTGCACGAGGTCACGCGCACCTACCCCGGCGGGGTCGCCGCGCTCGACGGCGTCTCGCTCGCGCTGGAAGACGGCGAAATGGTGGCGATCGTCGGGCCGTCCGGATCCGGCAAGTCGACGCTGCTGCACCTGATGGGCACGCTCGACCGGCCGTCGTCGGGGCGGGTGGAGCTGCGCGGCCACGACGTCGCCGCGCTGCCCGACCGCAAGGTCTCGGCGCTGCGCTCGCGCTGGATCGGGTTCGTGTTCCAGCAGTTCTTCCTCGACGAAGGGATGAGTGCGGTGGACAACGTGTGCACCGGCCTGCTGTACGCCGGGGTGCCGCGGCGACGCCGGCGCGCGCGGGCACTGGCGGCGCTCGACCGCGTCAAGCTGGGGCACCGGGCGTGGCACCGGCCCGGTGAGCTTTCGGGTGGGGAACGCCAGCGCGTCGCGATCGCCAGGGCGGTCGTCAACGACCCGGCGATCCTGCTGGCCGACGAGCCGACCGGCAACCTCGACACCGGCACCGGCGCGTCCGTGCTCGCGCTGCTCGGCGAGCTGTCGGCGGACGGCACCACGATCGTCGTGATCACCCACGACCGCGAAATCGCGGCGGGCATGCCGCGCCGGATCGAGCTGCTCGACGGGCGCCTGCGGCTGGACACCGGCCTGGTGGGTGCGCGATGACCTTGGTGACGCTGCCGGAACCGGCCCGGCTGAAGCCGCCGGACGTCGTCGCGCTCGGTGCGCACGGCATGCGCACGCGGCCGGTGCGGGCGGTGCTTTCCGCGCTGGGCATCGCGATCGGCGTCGCCGCGATGGTGGCGGTGCTGGCGATCCCGGCGTCGGGGGCGCAGGCCCTGCACGACCGGCTGGCCGCGCTGGGGCCCAACCTGCTGACGGCCGGCCCGGGCCAGACGCTGTTCGGCGACAACGCGACATTGCCGGACGACGCGGTCGCGATGGCCCGCCGGATCGGCCCGGTGCAGGCGGCGGCGGGCACGGGGACGACGTCGGCGAGCGTGCGCCGCAGCGACAAGATCGCGCCGGACGACACGTCCGGGCTGGCGGTGTACGCGGCACGCCCGGACCTGCTCGGCGTGCTGAACGGGAAGGTCCGCGCCGGTGCGTTCCTGGCCGCGGGGAACCAGAACTACCCGGTGACGGTGCTCGGGTCCCAGGCCGCCGCCCGGCTGGGCATCGACCACATCGACCCGGCCCGGCCGCCGCAGGTGCTGATCGGGACGCAGTGGTTCACCGTGGTGGGCATCCTCGCGCCGATGCCGCTCGCGCCGGAGATCGAGCGCTCGGCGCTGGTCGGCTGGGACGTCGCGAAGCGGCTGCTCGGCTTCGACGGCCATCCGTCCACTGTGTACGTCCGCGCGGCGGAATCCGCGGTGGACGGCGTGCGTTCGGTCCTGGCGGCCACGCTGAACCCGCAGGCGCCGAACGAGGTCGAGGTCCGGCGGCCGTCGGACGCGCTGGCGGCGCAGAAGCTGACGGACACGACGTACAGCGCGCTGTTCCTCGGCCTCGGCGGGGTGGCGCTGCTGGTCGGCGGGGTCG
>NZ_MUMI01000227.1 GCF_002155975.1 Amycolatopsis kentuckyensis
GGGTGGCGGCGGTGGTGGCGGCGGCCTCGGCCCGAGCGGTGGCCCGCCTTCTTCGCCGCCACCGGGGAACGTCCAGCAGTGGATCCAGGAGGCCATGAAGGCCCTCCAGGCCGCCGGTATTCCGGTGACGGACGCGGACATCCCGAAGATCTGGGCGATCATCCAGCACGAGTCCGGCGGAAATCCCAACGCCATCAACAACTGGGATTCCAATGCTGCCGCGGGGCACCCGTCCAAGGGGCTCATGCAGTGCATCGACTCGACGTTCAACGCCCACAAGCTGCCCGGCCACGACAACATCTACAACCCGGTCGACAACATCATCGCCGGTGTCCGGTACTCCTTCGACCGGTACGGCAGCCTCGACAACGTGCCCGGCATCAAGGCCATGGCCCACGGCGGTGCCTACCGCGGCTACTAGCCTGGCCCCATGGCCGACCTCGGAGCTTTCGCCGGGCCCGCGCTGCGGGCCGGCGTGCCGCCCTTCCACGTCATGGACGTCCTCTCCGCGGCCGGGGCGCGGCAGCGCAGTCACGGCGATCTCGTGTCGCTCGCGGCCGGGCAGCCGTCCGCTCCCGCGCCCAAGCCCGTGCTCGAGGCCGCCCAAGACGCGCTGCAGAAGAGCACTCTCGGCTACACCGAGCAGCTCGGCATCCCCGAGCTGCGCGAGGCGGTCGCCGGCCACTACCGGACGCGGTACAACGTCGACGTCCAGGCGCACGACGTCGTCCTGACCACCGGGTCGTCCGGGGGTTTCCTGCTCGCCTTCCTCAGCGCCTTCGACCCCGGCGCCAAGGTCGCCATGGCGCGGCCCGGCTACCCCGCCTACCGGAACCTGCTCTCCGTCCTCGGCTGCGAGGTCGTCGAGTTCGCCACCACCGCCGAGACGAACTTCCAGCCCACCGTCGCCCTCCTCGACGAGCTCGGCCCGATCGACGGCCTGATCGTCGCCAGTCCGAGCAACCCCACCGGGACGGTCCTGCCGCCGGGCGAGCTCGCCGCCATCACCGGCTGGTGCTCCTCACACGGCGTCCAGCTGATCAGCGACGAGATCTACCACGGCATCTCCTACGGCGCCGAGCTCGACTGCGCGTGGCAGTACGGCCGCGAGCCGCTCGTGCTCGGCAGCTTCTCGAAGTACTTCGCGATGACCGGCTGGCGGCTCGGCTGGATGCTCGCCCCGCAACGCCTCCACCGCGCGATCGACGTCCTGACCGGCAACTTCACCATCTGCCCGCCCGCCGTCTCGCAGTACGCGGCCCTCGCCGCCTTCACGCCGGAGGCGTACGAGGAAGCCGACGCGCACGTCGAGCGGTACCGGGCCAACCGCGATCGCCTCTTCGCCGGCCTGCAGCGAATCGGCCTCGACAAGCTCGCCCCGGCCGATGGCGCCTTCTACGCGTACGCCGACGTCAGCGCGTACACGCACGACAGCCTGAGCTGGTGCCAGCGGCTGCTCGCCGACACCGGGCTCGCCATCACCCCCGGCGTCGACTTCGACCCGGTCGACGGCGGCAAGTACGTCCGGTTCTCCTTCGCCGGCAGCGCCGAGGACAT
>NZ_MUMI01000228.1 GCF_002155975.1 Amycolatopsis kentuckyensis
CGGCCACACCCACTGGACCGGCCCCATCGACGCCGTCGGCAAACCCATCCTCTGGAATCGCCACAGAGCACTCAACGGCCGCCACATCGCCTTCCGCCTCCACCACGGCCGCGACCCCGAAGGCCGCGTCACCGTCGCGTGCGACGAACCGCGCTGCATCGCCGGCGCCCACCTCGCCGACAGCACCATCCGCGCCGCCCACCACCGCGCAGACAAGGTATTCGAACGTATCTTCGGGAGCAGTACATGACCCGCGTCCGCGAGGACGTCGCCGCGATGCTCCGCGCCGGCGCCACCTACCGACAGGTCCACACCGAACTCGGCGTAGGCCAGGCCACCATCGCCGCCACCCGCAAGGCCTACGGCATCCCCCTGCCCCCCGGCCGCCGCGGACACAGCCGCCGCGGCGCCCAGGCCGCGCAGGTCGAGGCCCGCGTCGCCGAGCTGCTCCGCGCCGGCGCCACCTACGCCACCATCCGCGCCGAACTCCACGTCAGCGCCCTGATGATCGCCAGGGTCCGCCGGGAACACGAGATCCCCGCGGCCCCCGGCCGCCGCGCCGGCCGTGCCGACCCACGCGACCCCGAGCAGACCCTCGCCCACCACAGCCAGCCCGCCGCCGA
>NZ_MUMI01000229.1 GCF_002155975.1 Amycolatopsis kentuckyensis
CGCGCGGCCGCGGCCGATCCCGTTCTACGGCGAGCTCGGCAGTGTCAACCCGGTCGTGGTGACCGAGGCCGCGATCGCCGCGCGCGGGGAGGCCGTGGCGAAGGGATACGCCGGGTCGTTCACGCTCGGGGCGGGCCAGTTCTGCACCAAGCCGGGCCTGCTGTTCCTGCCGGAGGACCACGGCCTGACCGACACCTTGCGCGCGGCCCTGGACGGGGCGGCGGCGCAGCCGATGCTCAACGACCGCATCGCTTCCGGGTTCTCCGCGCAGCTTTCGAAGCTGCGCGAGGTCCCGGGCGTCGAGGTCGTGTCTTCGTCGCCTTCGTCCGCGCCCGCGTTCACCCCGACGTTGCTGTCGACCACCGGCAAGCAGTTCCTCGAGGGCGGCGCCGCCGTGCACGAGGAGTGCTTCGGGCCGGCGTCGCTGATCGTCACGTACGCCGACCAGGCCGAGCTGCTGCGCCTGCTCGACGTGATCGAACCGGGGCTCACCGCCACGATCCACGGCGAGGAGTCCGATGTGGACTGGATCCGGCCGGTGCTGCCCTCGCTGGCCCGCATCGCCGGCCGGCTGCTGTGGAACGACTGGCCCACCGGAGTGACGGTGAGCTGGGCCCAGCAGCACGGCGGCCCCTACCCGGCCACGACGGCCCCGACGACGACCTCGGTCGGCACCGCGGCGATCGAGCGGTTCCTGCGCCCGATCGCCTGGCAGGGCTTCCCGGACGCGCTGCTGCCCGAACCCCTGCAGGAGGCCAACCCCTGGCGGCTGCCCCGCCGCACCGACGGCTCCCGCTGACCCGTCGTGAGTGGCGAGGCGGGCGAGAACCCGTGTTGCCACTCACGACCCGCGGGGGCGCCCCCCGGTTCCACTCTATCGCTCGGCACCGACAGTTTCCGTGGCCGAGAGCCGTGGAGGTCACCTTCGGGCAGGCCCCGAAGGTGACCTCCACAGAACAAAATCCGCCGCCGCACAACTGAATCCGTTCCCCGCAAGCCAAGGATGTCTTGATCCTGGGAGGCATTGTCATGCCCGTGAACCGGAGAATTGCCCTGCGCGGTGGTGCCCTGGCGGCCGCTTCCACCGTGCTCCTGACCCGCCCGGCCTTCGCCGAGCCTGCGGCGACCGCCGTGAGAACGGCCAGGTCCGTGCCCGCCGCGACCGCGCCGATCGTCGCCGCGTACCGGCAGTTGCAGACCGGCATCAACCGGCCGTCGCCCGAACGGGCCGCGGCGCTGGCCAACCTGGGCCGCGTCGCCAGAGCCTACAACGCGAGCCTGTCCGTCGCCGGCGGTGGTGCTCCACTGTGGACCGATCTTCCGCTCGGCCCCGGCAGCGACTACACGACGTCGATGTACGCGCGGCTGCGGGCGATCGCCGTCGACTGGGGCACGCCCGGCGGTTCCCTGTCCGGTGATCCGGTGGTGCTCGACCGCGTCAAAGCCGCTTTGGAACTCCTCTACGCCAGCCAGTACAACGAAAACGTCGGCGAAATCGGCAACTGGTACACCTACGAAATCGGCATCCCGTACTACCTGCTGCACACGCTGTCGGTGGTCGCCGACCAGCTCACCGCCGAGCAGCTGGCCCGCTACCTCAAGCCGGTCAAGCGGTTCGTCGGCAACCCGAACCTGCGCGCGAACAACGCGTCGGTGGTCGAAACCGGCGCCAACCGCGCGGACAAGGCGCTCATCTCGATCGTGTCGGGCGCGATGCTCGGCGACACGGCGTGGATCAAGACCGGCATCGACGCGCTCACCGACGTCGCGGGCGGGGGCGCGGCGAGCGTCGTCGCGAAGCTGGACCGCGCGGCCGGCGACGGCTTCCACGTCGACGGCTCGTTCATCCAGCACGACACCATCCCGTACCCCGGCCACTACGGCATCGTGCTGCTGACCGCGCTCGCCGGCGCCATCCACGTCACGCAGGGCACCGAGTACGCGCTCCCGCAGCCGCTGAAGGACAAGATCTACGCGCTGGTCGCGGACAGCTTCGCGCCCTTCGTCTACGCGGGCGCGCTGATGGAGCCGGTGCGCGGGCGGATGCTGTCGCGCCAGGGCGAGACCGGCCACGACATCGGCCACCAGCTCACCGTCGCGACGCTCGTGCTGGCCCGGACGGCTTCGGGCAAGACGAAGACCGACCTCAACGCCCTCGCCGCGAAGTGGCTCAAGGAAGGCACGTTCGCGGCGTTCCTGAAGATCCCGGACCCGGAACGGTTCGCGCCCGGCCCGGACCTGGTGGCGACGCCGGGCATCGAGTTCGCGCAGGACATGCTGGCGTCGGGGGCGCGCCCGGCGCGGGTCGAGGCGACGCACCGCGTCTTCGGCCAGCAGGACCGGCTGGTGCACGTCACCGACGGCTGGTCGGCTTCGCTGGGCGTCAGCTCGACGCGGATTTCGCGCTACGAGGCCATCAACGGCCAGAACCTCAAGGGCTACCACGTCGGCGACGGCGTGCTCTACACGTTCCTGCCGAACGCCAAGGGCCACTACACCGACGCCTACTGGCCGACGGTCGACCCGCTGCTGCTGCCCGGCACGACCGAGCACGACGGCCCGGTCGACCCCAAGTTCGGCGGGGTGCCGGTGGGGCCGAACGCCCACACCGGCGGCGTCCGCTGGGACGCGCGGCACGGCGCGAGCGCGTTCGACTTCAAGAACTGGGACGGATCGCTGGTCGCGAAGAAGTCGTGGTTCTTCACCCCCGGCGGGATCGTCTGCCTCGGTGCCGGCATCACCGGCACGTCCGGCTACGCGGTGCGCACGACGATCGAGAACCGCAACCTCGGTGAGGGCGGCCGCGGGACCCTGCTGGCCGACGGCCGGCGGGTGACCATCGACCTCGGGAAAGCCTCCGCGCTGCGGAAGCCGCGCTGGGTGCACCTGGAGAACGTCGGCGGGTACCTGCTCCTGGACGACGCGTCGGTGACGGCGCTGCGCGAAGACCGGACGGGCGCGTGGCGCGACATCGACACGGGTGCCAACACCAAGGGCACGACGACGCCGAACACGCGCCGGTACCAGAAGCTGGTCCTGGAACACGGCGTCAAGCCGACGGACGCGAAGTACGCGTACGCGGTGTTGCCGGGCGCATCGGTGATCGACACGCTCACGGCGTCGTGGGCGTGGCGCGTGCTGGCCAACACCCCGGTGGTGCAGGCGATCCGCGTGACCGGCGGCCCGGTGCTGGCGAACTTCTTCGCGGCAGGCTCGGTCGGGGACGTCACCGTGTCGGGCCCGGCGTCGGTGGCGATCGGGCGGTGCGGGGCCCGGACCCAGCTGGCCGTGTCGGATCCGACGCAGCTGCAGGACAGCGTCACGGTGACGGTGCGCGGCCGGCCCGTGGTGGTGCCGCTGAAGGGCACGTTCGGCGCGACGAAGGTGGTCCTGGCGTAAGACCGCCCCGCCGGGCCGGTGCCCCGACCCGGCCCGGCGGGGTCCCCACCTCGGTTAGGCTCCGGTGCATGACCGAGCACGTGGACGTCCTGATCGTGGGCGCCGGCCTGTCCGGCATCGGCGCGGCCTGCCGGCTGCAGGAGCGCTTGCCGGGCAAGACGTACGCGGTGCTGGAAGCGCGTGACACGATCGGCGGCACCTGGGACCTGTTCCGGTATCCGGGCATCCGGTCCGATTCGGACATGTTCACCCTCGGCTACCCGTTCCGGCCGTGGAAGGACCCGAAGGCGATCGCCGACGGGCCGTCGATCCTGAGCTACATCCGCTCGACGGCCGAGACTTTCGGGGTGACCGGCCACATCCGCTTCGGGCACCGGGTGACGCGGGCGTCGTGGTCGTCGCCGGACGCGCGGTGGACGGTCTCGACCGCGCACGGCGCCACGTTCACCTGCCGGTTCCTGTACCTGTGCAGCGGCTACTACTCGTACGAGTCCGGGCACGTCGTCGACTTCCCGGGCCGTGAGGAGTTCGCCGGCGAGATCGTGCACCCGCAGCACTGGCCGGATTCGCTGGACTACACGGACAAGCGGATCGTGGTGATCGGCAGCGGTGCGACGGCGGTGACGCTGGTCCCGGCGCTTGCCTCGCGCGCTTCGCACGTGACGATGCTGCAGCGGTCACCGTCGTACATCGTGGCGCGGCCGGGCCGGGACGCGCTGGCCGACCGGATCCGCGCGTGGCTGCCGGAGAAGCCGGCGCACCGCGTGGTCCGGGGCAAGAACGTCGTGCTGGGAACGCTGTTCTTCCAGCTGATGCGGCGGCTGCCGGGCCGGGCGTCGCTGGCTCTGCGCAAGCGCGTGGCAGCGCAGCTGCCGGCGTCCATCCCGGTGGACCCGCACTTCGTGCCGTCCTACGACCCGTGGGACCAGCGGCTGTGCCTGGTGCCGGACGCCGACCTGTTCCGGGCGTTGCGTTCGGGGCAGGCGGACATCGTGACCGACCGGATCGCGCGGTTCACCTCGTCCGGCGTTGCCCTGGAATCGGGCCGCACGTTGCCGGCGGACGTCATCGTGACGGCGACGGGTCTGCGGCTGGTGGCCTTCGGCGGGATCGCGCTGACGGTCGACGGCCGGGCGATCGAACCGGGGGAGCAGCGGGCGTACAAGGGCACGATGTTCGGCGGGGTGCCGAACCTGGCGTGGTGCGTGGGGTACACGAACAGCTCGTGGACGCTGCGGGCGGACCTGGCGTCGCAGTACGTCTGCCGCCTGCTGGCGTACCTGGACCGGCACGGGTTCGCGTTCTGCGTGCCGGACGCGGCTTCGGCGGCGGGCGCGGGCCGGCCGCGGCCGATCGTGGACCTGCAGTCGGGGTACATCAAGCGGGCCGCTCCCGGCCTGCCGAAGCAAGGCGGGCGGCGGCCCTGGATGATGCGGCAGAACTACCTGCTGGACCTGGCCGACATGCGGTTCACCCGGGTGAACGACGGGGTGCTGCGGTTCGGCCGCGCGGGCTGATGTTCTCAGTTTTCGTGCTCTCGCAGCAGCCTGCGGACCGCGTTCCGGTCGCCCTCGATCGTCACTTTGTCGTCGGCAATGGCCTTCTCGAGGTGGTGAGGGCGCTCGAGCAGGGCGTTCAGCGTCGAGGGATCGGTCCGGATCGTCGCGTCCGGGGCTTCGGGTTCGCCGGGCTCGACCGTCAGGCGGCCCGGCTCGGTGCGGACCGTCCACACGCGAGCGTCCAGTTCGACGCGGTAGCACGCGGTGCTGCGCGGGCGGGCGGACCCGCGGAGGAACAGCAGCACGGACGTGACGCCGAGGGACGCGGACCGGGGGACCGTGATCCGCGCGCCCCACGCGCCCAGCGCCAGCACGACCGGCTCCAGTTCGCGGCCCCAGCCGGTGAGCTCGTAGACCGTCGAGGCGGCCGGGGGTGGCAGCTGCCGGCGCGTCACGACGCCGCGGCCCTCGAGCTCGCGGAGCCGGTCGGTGACCAGGTTCGAGCTCGCGCCGGGAAGCGCGCGGCGGACGTCGGAGAACCGCTGCGGCCCGAGCAGCAGCTCGCGCACCACGAGCAGGGCCCAGCGTTCCCCGACGACGTCCAGGGCGCGGGCGATCGTGCAGGCGTCCTGGTAGCTGCGACTCGTCGGCATGATCTCAATGTACAACTGAGTGGTTGTTTTTAACAACTGCATGGGCGTACGGTCGGCCTGGTCCGGATGTCGAGGGAAGGAACGGCCATGGGCCAGCCAGTGGTGCACTTCGAGATCATCGGCACCGACCCGGCGCGGCTGCGCGAGTACTACGGCGAACTGTTCGGCTGGGCGTTCGACACGTCCGGGCCGGTGTCGGACCAGGTGTCGGAGCCCGGGGGCTACGGGTTCGTGGAGACGGGCGGCATCCCGGGCGGCGTCGGCGGCGGCGCGGCTTATGAAAGCCACGTGGTGTTCTACGTGGGCGTTCCGGACGTCGCGGCGGCGCTGGCGGAGGCCGAACGCCTCGGCGGCACCCGCCGGATGGGCCCGGACCGCGCCCCGGGACGGGACCTGGTGGTCGCCCACGTCGCCGATCCGGAGGGCAACCTCATCGGCCTCGCGGGTCCGGCCTGATCGGCGGCCGGCTCGGGCACCCCGGCTGACGAAACGGGCCCGGAACCATGCGGTTCCGGGCCCGGGGTATCGAGGAGTCCCGGGTCAGCCTTGGCGGGCCTTGGAGCGCGGGTTGGCCTTGTTGATCACCAGCACCTTCGCTCCCCGGCGGATGACCTGGGCGCCCGGCTGACGGGCGAGCGAACGGATCGAGCTGCGGACCTTCATGGCGAGCCGTCCTTCCTGCGGGAGCTGCCGTCCCACACCCCGTTCAACCGTCTGCCGGTCCGTTTCATTCCGCAACTCAGCTGCTCTCGCGGGCCGCCCAGCTCTGCAGGTCGTCGCCGCGGATGGCGGCGGCCATCAGGTCCGGGAACTGGTCCGGGGTGCACGCGAAGGCCGGGATGCCCAGCTCGGCCAGGGCCGCCGCGTTCTCGTGGTCGTACGAGGGCGCGCCCGAGTCCGACAGCGCCAGCAGCGTCACCACCTGGACCCCCGCGCCGGTCAGCTCGGCCATGCGGTGCAGCAGCTCCTCCTCGTCGCCGCCCTCGTAGAGGTCGCTGATCAGCACCAGCAGCGTCCGCTCCGGGCGCTCGACCAGGCCCTGGCAGTACGCGATCGCCCGGTTGATGTCCGTGCCGCCGCCCAGCTGGGTGCCGAACAGGACGTCGACCGGGTCGGCGAGGTGCTCGGTGAGGTCCGCGACCTCCGTGTCGAACGCGACGAACGACGTCTTCAGCGCCCGCATCGACGCCAGCACCGCGCCGAACAGGCCCGAGTACACCACCGACTCCGCCATCGAGCCCGACTGGTCGACGGCCAGGATCACGTCCCGCTGCACCGCCTGCTGCCGCCGCCCGAAGCCGATCAGCTTCTCCGGGACGATCGTGCGCAGGTCGGGGGAGTAGTGCTTGAGGTTCGCGTGGATCGTGCGTGCCCAGTCGACGTCGCCGGGCCGCGGCCGGTGCGTGCGCGACGCCTTGTCGAGCGCGCCCCGGATCGCCGCGCGGGTGCGTTCGGCGAGCCGCTCCTCCAGCTCGGTGACGACCTTGCGGACCACCTCGCGCGCGGTCTCCTTGGTCTCCTCCGGCAGCACGCCGTTCAGCGACAGCAGCGTGCCGACCAGGTGGACGTCCGGCTCGACCGCCGACAGCAGCTCCTTCTCCAGCAGCATCCGGGTGAGCCCGAGCCGGTCGACCGCGTCGCGCTGCATGACCTGCACGACGGTGCTCGGGAAGTAGCGCCGGATGTCGCCCAGCCAGCGGGCGACCCGCGGCGCCGACGCGCCCAGGTTCGCGCTGCGCGGCCCGCCCGTGGCCTCTTCGTCGGGCTTGTCGTAGAGGGCGGCCAGCACCGCGTCCACCCCACTGTCCTCTTCGGACAGCTCGGCGTCCGCCAGCCCGGACCCCGGCCCGGCGCCGTCCCCGCCCAGCACCAAGCGCCAGCGCCGCACCCGGTCCGGGTCCGCGGTACTCATGCCCCCACCCCCAGCAGCGTCGCCAGGACCGGCAGCACGCGCTCGGCCCGGTCCTCGTCCAGTTCGTCGGCCGGCGGCACGGCGCGGGCGGCGCCGGTGAGCCCGGCCGCCCGCTGCCCGATCGCCCGCTTCTCGGGTCCGCTGAAGGCGCCGAAAGTGCGGCGCAGCAACGGAAGCACCTCGGTGAAGACGGCGTCGGGGATCGCCGCCAGCCACGCGTCGATCACCCGCAGCAGGCCCTCGTCGTGCACCAGCAGCAGCGCGCCGCCGTCGAAGAAGCCTTCGACGTACGCCGCGCCCGCCGACGGCGTGACGCCCGGCGTGAGGGCCCGGCCCAGCCGCAGTTCGACGTCGAGGGCGTCGAACAGCCCGGCGTCGTGCAGGATCCGGGTGAGCCGCCCGGCCAGCAGCGGCGGCAGCGACGACCGTTCCGCCAGCCTGGTCAGCGCCGTCAGCCAGCGGTCCTTCGCGTCGTCGCCCAGCAGGGAGGTCGCGTCGTGCACGCCGTCGACCAGCTTGGCCAGCCGGGCCGCGGCGTCGTCGTCGATGCCGTGGGCGGCCGGTGGCAGGCCGGCGCAGATCCGGTCCAGCATCCGGTCGGCGACCGCCCGCAGCGCGCCGGTGTCGGTGCCGCGGACGTTGCCGTAGCGGGTCGCCCTGGCCAGCGCGGGCAGGGCCGACATCAGCCGGGCGACGTCCGCGTCCGCCGCCGCCCGGGCGTCGAGCGCCGCGAGCGCTTCGGGCAGCGCCTCCGGCAGGTCGGCGAGCAGGCAGTTCTCGACGGCCGTGGTGACCTCGTCCAGCGGGGGCGTGCCTTCGACCGTGCCGCGGACCGCGGCGGTGGCCGCCGAGGGCACGGTCGTGCCGTACACCGCCGCCGCGACCAGATCGACCTCGAACGACGGCTCCCAGCACAGCGCCCACGTCTCGCGGAAGGTGCCCTTGTTCCGCCGCGCCGACGCCTCCCGGCTGCCCCACTCGATGCCGAGGATCCGCAGCCGGTGCAGCAGCTTCGAGCGGTCGAGCCCGCCCGGCGTCCGCAGGTCGAGGTCGAGCTCCTTGACGATCGGGTCCTTCTTCAGCCGCAGGCGTTTCGCGGTCGCCGTCAGGTCCGCGGCCAGCGGTGGCTGCGGGACGCCGTCCGGCACCTCGCCGAGCCGTTCGCCGACCACCAGCCGCCGGGTGACGAGCTCGACCTGCACCTCGTCCCCGCCGCACAGCACGGACCGGGTGGCTTCGGTGACCTCGGCGAGCCCGGCCGAGGACCGGCCCCGCAGCGTGGCCAGGGTCTCGGCGAGCCGGACCGCCTCGATGACGTGCGCGGTCGAGACGGGCAGGTCCTCCTCCCGCAGCACCGCGGCGACCCCGGTCAGCCAGCGCGTGGTGACGTCGTCGGCCGTGGTGAACAGGTGGTGGTACCAGCCCGGCGAGCGCACGCCCGCGCCGTAGCCGCTGGCCGTGGCGAGGCGCCCGTGCGTCCACGGGACCCAGGTGCACGCGACCTTCCGCTTCGGGAGTCCTTTGAGGACGGCCTGGTCGTGTGACGCCGGCGGCAGCGGGTCGGCCAGCGCGGGCACGTGCCAGGCACCGCAGACGACGGCGATGTTCTCGAAGCCGTCCTTGCGGGTGCGGCGCAGCACCGAGCGCATGTAGGCCTCGCGGCGGGCCTCGTTGCCCTGCGGCGGGTCCTCGTCCTCCCGCACCGCGCTCATCGCCTCGGCGATCACCTCGAACGGGCTTGCGGTGTCCCGCCGCGATTCCACGACGTCGTCCCACCAGCGTTCCGGGTCGTCGTAGCCGCCGGCCGAGGCCAGCAGGGCCAGCGGATCGACGGGCGGGCCGGTGTGCTCGTCCGGCGGCGCGGCGAAGGTGTGGGCGGCCGGGAGGTCGCAGAACCGCACCGGGATCCCGGCCTCGCGGGCGTAGGCGAGCGCCTGCCATTCGGGGCTGAAGACGGCGAACGGCCAGAACGCGGCGCGCGAGACGTCGTCGGGCGCGTAGGCCAGCAGCGCGACCGGCGGTTGCATGGCCGGGTCTTCGGTGAGCTCGACCAAGGCGTCCGCTTCCGGTGGCCCCTCGATGAGGACGACGTCCGGTTCGAGCTCGGCGAGCCGCGCCGCCACGGCCCGGGCGGATCCC
>NZ_MUMI01000023.1 GCF_002155975.1 Amycolatopsis kentuckyensis
CCGGACCCGGCGCGAAGCCTGGGTGCCCGACGCCGACCTGCGCGGCCTCCGGGACCTGCCGGTGGTGATCCTCGACGACGTCAAGGCCGCCGTCGCCGAACTCCGCGCGGAACCCACCCTCCACGTGCGGGTTCCCGACGGGCTGGGGAGCACCGCCGAGCCGGCCGACAGCTACTCCGCCGCCGTCGTCAACCACGGCAGGTGTGGATCGACGGCGACCGCCGGACCGCACCGGACGGCTCGAGTTTCGCCTGGCAGCACTGGACCCACACGTTCGACCTCGCGATCGTCGCCGGGGAAGGGGACTGGCGGGACGCCGGATTCCCGCGTGGCGCGCAGGAAGCCGCGCACCCGCTGCGAGCCCGTCCGGTGCCGCCCACCCCGGGCCCGCTGCCACCCGCGCTGAGCCTGATCGCGGTCGAACCGGCCGAGGTCGTGCTGACGGCGGCGAAACCCGCGGGCAACCCCCTGGCTTCGGGTGCGGTGATCCCGCCGGCGGACGCGATCACCCTGCGGGTGTACGAATCGACCGGGTCGCCGGTCACGGCGTCCGTGGCGCTGCACGGCGGGATCCGGTCGGCCTGGCGGACCGATCTGCTCGAAGAACGCGGCGAGCCGGTGACGGTCGACGACGGCCGCGCACACGTCGAGCTGGGTGCCGCCGACGTGGCCACTTTGCGGCTGGAACCCGTCATCCGGTGGGGAACCGGCCGGGAAATCGCCACCGAACCCGTGCAGCCGGTCCCCACGCGGTACTGGCTGCACAACGAAGGTCCGGCGCCGGTCGGCAACCTGCCGGTGAGCGTGCACGTGACGCCGACCCGGCTGAAGCTCGCCGACGGGCGGGCCCGGTTCGACGTCACGGTGAGCTGCAGCGGCCGCCCGGGCCGCGGCCGGGTCGAACTGGAGCTGCCACCGGGGTGGCGGACCGGCCCGGCGCCGGAGCTGGACTACGACCTGCAGCCCGGAGAGCACGCGAAAACAGCGGTCGAAGTACAGGGCCCGGAGACGCCCGGCCGGTACCTGGTCGCCGCCCGGATTTCCGATGACGGCGGGCAAATCCTCGAAGACACGGCGGAAATCCTGGTCGGGGCGCCGCCACCGCGGGACGACCTGGTCGACGTCGGACTCCCGCACGGGCCGATCACCCTCGGGCCGGGCGGGAGCGCCGAGTTGCCGGTGTCGTTGACGAACCTGGCCCAGAGCGAGATCCGGGGCGGGATCACCGCGATCAGCCCGTTCGGCACTTGGGCGGAGGCGGTGACGATCGGCCCGCGGGCCCAGCCGTTCCGGCTCGCCGCCGGCGCGAGCGGCACCGTGCCGCTCACCGTCCACGCGGGACACACCGCGCGGCCGGGCGCGCACTGGTGGGTCCTCGTCCGCGTGACCGCCCACGGCCGGCTCGCGTACAGCCCCGCCGTCGAAGTCCGGATCGAGTGAATTCGTCGAATTCACGGTATTTTCGCAAAATAACAGGTTACTGCCCGGCGAATTACTCCGGACGCTCCTTGACCGTGGTCTCCCGGGCGCTGATCATTCCCGCAGTGAATTCCCCGCGCGCATTTCCGCCGCGCGGGCCTTTCCCAGGAGAACCAGTTGAGCCTCGCTCCCTTGGACCGGCGAACCTTCCTGCGCTGGTCCGCGCTCGTCCCCACCGCCGCTGCCCTGCCCGCCGTGCTGGGCGTGCCCGCCTGGGCGGAGGAAGCGGCGTTCGTCGACTCCTACCGCACCAACATCCCGGCCAACCACACCCCGGAGACCAACGCGGCGGTGCGGATCCTGAGCGGGATGCAGCGGGTCTGGCGCACCGGATCCACTTGGGACAGTGGGGTCGTGCTCGACGCGGCGGTGCTGCGCGCGAACGTCCGGCACTGCGTCGCCGTCACCCGCGCCCGGACCGACGCCGAGGCGAAGCGCGCGTTCGTCTACGACCGCCAGCACCAGTCCTACGCCGCCATCGGCGGCCTCGGCCCCCTGACCGACCTCTACCGCAGTGGGGCCAAGGCCGTCACGAGCATCACCGCCGCCCCCGACGGCACGCCGCCGGCGAAGATCGACGACGCCGTCCCGGCGAACGCCCCGGCGGGCTCGGCGCTCGGCGCCGGTGCGCACGACTCGGAGCTCGGCCTGGTGGCCACGCTCGTGGACACCGTCCGCGGCAACTTCGCCTCCGGCAACCCGAGCAAGGCCGCCTACCAGTACCCGCGGCCGTGGCGGCTGACCGCCGACAGCCGGGTCGAGGACACCGGCCGGGTCGACGCCCTCGGGTTCCCGGTCTACCGGTCCGACGTGGTCGTCGCACCGCAGCTGCTGCGGCAGCGCAGCACGACCCCGGCCGAAGACGGCGGCTACCCCAGCGGCCACACCAACGCGTTCCACCTGGCCTGCCTGGCACTGGCCTACGCGGTCCCGGAGCGGTTCCAGGAACTGGTGGCGCGGGCCTACGACCTGTCCGACACGCGGATCGTCGCCGGGATGCACTCGCCGGTGGACGTGATCAGCGGCCGGACCCTGGCCACCGCGCTCACCGCCGCGACGCTCGCCGACCCGGAGAACGCGGCGCTCAAGGCGGCGGCGCGCGAGCAGGCGCTGAAGTACTTCACCGCCAAGACCGGCACGACTCCCGACACGCTCTTCGCCCGGGCGCACACCGGCACCGACGAATACGGCGACCGCCGGGCCAACGCCGCGATGGTCGCGCGGCGGGCGACCTACGGCCTGCCGGACCGGGCCGCGCGCGCCGCGATGCGCGTCCCCAAGGGGGCCGAGGTGCTCCTGGAAACCCGCCTGCCGTACCTGGACCCGGCGCAGCGGCGGGAAGTCCTGCGCACGACGGCGTTCCCGGGCGGGAACCCGCTGCTCGACGGCCCGGAGCTGTGGGGCAGGCTGAACCTCTTCGCCGCGGCCGACGGCTTCGGCGCGTTCGACGCCGGTGTCCGCGTCACGATGGACGCCGCGCGCGGCGGGTTCAGCGCGAACGACAGCTGGCGCAACGACATCGGCGGCGACGGCGGGCTCGTCAAGGCGGGCACCGGAACGCTGACGCTCGCCGGGGCCAACAGCTACCGTGGCGGCACCCGCGTCGAGGCGGGCACGCTGGTCGCGGCGGCGCCGGGCGCGCTCGGCACCGGCACCGTCGAGCTCGCCGGCGGTGTGCTGCGCGCGTCCGGTCTCCGCGCGGGCGGCTACCACCAGACCGGCGGCACGCTGTCCGTCGCCGCCGGGCCGGCCCTTCTCGTGCGCGGCGAGGCCACCCTCGAGCGCGGCAGCGTCCTGGAGCTCCGGGTCGACGGCTCCTGCCCGTGGCACGAGGTCGACGTCCTGCGCGCGCGGCGGCTGCGCGGCCGGTTCGCCGCCATCCGAGTCGACCGCCCGGGGTACCGGGTGGTTCCGCGTTACACGTCCACCGGTTTGTCCGTCCGAATCCTGCGGGAGTTCTCGTGAGAAAACGCATCGCCGCGTTGGCACTCGTCGCCGCGGCGTCCACTGTGGCCAGCCCGGCGGCCGCGCAGGCCGCCGACGGCGGCGGCAGCTTCTCGGTGCTGGCCTACAACGTCGCCGGCCTGCCCGAGAGCATCTCGAGCGCGCCGACGCCGCGTGACCCCGCGACGACGGCGATCGGCCAGCGGCTCGGCCCCTACGACGTCGTCCACGTCGAGGAGGACTTCAACTACCACGCGAAGCTCTACGCGGCCGACCAGCACCCGTACCGCACGCCCACCAGCGGCGGCGCGGGGATCGGCAGCGGGCTGAACACGCTGTCCTCGCTGCCGTACGACGCCGACGACTTCGAGCGCGTCCGCTGGACGTCGTGCCAGCTCGACTCGGGCGACTGCCTGACCCCGAAGGGCTTCACCTTCATGCGGGTGCGGCTGGCCGAAGGCGTGTACGTCGACTTCTACAACGCGCACACCAACGCCGGGACGAACGACGGCGACCAGGCCTCGCGGGCGTCGAACCTGGCGCAGCTGACCGCGTTCATCAAGGCGCACTCGGCGGGCAACGCGGTGGTCGTCATGGGCGACACCAACACGCGCTACACCCGCGCGGCCGACACGATCGCCCAGTTCGGGGCGGACAACGGCCTCACCGACGCATGGGTCAAGCTCGTGCGCGGCGGGGTCGCGCCGGCCCCGGGCAGCCCGGCGCTGGTGTGCGACCCGGCCGCGGTCACCAACGACTGCGAGGTCGTCGACAAGGTGCTCTACCGCAGCAGCAAGCTCGTGAACCTCGACGCGACCTTCTACAACAACGAGCACGCGAAGTTCCTCGACGACCAGGGCCGGATGCTGTCCGACCACGACCCGATCACCGTGCGCTTCACCTGGACGCGCAACCCGGCGCTGCAGCTGTCGGAGCAGTACGGCGGCCCGCACGGCGACTACTTCACCGACGTCCCCGCGGTGCCCGCGGGGGCCCGGGTGCGGACGCTGTCGCTGCGCAGCGGCAGCCGCGTCGACCAGGTCGGGGTGACCCTGGAGAACGGCACCACCCTGACCCACGGCGGCACGGGCGGGACGGCGGCGTCGCTCACCCTGGGCACCGGCGAGTACGTCACGACGGCGACCCTGTGCCAGGGCAAGTACAGCAACACGACCCGGATCTTCTCGGCCCGGTTCACCACCAACCTCGGCCGCGTCCTCGCCGGCGGCTCGACCACCGGTGACTGCGTGACCCGCACGGCCCCGGACGGCTGGCAGATCGCCGGCTTCCACGGGCGCACCGGCGCCGAGGTCGACAAGGTGGGCTTCGTCTACACGCAGCGGTAATCGGCGGCGAGCCGTCGAGGCGCCCCGCGGTCCGGTGTTCCCGGACGGCGGGGCGTCACGCCGTTCAGCAGCTCTTCGGCGGCGGCCATGGTGGGCCGCGCGTTGGGGTCGGGGTGCAGCAGCCGCAGCACGGCCTCGGTGAGCGGGTGGCGCTGCTCGCCGTCCACCGCGGCGTAGAGGGTGGCGCCGAGGGAGTACACCTCGGCCGGGAAGTCGGGGAAGCCGCCGTCGAGCACCTCGGGGGCGAGGAAGGCGCGCAGGGCGTTCCCGCCGCTCACGATCCCGGCGTGGCCCTCGGCGGAGACGACGACGTGGTCCGGATCGACGGCGGCGTGCAGGACGCCTTCGTCGTGCGCGGCGGCCAGAGCGGCGGCCAGCTGGGCACCGAACCGGGCGACGAGCCCGGGGGCGAGCGTGCCGTGTTCGTCGAGCAGCTCGGTCAGCGTCCGCGCCCCGGGGTACTCGAGCACGAGGTAGGTGGTGCTGTCGTCGTCGACGACGTCACAGATGGCCGCCCGCGGCGCGGGGATGGCGGGCACCGCGGGCGGCTCGTCGAACAACGGCTTGACGGCGACGATCCGGTCGAGCCGTTCGTCCTGGGCGTGCCAGACCACGGTGCTCGGCCCGGCCGGGCCGAGCAGGCGGTACCGGTCGCCGATCAGTGTCCCTTCGCGCGCCACGTCGCCGTCCCTCCGTGTCGTCCACCGTCCTGCTGGGAGATACGGCCGGAAAGCGGATCCGGTTCGCTTGATCGACTCGATTTCCCCCAGCCGGGTGGACCGGCGCCCCGGGACGGCCCCGGGGCGCCGGTCCGGGCGCCTACTTCAGCGGCCGCACGCTCCCCAGCGTCGGCACCACCTTCGCGATGGTCCCGTCCGCACCGAACCGCAGCCGGTCGATCGTCACCTCCCGGTGCGTGCCGTCCCCACCGGGGATCGCGAACCGGTGGTAGGCGATGTACCACTCGTCCTTGCCCGGCACCTGCACGATGCTGTGGTGCCCCGGGCCCAGGATCCCGAGCGACGGGTCCTTCTCCAGGATCACGCCCCGGTTCACCAGCCCGGCGCCCAGCGGGCTGGTGGCGGTCGCGTAGCCGACGCGGTAGTTCTCGCTGCCCGTGTCGTCGATGGACCACGTCAGGTGGTACACGCCGGCCCGCTTGGTCATGAACAGCCCCTCGCGGAAGCCGTCGAGGCCGGTCAGGCGGGTGATCTTCGCCGGGTCGTACGACGTCAGGTCCGGGTTCAGCGGCACCACGTAGGCGCTGCCGTTGCCCCAGTACAGGTACGTCTGCCCGTCGTCGTCGGTGAACACCGCCGGGTCGATCGCCTGGCCGCCCGCCGGGTTGGCCGCGACCAGCGGCTTGCCCAGCACGTCGGTGAAGTGGCCGGTGGGGGAGTCGGACACCGCGACGCCGATCTTGGCGTCCGCGCAGAAGTAGAAGTAGTACTTCCCGTTCTTCTCGGTGATGGTCGGCGCCCACGCCCGGCTGTCCGCCCAGGACACGTCCGGGCCGAGGTCGAGGATCTTCGGGTGCCGCGTCCAGGTGACGAGGTCCTTGCTGGACCAGGCGTCGAACGACGTGCCCGACCAGCCGGGGTAGCCGTCCGTCGTGGCGTAGATGTAGTACGTGTCGCCGAAGCGGACGATGTTCGGGTCCGCGTTGAAGCCGGGCAGGACCGGGCTGTTCATCACCACCGCGCTGACCGTCCACGTCCGCCGCTGCCAGCCGGCGCCGACGACCGAATAGCCGACCGGGCCGGTGAAGTCCTGCCGCGAACCGTTGTGGGGAAACACCTGCGTCCCGTCGGCCACCTGCAGCACCGGCGCGAGCCGCCGCACGTCCGTGCCCGGCTTCACCGGCAGGACGATCGTGCCCTTCGCGCTGTCGACGATCGCCGGCACCTTGAGGGAATCGAGGGTCACCGAGCCGACGGCCGTCTCGTTGCCCGGCGCGCCGAGCACCTCCTTGGCCGTCAGGCCGCGGTTCCACACGGTGAACCGCCGCATCTTGCCCTGGAAGTACTTGTCGGCGCCGTAGGCCGACCGCCCGAGGTAGTTCGACGTCGTGATGCCCGCCCCGAGGTCGCCGGGCTTCGCCGTGACACCGTCCACACGGGCCACTTCGACGCCGTTGTCGTAGAGGCGTGCCGTGCCGTTCGCCAAGGTGTACGTCAGCGTGTGCCAGGCCCCGCGGGTGAGCGCCCGCTTGCTGTCGGCGTTCTCCTCGGTCGACCAGTTGCCCGCGGCGATCGCGGCCCGGTAGGTGTCCCCGGTGGCGAACAGGTAGCCGTCACCGACGTTGTTCGTGCTGTTGCCCAGGTTCCACAGGAAGTACGGCGTCTGCTGGCCGGGGTCGACCCACACCTGCGCCGACACCGTGATCCCGCTCAGGCCGCTCATCAGGTTGTTCGGCAGGGCGACGTAGCCGTCCTTGCCCGCGAAGGCGAGCCCGTCCGCCGAGCGCGTGACACCGCCGTGCATCGAGGCGTCCCGCCCGTTCCCGGAGACGTCGGTGACGGTGTCGCCCCGGCCCGCCGCCGTGAGGTCGTAGTCGGCGACGACGCCCTTCGCGTCGGCGCTGACCGGCGGCGGCCCCTGCCGCAGCCGGGCGAGCTCCGCCTTGGTCACCGGCAGCACCGTGCCGTGGCGCGGGCTCTTCGGGAGCTGGTACTCGGCCGGGATCGTCCAGTTCGGCTTGGCGAGCGAGTCGGTGACGAACGGGACGTAACCGCGCCGGGGCGTCTCGTCCATGAAGGCGTAGAACTTGCTGCCGTCATTGGACTTGAACGCCGTCGGGCCTTCCACCCAGTCCGTGCCGAGCTTCGTGCGGATGCAGTCGCTGACCAGCTCCCAGTTGCGCGGCTTCGTCGTCGGGAGGTCGACCGCGCGCAGGTTCTTCGACCGCTCGAGCACGATGTCGCGCTCGCAGGAGCCGATCACCTTGCCGTCGGTGGTCAGCCGGTAGTAGTAGTCGCCGTCCTTGATGACGGTGGAGTCGATGACGCCTTCGCCGGGGTCGTTCCACACCTGGGGCTTGCTGAACGTCCGGAAGTCGCGGGTGGTCGCGTACATCATCCGCGGGTACGTCGCGCCGGTGTGGTTGACGTCCGTGGGGGCGTACGGGCTGGTGGCCCAGTAGACGACGTACGCGCCGATCGTCGGGTCGTAGGTCGCCTCGGGCGCCCAGGTCATGCCGGCCGTGTCGTCGGAGACCCGGACGTGCCGCTGGTTCGACCAGGTCACCAGGTCGGTCGACTCCCAGATCTCCAGGTACTGGCTGCCGTGGCGCTGCGCCTGGTCCCAGCCGCGGCCGTCGTTGATCTGCAGGTCGGTGGCGACGATGTAGAACCGGTCGCCTTCCGGGCTGCGGACGATGAACGGGTCGCGCACGCCGGTCTCGCCGTAGTTCGAGCGCAGGACCGGACGGCCGCCGTTGAGCTCGTCCCAGTGCAGCGGGTCGTTCCCGCGGCTGGCCGCGAAGTGGATCTGCTCGGTGTCCTGCGTCGCCTCCCCGGTGAAGTAGGCGAACATGTAGCCCTCGAGCGCTTCCTTCTTCGGCAGCGGCAGGACGGTGAGGGTGAAGGAACGCTCCGCCGTCGCGTGGCCCTTCGTCGCGCGGACCGTGAGATGCGCCTTCGCCGGTCGCGCACCGGCCGCGGGCCGGGTGACCTCGCCGGTGGCGGTGACGACGCGGGGATCCTGGCTGCGCCAGGTCAGCGTGACGTCGCGGGCGCCCTTGACCGGCAGCGTGATGTTGCCGCGGATCGCGTCCTGATCCGGGAGGACGATGTCCTTGAGCGCGTTGTCGACCTTCTGCCGGTCGGTGATGTCCTGCAGCACGGTGACGGTGAAGGAGCGGCTCGCGCTCTGGCCGGCGTAGGAGACGGCCGCGGTCAGGGTCACCTTCGCGTCGCCGGCGCCGGGCGCGGGCCGCGTCACCACGCCGGTCGCGGACACCACGGCCGGGTTGCTCGACGTCCAGGCGATCGCCGAGCCGCCGGGGCCCGTCCTGGGCAGGGTGAGGTTGTCGGTGACGGCGGAGGTGTCGCCGAGGTCGAGGGCGGCCGCGTCGGCCGTCGCGCGCCCGGCGGCGGTGCGCTCGCCGAGGGCGCGGGCTTCGTCGGCGGTCACCGCGCGGTCGTAGACGCGGAAGTCGCGGACGCTGCCCTTGAGGTACTTGTCGCCGTCGTAGACCGACCGGCCCAGGTAGTCGGCGGTCGTGGTGCCGCCGCCGATCGAGCCGGGCGTGATCGTGACGCCGGTCTTGCGGGCGGCCTCGATCCCGTCCTCGTACAGGACCGCGGTCCCGCCGCCGAGGGTGTAGGTGATCGTGCGCCAGCTGCCGCGCGCGAGGTTGCGGCCCGCGTCCGCGGTCTGTTCGGTGGCCCAGTTGCCGGAGGCGATCGAGCCGCGGAAGGAGTCGCCGGTGGTGAACAGGTAGCCGTTCCCGGCGCCGCCGGTCGTGTTGCCGAAGCCCCACAGGAAGTACGGCGTGCCCTGGTCGGCCGCGACGTTCACCTGAACCGAAACCGTGATGTCCGTGAGATCCCGCATGAGGTTGTCCGGCAGGCGGACGTGCCCGTTCGTGCCGCCCAGCCGCAGCCCTTCGTCGCCCTGCCACGTGGTGTCACCGCTGACGGTGGCGGCACGTCCGTGCCCCGACGCATCGGGCACGGACGTGCCGGAGTCGCCGGTGAGGTCGTAGCGGACGACCAGGCCGTCGTCCAGGGTCGCCGCGTGGCCGGAAGCGGCCCAGACGGTGGTCGACGCCGCGGCGACGGCGAGGGTGGCGAGGACCGCGGTCAGCGGGCGGGACCGCCGGAAGAACTTCGGCGACGACGTCGTCGCCGAGAGTCGAACGGGCATACCGGTTCTCCAGGAGGTGGGCGCCGACGGCGCGGGAAAAGGTGATGCGGCTGATTCCGGGACCTGGGAACGGTCGCCGGGCGCGGAGTGAGCGCTAACATAGCTGCCCATCCCCGCGGGGTCAATTGGCTGTTTTGCCTGGTGGTGTCCCGCGTCCCGACAATCGGCCCCTTGACACCCTGTGGCGCGGGTCACTTACACTACGACGGCTTGTTAGCGCTAACAATCCTTCTGGTGCCCCGCGCTCGACGATGAGATGGGTGGACGATGATCAGTCGACGAGGACTGATGGCGGGCACGGCGGCCGCCGCGGTCGCCGGCGTGCTCGGCAGCAGAGCCGCCGCCTCCGCCCAGGCCGCCTCCGGCGCCTACGTCATGGCGTACTTCACCGAGTCGCCGTCGATGACCGGCGCCGACTACGGGCTGCACCTGGCGGTCAGCGTGGACGGCCTCGACTGGGTGCCGCTCAACCAGAACAACCCGGTGGTGACGCCGACGGCGGGCACCGGCGGGTTGCGCGACCCCTTCGTGCTGCGCAAGCAGGACGGCCGGTTCGTGGTGCTGGCGACCGACCTCAAGGGCACCGACTGGTCGCTGCAGAACCAGTACGTCCACGTCTGGGATTCCGCCGACCTGCGCGGGTTCACCGGCTACCGGCGGGTCAAGCTGCACTCGATGGCCACGCACAGCTGGGCGCCCGAGGCGTTCTGGGACCCTTCGCGCAACCAGTACGCGATCATCTATTCGGCGGCCTACGGCGGCCACGACGTCATCATGGTCAACTACACCACCGACTTCGCGACGGTCAGTGCGCCGCAGGTGTTCTTCGACCCCGGCCACGCGACGATCGACGGCACGATGGCCACCATCGGCGGCGTCAACTACCTCTACGTCAAGAACAACACGAACAGCACCCTGGTCGGCCAGCGCTCCGGCTCCCTCGCCGCCGGCGGTTTCACCACGTACAAGACCGGAATCTCACCCGGGCGGGGGGTGGAGGCGCCGCAGATCGTGCCCGCGCTGTCGGGGAACCGCTGGTACCTGTGGGGCGACACGTGGAGTCCCAACGGCCGGTTCTTCTGCTGGGAGAGCACCGACGTGGCCGCCGGGAACTGGACGCTGCTGAACGACCGCGCCTACACGCAGCCGCTGAACTCCAAGCACCCCGGGATCACGCCGATCACGGCCGCCGAGCGGTCCGCGCTCGTCACGCAGTGGGGTGCCCCGGCGTGGCGGCGGCTCAAGTCCTACAACTTCCCGGACCGCTACGTCCGGCACGCGAACTCCGTGGGCCGCATCGACGCCTACCCGTTCGACCCCTACCAGGACCAGCTCTGGAAACTGGTGCCCGGCCTGGCCGACACGGCCGGGGTGTCGTTCGAGTCCGTCAACTACCCCGGCCGGTACCTGCGGCACAGCAACTACGAACTGCGCCTCGCCGCGAACGACGGCTCGGCGGCGTTCAAGGCGGACGCGACCTTCCACCAGACGGCGGGGCTCGCCGACGGGAGCTGGTCGTCCTTCCGCTCGCACAACTTCCCCGACCGCTACCTCCGGCACTACGACTACGTGCTGCGGATCGACCCCCTCGGCAGCACGTCCTCCACTGTGGACAAGCAGGACGCGACTTTCCGCGTCGGCTACTGACAGCTTGCGAAGGAGCCGTCATGCTACGACGACGTGGCGCGGTTTTGTCGTTGCTCGTGCTCGCCACCCTGCTGCTCGGCGCGCCCGGTGCGCACGCCGCGCCGGTGACGGTGACCGGCGGGAGCCAGTTCACCGACACCTCCGGCGCCCTCGTGCACGCGCACGGCGGCGGGATGCTCAAGGTGGGGGCGTACTACTACTGGTTCGGCGAGAACCGCAACGCCGACGACACCTTCCGCGCCGTCTCGGCCTACCGCTCGACCGACCTGAAGACCTGGGAGTTCCGGGGCGACGTGCTGACGCAGTCGTCGGCGGCCGAGCTGGGCCGGGCGAAGATCGAACGGCCGAAGGTGATCTACAACAGCTCGACCGGTCAGTACGTGATGTGGATGCACAAGGAGAACGGCGACGACTACGCCGAAGCGCGCGCGGCCGTGGCCACCTCCTCGACGGTCGACGGCAGCTACACCTACCGCGGCAGCTTCCGCCCGCTCGGTACCCACATGTCGCGGGACATCACGCTGTTCAAGGACGACGACGGAACCGCGTACATGGCGTCGGCGGCCCGCGAGAACGCCGACCTGAACGTGTACCGGCTCACCGCCGACTACACCGGTGTCTCGGCGCTGGTGCAGACGCTGTGGCCCGGCTCGTACCGCGAGGCGCCGGCGATGTTCAAGCGCAACGGCGTCTACTTCCTGCTCACCTCGGGCGCCACGGGCTGGCAGCCGAACCAGCAGAAGTACGCCACGGCCACGAGCGTCACGGGCACGTGGAGCGGGTTGTCGAACGTCGGGGACGCCACCGGTTTCGGCAGCCAGACCGCGTACGTCCTGCCCGTGCAGGGTTCGCAGGCGACCTCGTACCTCTACCTGGGCGACCGCTGGGCCGGTGCCTGGCAGCGCCCGGTCAACGAGTCGCGGTACGTGTGGCTGCCGCTCTCGTTCCCGAGCGCCACCACGATGGCGATGAGCTGGTACCCGAAGGTGAGCGTCGACGCGGCGACCGGCGTGGTCGCGGGTGTCGGCACCGGCAGCGCGTACGAAACGCTGGTGGCCCGGCACAGCGGGAAGTGCGCCGACATCCCGAGTTCCTCGCGGAACGACGGGGTGGCGCTGACGCAGTACACGTGCAACACCGGCGGGAACCAGCAGTGGAGTGCGATCGACACCGGCGACGGCTACGTCACCCTGATCGCCCGGCACAGCGGGAAGTGCCTCGACGTCTCGGACGGCTCGACGGCGGACGGTGCCGCGGTGGTGCAGTGGACGTGCGACGGCGGCACGAACCAGCAGTGGCAGGCCCAGTCGGTCAGCGGCGGGTACGTCCGGTGGGTGGCGCGCCACAGCGGGAAGTGCCTGGACGTCGTGTCCGCGTCGACGGCCGACGGTGCCGCCGTGAAGCAGTACCCGTGTACCGGCGTGACGAACCAGCAGTGGCAGCGGAAGGCGGCCTGAACGGCTCCTTTCGGCTCTTGACGACGGGGTGACTGCTCGGTAACTTTTTGCGAAACTCCTTCACGTTTGGGGCCGCCATCATGCGCATGCTCGTGGCTTTGCTCACCGCCGTGGCGATGACCTCCGGTGTCGTCGCCTCCGCCGGCGCCGAAGACGTTCCGCAGCACCGGTTGACGGTGAGCGGCTCGACGTTCGTCGACGAGTACGGCCGCGAAGTGGTGTTGCGCGGCTTCAACGTCTCGGGCGAGGTGAAGCTGGCAGAAAACGGTTTCCTGCCCTTCGCCAACGCGGCCGACGCGCGCCGCTCGGCCCAGGCGATGAAGGCGCTCACCGGCGCGAACGCCGTGCGGATCCCGATCGCGTGGGCCGGGACGCAACCGGTGCGCGGGCCGGTGAACACGCAGTACCTGGCGAAGCTGACCGAGCAGATGAAGGCGTTCCTGGACGAGGGTTTCACCGTCCTGCCCGACTTCCACCAGGACCTGTTCTCCCGCTACCTGTTCAACAAGGGCAGCTGGTACACCGGCGACGGCGCGCCGAAGTGGGTCGTCGACCTCGGCGGCTACCCGGCGGAGAGCTGCGGCATCTGCGCGCACTGGGGCCAGAACATCACCCAGAACGGCGCGGTCCAGGACGCCACGAAGGACTTCTGGCACAACGCCCGCGGCGTCCAGGACGAGTTCGTCGGCATGGCCGTCCAGACGATGTCCTACCTGCGGAGCAACCTGAGTGCCGCCCAGTTCGCGGGCATCGTGGGCATGGACCCGTACAACGAGCCCTTCGCCGGGCGGTACGACTCGGGCCAGGACAGCAAGGCGTGGGAGCAGAACGTGCTGTGGCCGTTCTTCAAGCGCTTCCGCGACGCGATGGATTCCGCCGGCTGGCAGGACAAGCCCGCGTTCGTCGAGCCGAACATGTTCTGGAACGCCAACATCTCCTTCCAGCTCCACCCCGGCGGCTTCCAGGACACCGGCGTCATGGGCCCGCGGTACGTCTTCAACACGCACTTCTACGACCAGCTCGCCCAGTCCGGCGTGTTCATGCCGGGCAAGGCGGGCGACGGCCAGTACAGCGGGAGCTTCGGCACGGTCCGGGACCGCGCGACCGCGCTGGGCACGACGGCGATCGTCACCGAATTCGGCCACCCGATGACCGGCTACACCTCGGACAAGACCCCGACCGTGGACAAGGCGATGTACCAGGCCCTGGATTCACGGGTGTCCGGCGCGAACTGGTGGCGGCAGCCGGCGCAGTCGGGCCCGGTGCTCTCGGCGACGCAGTGGCAGTGGGACATCTACAGCGGCCGCCACCACGAGCTGATGAACGACAACCCGGACAAGGTCAAGACGGACGGCGACGCCTGGAACGGGGAGGATTTCTCCTCGGCCCGCACGGCGGACGACGGAACGGTCCAGCTCCGCCAGGACGCGCGGCTGCTCGACCGCCTCTACCCGGCGGCGGTGGCCGGCCACACGCTGGCGTTCACCTACGAGGACCGCTCGCGCGACGGCAGCCAGACGCTGACGTGGAACCAGATCCCGTCGACGATGCCGGCGACGGCGGCACTGACCGGGGCGGGCCGGTACGGCGTCCTCGTGTGGCAGGGGACCGACGCGGGCGCGCCGACCGAGCTGCACGTCCCGGCGGGGATGACCCCGACGGTGGTGACGGACCTGGCCGCGCCGACCCGGGTGGGCGACCGCCTGCGCCTGCCGGCCACCCCCGGGCTGCACTACGCCCTGATCGCGGAACCGGCTTCGGCACCGACCGCGGCCCAGCTGGCGGCGGTCCGCGCGGAACTCGCGGCCTGGGCGCCGACGGCGGTCCGCTAGCCGGCACCAGGTCGATCGGGAGGCCGCCCGATCGACCCGGCGCTACTCCCCGGCGCCGGTCAGCATGGCGACCATGCCGTGCGGGGCGTCGTCGCCGAACATGATCGCGTAGACGTCCTCGTCCGCCGCTTCCGCCGCCGCGCGCGCGAACATGGCCTGCTCGTACTCGGCGAGCGCCGTCTCGACGTCGCCGGGGTGGGCGGCCAGCGCCTGGCCGAGCTCGGCGCCGTCCAGCATGGCCAGGTTGGCGCCTTCGCCGTTCGGGGGCATCAGGTGGGCCGCGTCGCCGAGCAGCGTCACGCCCGGCACGCGGTCCCAGCGGTGCCCGGCCGGCAGGGTGCAGAGGCGGCGCAGCACCGGCGGCGTGTCGCTTTCGGTGATCAGGGCGGTCAGCTCGGGTGCCCAGCCGGCGAACTCCTCGGCCGCCTGTGCCGTCACGGTCGCGGCGTCCGCCCCGGCGAGCCAGTCCTGGGGCTTGAACAGCTGCGCGTACGTGTGCAGCGTCCCGCCGGCTTCGCGGTGCGCGACGAGCCCCTTGCCCGGCGCCAGCGCGTAGAGCGCCCCGGCGCCGACGACCTTCGTGGCCGCGGGATGACGGGTGTCGCCGTCGAACAGGAACGTCTCGACGACCGACACGCCGACGTACTCCGGGACGGCGTCGGAGAGCAGCGGCCGGACCTTCGACCAGGCGCCGTCCGCGCCGACCAGCAGGCTCGTGCCGAACCGGCGTCCGTCGGCCAGGTGGACCTCGTGGCCGCCGTCGCCGAGGGCCCGCACCCCGGCGACCTTGTGTCCCCAGTGGACGGTGCCGGGCGGCAGCGAGTCCAGCAGCAGCCGGCGCAGTTCGCCGCGCTGCACTTCGGGCCGCTCACCGGTGCCGTCGTCGGGCTGGTCGAGCAGCACGGTGCCGCGGGAGTCGACGACGCGGGAGGCTTCGCGGCCCGGCAGGACGAGCTCTCGGAACCCCTCGGCCAGGCCGGCTGCCTCGAGCGCCGGCTGGCCGTTCCAGGGGTGGATGTCGAGCATGCCGCCCTGGCGGCGCGCGGCCGGTGAGGCTTCGGCCTCGTACACCTCGACCGGGATGCCGTGCAGGTGCAGGACACGGGCCAGGACGAGCCCGCCGAGGCCGGCTCCGATGATCGTGACGGTCATGGTCACCTCCGATTGGATTGTCGTTCCAATCGCCACGCTAGCACGAGTTTGGATCGGCGTTCCAATCGTGCGATGATCGGCGCATGGCGAAACGGCGCACGGACGGGCTGTCGAAGGACGTGATCGTGCAGGCGGCGGCCGCGATCCTGGACGACGGCGGCGAGGCCGCACTCACGTTCCGCGCGCTCACCGCCCGCCTGTCGACCGGCTACGGCGCGATCTACCACCACGTCGCGAACAAGAGCGACCTCCTGGCCGCGGCGACCGACGCCGTCATCGCGCGCGTCATGGGCGACGCCGTGGCCGAGGGCGACCCGCGGGAAGCGCTGCGGACGGTCTCACTGGGCCTGTTCGACGCGATCGACGCCCACCCCTGGGTCGGCGCCCAGCTGTCCCGGGAGCCGTGGCGGCCCGCGCTCCTGGAGGTCTACGAGCGCATCGGCGGGCTGCTCGTCGCGCTCGAAGTGCCCGAGCGGGCGTTGTTCGACGCCGCGGGCGCGCTGGTCAACTACGTGCTCGGCGTCGCCGGGCAGAACGCCGCCAACGCCCGGCTGCTCGCCGCCGAGGCGGACCGCTCGGCGTTTCTCGCCACCGTGTCGGCGCAATGGGCCTCGCTCGACCCGGACGAATACCCGTTCGTGCACCAGGCCGCGACCCAGCTGCGGGAGCACGACGACCGCGAGCAGTTCCTTGCGGGCGTCGACATCTTCCTGGCCGGGATCGCGACCCTGCGCGGTTAGCGCCTACTCGCCGATGCCCGCCCCGATGCCCGCTCCGATGCCGTCGAGCAGGAAGTTCAGGCCGATCCGGAAGGTCTGGTCGGCATCGAGGTGGGCGGCGTCGCGGACGACCGTCTCCAGGGCGGGGAACCGGCCGGTGGCGAACATCCGCACCAGGTAGGGCCCGTGGGCGCGCTGCCACTGCCGCTGGTCCAGCCCGCTGGCGCGTTCGGCCCGCCGCTCGGCGATCTCGCGGCGGACCGCGCCGATCACGTACGCGTCGACAGCGGTGGCCATCGGCATGACCACGTCGACGTCGACGCCGTCCAGCGCGGCCAGGACCGCTTCGCCCCGGGCCAGCGCGTTCGGGCCGAGCTGGGGGCGGCCGCCGATCAGGTCGGCGAACCACTCGTGCCGGTGCGCGGCCTGCCGGGTGGCCTCGGCCACCGAAGTCAGCACCTCCCGCCAACCGTCCCCGGTCGGCCGGATCTCGGCGTGGACGGCGTCGACCATCAGGTCGAGCAGCTCGTCCTTGGTGTCGATGTAGCCGTAGAGCCGCATCGGCCCGACGTCCAGCGCGGCGGCGATCTTGCGCAGCGACACGGCTTCGAGCCCCGCTTCATCGGCCAGTTCGACCGCCGTCCGGACGATCAGGTCCCGGCTCAGCGGGGCCGGGGCCGGCCGGTTCGCCGGTTCCGGCCGCTCCCACACCAACATGGGGGTGACAATACATCGGCTGCCGCGATACAGTGTATCGAGCAGTACGGCGTATCGGAGGGGGATTCATGACCATCGCCATCGTGGGAGCCGGCATGGGCGGGTTGGCGCTCGCCCGGGTTCTGCACGTGCACGGCATCGAGGCCGTGGTGTACGAACGCGACGCGGCGCGCGACGCCCGCCGCCAGGGCGGCATGCTCGACATCCATTCCGGTCAGCGAGCGCTGCGCGAGGCCGGCCTGCTCGAGCAGTTCCTGTCCATCGCCCGGGGTGAGGGGCAGGACATGCGTCTCCTGGAGCCGGACGGCACTCTCCTGCACCAGGAGGACACGCCCGACGACGCTCCGATGGCGCGTCCCGAGATCGACCGCACCGACCTGCGCAACCTGCTCCTCGACGCGCTCCCCGAAGGAACGGTCCACTGGGGGCACGCGTTCGACCACGCGGAAGGCGGCGTCGTCCATTTCACCGACGGCACCAGCGCGCGCTACGACCTGCTGGTGGGGGCGGACGGAGCGAACTCCAAGGTCCGGGCCCTGCTGACCGACGCCCGCCCGGCCCACCTCGGCCAGAACGCGGTCGAGCTGGCGATCCCCGACATCGACCGCACCCACCCGGACCTGGCGGCGATGGTCGGCCGCGGCAACTACTGGGTGTTCGGCGACGGCAAGTCCCTGTCGGCCCAGCGCAACGGCGACGGCTGCGTCCGCATCGGCGTCAGCTTCTACAACACGGGAGAGAACTGGTTCGCGGAGAGCGGCATCCGCTTCGACGACCCACCCGCGGTCCGAGCCCGCTTGATCGAGCTCCTGGACGGCTGGGACTCGAGATTCACCGCCCTGATCGCGGCGGCCGACGACACGGTCGCCCCCCGGCCCCTCGCCACCCTCCCGATCGGCCTGACGTGGCCCACGAACCCCACCGTCACCCTGGTCGGCGACGCAGCCCACCTGATGCCCCCGGTGGGAGAGGGAGCGAACATGGCCCTCCTGGACGGCGCGCACCTGGGCCTGGCGCTGGCGGCGCACGGGGCAGATTTCGCAGCGGCGGTGGCGGAGTACGAGCAGGAGATGTTCGAGCGCACCGGCGCGGCGGCCCGAATGTCGGCGGACATGCAGGAACTGCTGATGTCCCCGGACGCGAGCCGTAGGCTGCTCGAGTTCTTCCAGCCCAACTCCACCGCATAGTCCGGGAGAGGACGCCCGCCGCCCCGAAATCCTGAACCGACGGTGCTCGGTGGGGCAAGGGATGACAGTGGGGAGTAGACGCTCAGAAAACGATGAAGAAGACGAGGCGTCGGGCCTGCCAGGTCCAGATCCGATACGCGTAGTACCCGGTTGCGCCGGCCAGGGCCAGTCCCACCAGGCCTTGGCCGACCATGTTCGTGTTGAACATGGTGAAGGCGCCGATGATCAAGGCTAGTGTCCAAAAGGTCCACGTGAGTCCGTAAAATGCTCGCTTGCCCTGACTGTAAGGAGTTCTGGGACGGTTCGCAGTCGATTGCGGATTGTTGGTCATTTTTTCTCCTAGGCTCGACGGGTGTTTCCCGATAGTCGAATTGCCCCTTCGGCTCGTTGCGCATCAGTCGATTCTGTCCGGCAGATGTCATGTCGATCGTCAACCTCGTCGAGGCGCTTCGCGTTGCCTCTTCCGGGGAGTGGTCAGAATCATGACAATGCCGGGACGCTCCCCTTCTTCTGTAGCGAAAATGGGGGCGGGGCCGATTATCGTGCCGCGACGCAAGTGAGGTCGCGCGGATGATCGGGCTGTCGAAGGGGAGAGCGCGCATGGAACCTGAGTTCGCCGGGCGGTACCGGCTCGGCGCTGACCTGGGTCAGGGGCCGTGGGGCGTCATCAGGGCCGCGGTGGATCCGGACGGGCGGGAGGTGGCGTGCAGGCAGCTGCGGGCCGACCTCGCCGGGGGAGGAGAAGCGACCGCGAACTTCATGCGTGAACAGTCCGTCCTGGTCGGACTCGTCAACCCTCACCTGGTGACCCTGCACGATCTTCTCGTCGAAGACGAGCTTGTGACGCTGGTTCTGGACCTGGTGCACGGTGGTTCACTGCGCGATCGGCTCACCGCTTCGGGAACGTTGCTGCCGAAAGAAATCGCCCGGATCGCCGCCGGGGTCGCTGCCGCGCTGCACGCGATCCACGAGCTGGGAGTGGTACACGGCGACGTACGCCCGGAAAGCGTGGTGATGGACGATTCCGGAGCCGTTCGCGTGCCGAGGCTCACCGGTGCCGGCTTGTTCCGCGTCGCTCCGAAAGAGCCGCAGGTCTCGATGAGGGCGGCATCGAAGTACCTCGCGCCGGAAATCGTTGCCGGCGGCGAGCCGACCACGGCGACCGACCTCTACGCGCTCGGCGTCATGATTTACGAACTTTATTGCGGAGTTGCCCCGTTTCCCGGCGGATACGTGCGGCGTGCGGACGAGGAACCCGGGAGGCCGGGCGAGATGCCGGGCGCGCTCTGGGATGTCGTGAGGGTGTTGCTCGCGGTGAAACCGGCGACGCGCCCGGCCGCCGACCGGATCGCTGCGGTTCTCGACGCGATGGCGCCGGATCTCGCGAACAGTCCGGTCGGGCCGCGGCTGGAACGCCCGCCGCTGCCGACTTATGCGAAGCAGCAGAACCGGACCGGGGCGATTCAGTCGCCGGGGATCGGAGAACAGGTGTTCGGCTCCCCTTACGTCGGCCCGCCGTCGCCCCCGCGATCCAGGAGAAAACTGATTCCCCTCGCGGTCGCCGGGGTAGTGGCCGTGGCCGGGGTGATCACTGCCTTGAGCGTCGGCTCCACGTCGGCGCCGCCTGCGGCCCCTCCGGTCGCCGCGGGATCCGCGTCCCCGGTGGTGACCTCCTCCGAAGCAGCCACGACCACCACTTCGGCACCCCCGAGCGTCGCACCCGACCTCGTCGGCAAGAAGCTGGCGGACGCGCAGGACATGCTGGGGACCGGCGTCCAGATCGAGACGGTCAATTCCATCGAGCAGACCGCCGCCGCGGGTACGGTGATCGATCAGGACCCGAAGGCGGGCGCCTCGCTGAACGGGCACATCAAACTGACTGTTGCGCAGGCCGCTGTCGAGGTCTACCTGGCCGATCTGCGACCGGTGAACGGGAGTTCCTGGTCGAACGACAGCCAGCCGGGGAACATCGCGGGGAAGAGCTACCTGCACACGGTTTCGAGAGGCGTTTCTTCTTGCCCCGAGACGGGGGCGATCGAGTACAACGTCTCCAAGGGGTACCGCAAGTTCGTCTCGACGGCGGGCATGGACGACAACTCCGGCGATGCGGGACTGAAGGTGCAGTTCGAAGTGTTCGGGGACGGCCGCAAGCTGACGTCCGCGACGTTGGAGCTGGGGAAGGCGACACCGATCGACGTCGACGTGAGCGGCGTCCTGCGGTTGCGGTTGTCGTGGCAGGTCGTCAACCCGAACTGCCGAGACGGTGTCGGAGGCGATGCCTTCGACCTGGGGGAGGCGAAACTGCTCGGCTTGCCGGGGGAAGCGCCCACCCCGACGACGACGAGCTGATCGTCCGGGTCGCGGGGCTCGGCACCTGGCTGGTGCCGAGCCCCGCCGGCTATTCGACGAGTGCCGGGTCGCCCCATCCCAGTGACGGAAGCTGGTTCGACTTCCCGACCGCCATCGCCGCCCCGGCGGCCAGCGGGTGCACCGTCATTCCGGGTCGCCACGCGACGAGCTTCATCCGCAACACGTTGGTGAGGTCGCACTGGATCCAGGCCGGCTCGCCCATCCGGGCTTCGAACTGGCCCTGCGGCACGTTGTCGAGGAACACCTGGAAGTAGCCGACCTGGTCTGCTTCGTCAGCGTCGTCGAGCACTCCGGCGACCGACTCGAAACGGCGGTACCGCCGGCTCAGGTTGTACTCGACGACGCCCTGCGGATCGTTGGCGAAGAGCTGTGGCCGGTACACGATGCTGGTGCCCCGGTGCATCCCGTCGATTTCGGCACCGGTGAACCGGATGTCCGATGTGCGGGCGACCGGCTGCAGGACGGTCGTGAGCAACTGTGCACCCGACGCCGGTCTGTCCAGCGGCCGGTTCGCGTGCCACGCGCCGACCCACTCCCCGATTTTCGGCGGCGCGAAACGGGGAACACCGGTGAACGCCGCCAGCAGGCTCGCGGCGCCCTCGAGAGTGAATTCCGTGATCTCATACCGCGTGGTGGAGTGCGCGTTGAGGAACGAGGGGATTTCGTCGACCCTGCGCCCGGGAAGCACCACCGGGAGAATGCGTCGAGTCCCTCGCGGGAGATCCCTCGTCAGGTTGTCCCTGATCATCGCGGCTTCGAACTGGGAACCGCGGCCGACGTCGGCGACCTCGTCGCCTTCGGCGCGGCGCTTGTAGGCGGGAGAGGCGATGGCCAGCACGAAATCGGCCTTGGTGAGGTGCTGGGACGCCCAGAGCGACCAGTCGAGCCGGGGGCCGTCGACCCATTGGTCGAAAAAGACTTCAACCCCGAGTTGGGCTTGCAAGAAAGTGGCGAACTGGCGAACCAGATCTTGATGCTCAACCGAGTCCTGTGCATAACTGAGGAAGACTCGGGGGTGTTCTCCGATGCTCATCTGGGCGTTTCCTTCAATCGCCGGACGGAATTGTCCACGATTGAACAGCAAGAAACGCGATGGGGTGGGGCGCGCGGCCGATTGTCCAGCTTCTGTCCCATTCCCCGATCGGTGACGGACGGTGACGGCCCGGTTCGCCTTTCCCGGCGTCCGTGATCGGCGCACCGGCGCCCGGGAGGCGGCGGCTTTACCTGGTCAGCCGGGGGTTACCCTGGAAGCCGATGACCGAGAACCAGGCACCCAGGGCGTACCAGATCCGCACCTTCGGCTGCCAGATGAACGTGCACGACTCCGAGCGCCTCGCCGGGCAGCTCGAGGACGCGGGCTACGTGCCGGCCACCGCCGGGGCCAAGCCCGACCTGATCGTGTTCAACACCTGCGCCGTCCGGGAGAACGCGGACAACAAGCTGTACGGCACGCTCGGGCACCTGCGCCCGGACAAGGTCGCGAACCCCGACCTGCAGATCGCCGTCGGCGGGTGTCTGGCGCAGAAGGACCGGGGCGAGATCGTCAAGCGGGCGCCGTGGGTCGACGTCGTGTTCGGGACGCACAACATCGGGTCGCTGCCCACGCTGCTCGAACGCGCCCGGCACAACGCCGAGGCCGAGGTCGAGATCCTCGAATCGCTCGAGACCTTCCCCTCGACGCTGCCCGCGCGGCGCGAATCGTCCTACGCGAGCTGGGTGTCCGTTTCGGTCGGGTGCAACAACACCTGCACCTTCTGCATCGTCCCCGCCCTGCGCGGCAAGGAACGCGACCGGCGGCCCGGCGAGATCCTCGCCGAGGTCGAGGCGCTCGTCGCCGAGGGCGTGCTCGAGGTCACCCTGCTCGGCCAGAACGTCAACTCCTACGGCGTCGAATTCGGCGACAGGCTGGCGTTCGGGAAGCTGCTGCGCGCGTGCGGGACCGTCGACGGCCTCGAGCGCGTCCGGTTCACCTCGCCGCACCCGGCGGCGTTCACCTCCGACGTCATCGACGCCATGGCCGCGACCCCGAACGTCTGCCACCAGCTGCACATGCCGCTGCAGTCCGGGTCCGACCGGGTGCTGCGCGAAATGAAGCGCTCCTACCGTTCGGCGCGCTTCCTGAACATCCTCGACGAGGTCCGCACGGCCATGCCGGACGCGGCGATCACCACCGACATCATCGTCGGCTTCCCCGGCGAGACGGAGGAGGACTTCCAGGCGACCCTGGACGTCGTGGCGCAGGCCCGCTTCTCCAGCGCGTTCACGTTCCAGTACTCGAAGCGCCCCGGCACGCCGGCCGCGACGATGGACGGCCAGCTGCCGAAGGAGGTCGTGCAGGAGCGCTACGAACGCTTGGTCGAGCTGCAGAACGCGATCTCCTGGGAAGAGAACAAGAAGATCGTCGGCCGCACCGTCGAGCTGCTGGTCGCCGCGGGCGAGGGCCGCAAGGACGCCGAGACGCACCGCATGAGCGGCCGCGCCCGCGACGGCCGCCTGGTGCACTTCACGCCGACCGGCGCCCACGTCGACCGCGCGGTCCGCCCGGGCGACGTCGTCGAGACGGTCGTCACCTACGGCGCCCCGCACCACCTGGTGGCCGACGGCGATCTGCTGTCGCACCGCCGGACGCGGGCGGGCGACAACGCGGAGGCCGGTCTGCGGCCGAAGACGAGCGGCGTCACGCTGGGCCTGCCGGGCTTCGGTGCCCCCGCGGTCCAGCCCGAACCGGTGAGTGGGTGTGCGCTGTGACCGAGTCGCGAGGCAACGGCGAGCTGGCCGAGCTGGCGGCCGAGATCGACGAAGCGGGCGAGCGAGCGTCCCGCACGGTGGAGCTGGGCCGCCGCGGGTTCACCATCGCGGTGTTCGCGTTCGTGCTGCTGATCTGCCAGATCCTCCCGTGGGTCGGCGACCACGCGGGCTGGCAGGTCCTGGCCGGAGAGGGCGGCGGCATCCCCCAGCTGTTCGCGGCGACGTCGACGGGTGTCGGCATCCTGGCCTCGGCGCTGGCCCTGGTGACGCGCCGCTGGTGGCTGTCCTGGGTCTGCGCGGCGGGCGGCTGGTTCGCCTCGGTGGACGGGCTGCTGGCCATTTGGTCCCAGCAGTCGTCCCACGCCCCGGGCTCCGCGGGCGGCGGCCCGGGGATCGGCATGGTGATCGCCTGGATCGCGATGATCTGCCTGGCGGTCTCGTGGATGCGCACGGCGTTTTCGCGGTCGTGAGGCCGGTGGGGACCGGGTTCAGCCGACGCGCAGGGTGAGCGTGCTGGCCGAATAGGCGGCGGCGTAGAGCGTGGTCTCGGGGTGGAAGAGCCGCAGCGAGACGGTGGCGCTCAGGCTAAAGCTGAGGCTGAGCGAGAACCCGCCGTTGGGCCGGCAGGTGGTGTCGGCGATGTTCACCCAGGCCCCGGCCTGCAGCTGCTGCACGATGACGGCCTCGACGCTCCCTTCGGAGCGGGCGGCGTCGAGCACCTTCAGGTTGCCCTTGAGGTCGACCTTCTCGTTGACCTTGACGTGGTCCTTGGAGAGCTTCCCGTCGATCTTGACCTTCCCCTTGCCCGCTTCGGTGGCCGAGGAGAGCGGGGCGGCCCCGGCGGGGGCGGCGAGCGCGGGAGCGAGCCCGGCGAGAGCGACGGTGACCGCCAGAGCGGCGAGAATCTTGCGGGGTGTCCTGATCATGAGCAGAGTGCAGCACCGGGAGCGGACCCGAGCGCGCGGTGACCCCCGGTCGGGGTGCTGACCGAACCTCTTCGGGTGTTTCCGCTTGCCGACAGCACCGCTTGCCGACAGCGCCGTCGAAGGTCGTGAACGCGGCGAAGGCCGCATCCGGGACGCCGGTCCCCGGATGCGGCCTTCGGCGATTTCAGCGGTCGGCGACCGCCGCTTCCGCGGCCTGCAGCCACTCCCGCCACTGGGCCGCCTGCTCGTCGGCCTTCTTCGCCCGCCGCTCGTCCCCGGCCGCGCGGGCCTTCGCCGCCTGCGACTCGAACTGCTCCACCCGCTCCCGGAACTGCGCCGCCCGGGCCTGGGCCTCCGGGTCCGTCTTCCGCCACCGCGAGTCCTCGGCCGACTTGACCGCGTCCTGGACCGCCTTCAACCGGCCGTCCAGCTCGCGGATGCGCTCGCGGGGGACCTTGCCGATCTCGTCCCACTGCTCCTGGATGCGCCGCAACGCGCTCTTCGCCGCCTCCAGGTTGGCCGCCGCGTCGATCTTCTCGGCCTCGACCAGCAGCTCCTCCTTGCGGGCCGCGTTCGCGCCGAACTCGGCGTCGCGCTCGGAGAACACCGCGGACCGGCGGGCGAAGAACTTGTCCTGTGCCGCGCGGAACCGCTGCCACAGCGCCTCGTCGCTGTCCTTCGGCGCCCGGCCGGCCGCCTTCCACTCGGTCATCAGGTCCTTGTAGCGGCCCGCCGTCTCGCCCCAGTCCTCGGACTCGCTGATGGCCTCGGCCTCGGCGATGAGCTCTTCCTTGCGCTGCTTGGCCGACGCGCGCTGCTTGTCCAGCTCGGCGAAGTGCGAGCCGCGACGGCGGTTGAAGCCCTCGCGGGCCTTCGAGAACCGCTTCCACAGCTCGTCGTCGGTCTTGCGGTCGACGCCCTTGACCGTCTTCCACTCGTCCAGGATCGCGCGCAGCCGGTCGCCCGCCGCCTTCCACTGGGTGGAGTCGGCCGCGATCTTCTCGGCCTCCTCGGCCAGCGCCTGCTTGCGCGCGACCGCCGCCGCCCGTGCTTCCTCGCGCTCCGCCTTCGCGCTGGCCAGCGCCTTCTCGGCGTGCCCGATGACGTACTCCAGCCGCGCGGCGAGCGCGGCCAGGTCGCCGACCACGGCCGCCTCGGCCAGGCCGTCGCGGATCTGGGTGGCGCTCGACAGCGCGTGCTTCGGGTCGCCGGCCCCGGAGATCAGCCGGGTCTCCAGCAGCTCGACCTCGGTGCGCACGTCGTCGAACCGGCGGGCGTAGTGCACCAAGCCCTCGTCGGGGCTGCCGGCCTGCCAGACGCCGACGGCGCGCTCGCCCTCGGCGGTGACGACGTAGACGGTGCCCTCGTCGTCGATCCGGCCCCAGGTCGACGGGGTGGGTTCGGCGGGCGGCACGGGCGGGGCGGCGTGCCCGGCGTGCAGCGCGTGCGGCACCGGGTGCGGGGCCGGGGTACCGGTGGAAGTGTTCTCCTGGGCCATCGCAGGCTCCTTATCGCCTGTACGCCCGCGGGTGCGGGCGCCCCGCCGCGAAGCGGGGCCGGGTAATGCGGTCGTCACGGGCCGTGCTCGGATGCTACGGCCCCACGCGGCATTCAAGCAGCTCAGCGCGCACCGTGGTACTGGATGGGCCACTCGAAGCTCGTGATCCTACTTCCGGTGGACGCTCCGTGTCGGCCCGCAGGTATCGTCAGCCGCCGTGAACAGCCCCGTCGTCCCGCACGCGGTGGTCGGGCCGACGGCCACCGGGAAGACCGCGCTGGCCGTGGACCTGGCCCGCGAACTCGGCGGCGAAGTCGTCAACGCCGACGCGATGCAGCTCTACCGGGGCATGGACATCGGCACCGCCAAGGCCACCGAGGCCGAGCGCCGCGGCGTCCCGCACCACCTGCTCGACGTCCTGGACGTGACCGAGACGGCGTCCGTCGCGGCCTACCAGCGGCACGCGCGGGCCGAGATCGAGCGGCTGCTGGCCGCGGGGAAGGTCCCGGTGCTGGCCGGCGGGTCCGGTCTCTACGTCCAGGCCGTGCTCGACGACCTGCGGTTCCCCGGCACCGACCCGGCCGTCCGGGCCCGGCTCGACGCGGAAGCCGAAGAACTCGGCACCCCCGCGTTGTACACCCGGCTGGGTGAGCGCGACCCGGTCGCCGCCGCCAAGATCCTGCCGACCAACACCCGCCGGATCGTGCGCGCCCTCGAAGTCATCGAGATCACCGGCGAGCCGTTCTCGGCGAACCTGCCCGCGCCGGGGCCCGCCCGCTACGGCACGGTCGTGCTCGGCGTCGACCGCGCGCCCGAAGAGCTCGACGAGCGCGTGAACGAGCGCGTGGTGCGGATGTTCGAGGCCGGGCTGGTCGACGAAGTCCGCGAACTGGAGAAGCGGGGCCTGCGCGAAGGGAAGACGGCGTCGCGGGCACTCGGTTACCAGCAGGTGCTCGCCGCACTGGACGGCGACGGCGACTTCAAGGCGGCCGCCGCGGCAACGGCGCAGGCCACCCGGCGCTTCGTCCGCAAGCAACGCTCCTGGTTCCGGCGCGACCAGCGGATCCACTGGTTCGACGGCGCCGATCCGGGGCTGGCCGCGCGCGTCCTGGATACCCTGGGCCGGTAATCTGGCCCCATGGGCGGAATCGAGTTCCTCAAGGGGCACGGCACGCAAAACGACTTCGTGCTGCTCCCCGATCCGGCGGGCCGCCTCGAGCTGACCGAAGCCAGGGTCGCCGCGCTGTGCGACCGCCAGCGCGGCCTCGGGGCCGACGGCGTGCTGCGCGTGGTGCGCGCCGCGGCGATCGGCGAGCCGTCCGCGGGCGAGTGGTTCATGGACTACCGCAACGCCGACGGGTCGATCGCGGAGATGTGCGGCAACGGCGTGCGCGTGTTCGCCCGCTACCTGGTCGACGCCGGCCTGGCGGCCGAAGGCGAGTTCGTCGTCGGCACCCGCGCGGGCGACCGCCCGGTCGTGGTGCACCCGGACCGCTCGGTGACCGTGCAGATGGGGCCGGCGACGATCACCGGCACGTCGGTCACGGTGGTGGCCGGCCGCCCGTTCTCCGGCGTGGCGGTCAACGTCGGCAACCCGCACCTGGTGTCGCTGCTCGACGACGACGTGGCGGGGCTCGACCTGCGCGACCAGCCCGACTTCGACCACGACCTGTTCCCCGACGGCGTGAACCTCGAGTTCATCAACTGCCTCGGCGAAGGCGCGCTGCGGATGCGCGTGCACGAGCGCGGCGTGGGGGAGACGCGGGCGTGCGGCACCGGCACGGTCGCCGCGGTGGCGGCCGCCTTCCACCTGGCGGGCACCGACACCGGGGCCTCCACTGTGGACATCCCGGGCGGCCGGGTCGAGGTCACGGTGTCGCGCGGCGCGTCGACGCTGTCGGGCCCGGCGGAGATCGTGGCCCGCGGCGAAATCGACGAAGCCTGGTGGGCCGCCGCCGGCTCGTAACGGCTAGGGCGTGTCTGACACGGTGTCGGTGGATTCGACGATCGCGGGCCCATCAGCACGCCACCAACATCACTCGCCCCACAGGGGGCTGGGTCGAACTACACCGATCTACTCGCCGAGCCGCCTGACCACGCGATCGGTCGCTCCCGCGGCGGCTGGAGCACCAAAGTGCACCACCTCGTCGACGAGAACGGCCGACCGCTGGTGGCTCTGGTCGGCCCCGGTCAGGCCGGTGACGCGCCGATGTTCCCGCACCTCATGCGCCATCTGCGCGTCGCTCGGCTTGGACGTGGCCAAGCCCGCACCCGTCCGCGTCCGCGGCGACAAGGCCTACTCCTCGCGGGCGATCCGCAGGCATCTTCGTGCACGCGGAATCACCGCCGTGATCCCCGAACCAGCAGACCAGGCCGGGCACCGCAAACGCCGCGGTTCCCGCGGCGGCCGCCCACCGGCATTCGACCCGGTGGACTACCGCGGCCTGGCTACTCGCTACGACAAGCTTGCCATCGTCTACCGATCAGCAGTCGTCCTGCCCGCGGTGGTCACCTGGACCAAGACATTGTCAGACACGCGCTAGCCCGCCAGGATCCCGGCGAGCACGCGACGTCCGTTCGCGGCCTCCTCGCCGGTCCGGGTGCAGGCGACGAGCGTCTTCCACAACGCCCAGCCGCGGCCGCGCGCCCAGGTGGCGTCGTCGACGGTCAGGTGCTCGCGGAACACCTGCCTGCCCTCGGCCGTCAGCAGTGTCCAGGCGATCGCCAGGTCGCACGCCGGGTCGCCGACGCCGCAGGTTCCGAAGTCGATGACGGCGGCCAGCTCGCCGTCGCGCAGCAGGAGGTTGCCCGGGGCCAGGTCGCCGTGGAACCAGCGGTCCACCCCGTCCCAGGGCGCGGTCAGCGCGGCTTCCCAGAGGGCCGCGGCGCCGTCGGCGGTGCCGCCCAGCTTCGTGAGCGCGCGCCGGGCCTGCCCGTCGTAGGTGCGCAGGGTGGCGCCCCGGAACCAGTTGTGCTTGCCCGGCCGGGGGCCGTCCGCGGGATCGACGTTCCGGAGGGCCGCCACGAACCCGGCCAGGTCCCGCGCGAAGCGGACGGGGTCGGCCACCCCGTCCGCGGTCGCGGGCTCGCCGTCGAGCCACCGGTAGACCGACCAGGGGAACGGGTAGCCCGCCCCGGGCCGCCCCGCCGCCAGCGTGACCGGGATGGGCAGCGGCAGCCGCGGCGCGAGCGCCGGCAGCCACCGCTGCTCCTTCTCGACCGCCAGCGCGTACTCGGCGGCGCTGGGCAGCCGCACCACCATGGAGTCGCCGAGGTGGAAGGTGAAGTTGTCCCACCCGCTCTCCCGCACGGGCCGGACCGGGAGCCCGGCCCACTGCGGGAACTGGCCGTCGATCAGCCGGCGCACCTGGTCGGTGTCGACGCTGACCCGCTGCGGAAGCGGGCCGAGGTCCGGGGTGCCGCTCACGGTGTCAGACATTGGCTTCCACCGCGAAGTCGCCTTCGCGCGTGGTGATGTCCGCGACGACGCCCGCGACCCGGATGTCCGACTGGACGTCCGCGAACCGCGCCAGCAGCTCGGCCGGGCCGGTCACGGTCAGCGCCTCGACGGCGGACCGCATCGACACCTTCGCGTCCGTCTTCGCCCGGCGCACCGCCGCGATCACCTGGCTCGCCAGGGAAAGCAGCTCCGGGTCCCCGTCGGACGCCGGCGCGGCAGGCCAGGCCGCCCGGTGCACCGAACCCTCCTGCCACCACGACCAGACCTCCTCGGTCGCGAACGGCAGGAACGGCGCGAACAGCCGCAGCACCGCCGACACCGCCGTCACCAGCGCGACCTGCGCGGACTCCGCTCCCGCAGGACCGCTGTCGCCGTACGCGCGGCCCTTCACCAGCTCGACGTAGTCGTCGCAGAACGTCCAGAAGAACGTCTCGGTCACCTGCAGGGCCCGGGCGTAGTCCAAGGCCTCCAGCGCCGCGGTCGCCGAAGAGACGACCTCCGAAAGCGACGCCAGCAGTGCCCGGTCCAGCGGCTCGGTGACCACTGCGTCAGGCGAAGGCACGCCCAGACCGAGCACGAACCGGCTCGCGTTGAGCAGCTTCGTTGCCAGCCGCCGCCCGACCTTCATCTGGCCTTCGTCCACCGCCGTGTCGACGCCCGGGCGCGCACTCGCCGCCCAGTACCGGACCGCGTCCGAGCCGAAGCGCTCCAGCAGGTCCACCGGGGTCGTCACGTTGCCCTTGGACTTCGACATCTTCTTGCGGTCCGGGTCGAGCACCCAGCCCGAGATCGACGTCTCCCGCCACGGCAGCACGCCGTGCTCCAGCTCCGCGCGCACCGCCGTCGAGAACAGCCAGGTGCGGATGATCTCGTGCGCCTGCGGCCGCAGGTCCATCGGGAAGACGCGCGCGAACAGGTCGTCGTCGACGCTCCACCGGCCGGCGATCTGCGGGGTGAGCGACGACGTCGCCCACGTGTCCATCACGTCCGGATCGGCCACGAACCCGCCCGGCACCCCACGCTGTTCCGGCGTGAACCCCGGCGGGACGTCGCTGCTCGGATCCACCGGCAGGGTGTCCGGCAGCAGGCGCGCGTCGTAGTCCGGTTCGCCGTTCGCGTCGAGCCGGTACCACAGCGGGATCGGCACGCCGAAGAACCGCTGCCGGCTGATCAGCCAGTCCCCGGCCAGGTTCTCCACCCACGACGAGTACCGGACGCGCATGTGCTTCGGCACCCAGTTCAGCTCTTCGCCGCGGGCCAGCATCTTCTCCCGGAAGGCGGCGTCGTTCCCGCCGTTGCGCAGGTACCACTGCCGGCTGGCGACGATCTCCAGGGGCTTGTCGCCCTTTTCGTAGAACTTCACCGAGTGCGTGATCGGCCGCGGTTCCCCGCGCAGGGCCCCGGCTTCCCGCAGCAGCCGCACCATGATCTCGCGTCCCGTGTGGACGGTCTTGCCCACCAGCGGAGCGTAGGCGTCCGAAGGCACTCCGGACGGCGCGTCCGGCAGGAACCGGCCGTCGCGGCCCAGCACCACCCGGGTCGCCAGCCGCAGCTCCCGCCACCACGTGACGTCGGTGGTGTCGCCGAACGTGCACACCATCGCGATCCCGCGGCCCTTCTCGGGGTCCGCGAGGTGGTGCGCCACCACGGGCACCTCGACGCCGAACACCGGCGTCCGCACGGTTTTCCCGAAGAGCGGCTGGAACCGTTCGTCATCGGGGTGCGCCACCAGGGCGACGCACGCGGGCAGCAGCTCCGGCCGGGTCGTCGCGATCACGACGTCGGCGCCGTCCGGCCCGGTGAACGCGAGGTCGTGGAACGCGCCCGGGCGCTCGCGGTCCTCCAGCTCGGCCTGGGCGACGGCGGTGCGGAACGTAACGTCCCAGAGCGTCGGCGCTTCGGCCTGGTACGCCTCACCGCGCTCGAGGTTGCGCAGGAACGCGCGCTGCGAGATCAGCCGCGTCTCACGCCCGATCGTCTGGTACGTCGTCGTCCAGTCGACCGACAGCCCGAGCTGCCGCCACTGCTGCTCGAAGACCTTTTCGTCGGTCACGGTCAGGGACTCGCACAGCTCGACGAAGTTCCGCCGCGACACCGCGACGACGTCCTTGCCCGGCTTCTCCGGCGGCCGGAACTCCGGGTCGTACGGCAGCGACGGCTCGCAGCGGACGCCGAAGTGGTTCTGCACCCGGCGTTCGGTCGGCAGGCCGTTGTCGTCCCACCCCATCGGGTAGAACACCTCGGCCCCGCGCATCCGCTTGAACCGCGCGAGCACGTCGGTGTGGGTGTAGGAGAAGACGTGCCCGATGTGCAGCGACCCGCTGACGGTCAGCGGCGGGGTGTCGATCGAGTAGACCTGGTCCCGCGTCTTGGTGCGGTCGAAGTGGTAGGCGCCGGTGGACTCCCATACGGGTACCCACTTGGCCTCCAGACCGTCGACACCGACCTTGTCCGGGACTCTCGGGCGCTCGGATGGGCTGCTCATGAAGCAACTCTAAGCGGCGGCGGAACCGGTTTTCGCCTCGGTCGGCAGGTCGCGCATGTGCCGCAGCGGTGAGCAGACCACCCACAGCACGGCCGCCGCCTCACCGATCACCGCCACCCACATCGCGCCGCGCAGCCCGAGTCCTTCGCCGAGCCCGCCGCCCAGCAGGCCGCCGAGCGGGATGACGCCCCAGACGACGAACCGCACGCTGGCGTTCATCCGGCCGAGCAGCCGGTCCGGGCAGATCGCCTGGCGGTAGGAGACCGAGGCGACGTTGTAGATGATGATCCCGAACCAGCCGAGGGCCGCGCCGAACCCGGCGAGCCCGAGGCGCCAGTCCGGTGCCGCGAGCGGGAACATCAGGTGTCCGGGCATGGTGCACAGCGGGACCAGCCAGATCGATCGCGCCTGGCCGATCCGCCGGGTCAGCGCGCCCGCGCAGAGCGCGCCGACGATCCCGCCGGCCCCGCCGACCGCCAGCAGCGCACCGACCGCGGCGGGCGGCAGCCCCACCGTCCGCGTCAGGAACAGCACCTGCACGGCCAGGAACGCGCCACCGAAGAAGTTCGCCGTCGCCGTCGTGCCCACCGTCGCCCGCAGCGGCCTGTCGGAGAAGACGAACCGCAGCCCTTCGGCCATCTGCGGGAGCAGGCGGGTGTGGCGGTCGTGCTCCGGCTCGGGCTCGACCGCGCGGATGCGCAGCAGGAACAGGGCCGACGTCAGGTAGCCGAGGCTGGTGAGCAGGATCGTGTTCGCCGCGGTCACCAGCTGGACCAGCACGCCGGCGGCGCTCGGCCCGGCGATCTGCGCGGTCGACTGGACGGCCTGCAGTTTCGCGTTGCCCTCCAGCAGGTGTTCCCGCCCCACGAGCGAAGGCAGGTACGACTGGTAGGCGACGTCGAAGAACACCGTGGCGATGCCCACGAACAGCACGACCACCAGCAGGTGGACGAGGGTCAGCAGGCCGGCCCACCACGCGAGCGGCACGGTGAGCAGCAGCGCGAAGCGGGTGAAGTCGGCGGTGAGCATGACCCGGCGGCGGCTGAGCCGGTCCACCCACACCCCGGCGGGTAACCCGATCAGCAGGAACGCCAGGGTCTCGGCCGCGGTCAGCAGGCCCATCTGGAACGGCGTCGCGGCCAAGGTCACCGCCGCGAGCAGCGGGATGGCCGTGTACCCGACGGCGGTGCCGAGCTGGCTCGCCGCGTCGCCGGCCCACAGCCGCCTGAAGTCTGCGTGGAAGAACAGTGACCCCCTGAACATGCGCACGAGTCTGACGGGAGTGATTGGAAAGTGTCAATCACTGTTCGCTCTAAGCTGTCCCGCGTGCTCCCCGAGAAACGACGTGCCGCGACCGAAGCCGAGGCCGCCGCGCTGGCCTCCGGAATACGGCTGCGGATCATCCGGTTGACCTTCTCGGAGGCGCTGACGAACAAGGAGCTCGCCGAACGGCTGGGCCGGGATCCGGCGACGACGCTGCACCACGTGCGCAAGCTCGTCGAGACCGGCTTCCTCGCCGCGCAGCCGCCGCGCCGCGGGGCCCGGGGTGCCAAGGAAATTCCGTATCTTTCGACGGGGCTTTCGTGGACACTCGACTCATGCGGTGACAAGGGCGTGGAACAGGCGGTTCTCGAGGCTTATCTGGCCGAGATCGCCGAGACCGGATTCGAGGGCGTGCACCAGTCGCGCCTGGTCGTCCAGGTGGCCCCCGAGGAGCGGGCGGAGCTGGAAACGCGGCTCAACGCCCTGCTCGAGGAGTTCCGCGCGCGCCCCCGCCGTCCCGGCGCGGAGCGCACCGCGATCTACCTCGCCACCTATCCCAGCACGTAAAAGTTCGGTTCCCGCGGCGAATCGTGGGAACATGGAGGCACGATGACAGAACTGACACACACCGAAGACCACGACGACGACCTGTACGACGGCGACCCGTCGACAGGCGAAATGGAGCTCGAGGACCGGGCGTCGCTGCGCCGGGTCAGGGGACTGTCCACGGAGCTGGACGACGTCACCGAGGTCGAGTACCGGCAACTGCGGCTCGAGCGCGTCGTGCTGGTCGGCGTGTGGACCGAGGGCACGGCCCTGCAGTCCGAGGCGTCGCTGGCCGAGCTGGCGCGCCTGGCCGAGACGGCGGGCTCGGAGGTCCTCGAAGGCCTCATCCAGCGGCGGACCAAGCCGGACCCGGCCACCTACATCGGCTCGGGCAAGGTGCGGGAGCTGCGGGACATCGTCTCCTCCACCGGCGCCGACACCGTGATCTGCGACGGCGAGCTCTCACCGGGCCAGCTGCGGCAGCTCGAGGAGAAGGTCAAGGTCAAGGTGATCGACCGGACCGCCCTGATCCTCGACATCTTCGCCCAGCACGCCCGGTCCAAGGAGGGCAAGGCGCAGGTCGAGCTGGCCCAGCTGCAGTACCTGATCCCGCGGCTGCGCGGGTGGGGTGCGTCGCTGTCCCGGCAGGCCGGTGGCCGCGCCGGTGGCGCGAACGGCGGCGTGGGCCTGCGCGGTCCCGGTGAGACCAAGCTCGAGACCGACCGGCGGCGGATCAACAAGCGCGTGGCGAAGCTGCGCCGGGAGATCGCGGCCATGGACACCATCCGCGAGACCAAGCGCGGGCGGCGGCTGGCCAACGAGGTGCCCAGCGTGGCGATCGTCGGCTACACCAACGCCGGCAAGTCGAGCCTGCTCAACGCGCTGACCGGGGCCGGGGTGCTGGTGGAGGACGCGCTGTTCGCCACCCTCGACCCGACCACCCGGCGCGCGCAGACGCCGGACGGCCGCGGCTACACGCTGACCGACACCGTCGGGTTCGTGCGGCACCTGCCGCACCAGCTGGTGGACGCGTTCCGTTCGACGCTGGAGGAGGCCGCCGACGCGGACCTGCTCGTGCACGTGGTGGACGGGTCCGACCCGGCACCCGAAGAGCAGGTCAGCGCGGTGCGCGAGGTGCTCGGCGAGATCACGCGCAAGCGCAAGGAGCCGCTCCCGCCGGAGCTGCTGGTGATCAACAAGACCGACGCGTCCGACGAGGTCAGCCTGGCCCGCCTGCGGCACGCGCTGGCCGGGTCGGTCCAGGTCTCGGCCCGGACCGGGGCGGGCATCCCGGAGCTCGTCGAGGTGATCGCCGACCGCCTGCCGCGGCCGGAGGTCACGGTCGAGGTCCTCGTGCCCTACTCGCGCGGCGAGCTGGTCGCGCGGGCGCACGCGGACGGCGAGGTCCTCGAAGAGGAGCACGCCGAGGAGGGCACGCGCCTGCTGGTGCGGGTCCGCCCGGACTTCGCGGCGGCTTTGCGCGAGTACGAGACCAACTCGACCAGGGCCTGACACGTCTCCGTAGTGTGCGGCTGAAGGAGTCGCACACTACGGAGGTGGCTGGGTGCGCTGGGTTGTCGCGTTGGTCTTCTTGGCCGTGTTCGGCGGGTCGGTGCCCGCTTCGGCGGCCGAGGCGCCCCAGCCGTTGTGCACGATGAAGGACTCCCGGATCGGCGAGCTGTCCGGCCTGGTCTCGGACGGGTCGAAGCTGTACGCGATCAACGACGGCGGCAGCAAGGTCCAGGTGTTCGTGCTGGGCCGCGACTGCAAGGTGCAGAAGGTCCTCACGGACAAGACGGACCCGTTCGACGTCGAGGACCTGGCCCGCACGCCCGACGGGACGCTGTGGCTGTCCGACACCGGCGACAACCAGAAGGGCCGGCTGACGGTCGCCCTGCTGGAGATGAACCCGCAGGGCAAGGTGACGCTGCACCGGCTCCGGTACCCGGACGGCCAGCACGACACCGAAGCGCTGATCATGGACAAGGCGGGCACGCCGTACCTGATCACCAAGGACATCCTCGGCGAGGCTCGCGTGTACCGGCCTTCAGGGCCGCTGGCGAGCCCGGGCCCGACCACCTTGGAGAAGGTGGGCACGGTGAAGATCGCGTCGACGGACACCCAGGGCGGCCCGGTGGGGTCGATCGGCTCGGTCCTGGTGACGGGCGGCGCTTCGACGGCCGACGGAACGGCGGTGGCCTTGCGGACGTACACGGACGCGTATGTGTACGCGGCTCCGGACGGCGACGTGCTGGCGGCGCTGCAGCGCAACCCGGTGCGGATCCCGTTGCCGGGGGAGAAGCAGGGCGAGGCGATCGCGTTCGACCCCGACGGGACGCTGATTTCGGGAAGCGAAGGCGTGGGCCAGCCCCTCCGCACGGTCCCGGGCGCGGCGGCACTGGCCGCTTCGGCCGCGCCATCGTCGGACGGAACACCGGCTTCGAGCGCCGCCGGCGAAGCACCGGACGGCGGCGGAGTGCCGGTCCTGCCGGCGGCGGGTATCGCGGTGGCTGTGGTGGGCCTGGGCTGGTTCGGGTTCAGCAGGGTGCGCCGCCGCCGAGGCTGAGCGCCCGCCCGCCTGCTCGACTCTCACTGGCTGCTCGACTCGCCCGCGCTCGCTTGTGGGCCAGCCGCCTGCTCGATTCCGCCGCGCGCCTACCGCTGCTGGACTCCGCCCGCGCTCGCTCGTGGGCTGGCCGCCTACTCGATTGCGCCCGCGCCAGCCCGTGGACCGGCCGCCAGCTCGATCCGGCCGTCTCTACCCACTGCCCGAGGCCGCGGCTTCACAGCGACGGGCCGTGAGCCAGCCCCTCCGCACGGTGCGGGGCGCGGCGGCAGTGGCCGCGCAGTCCGGCGCACCGGCGGAGGGAACGACCTCGACCGGCACGAGCGCGTCGTCCGGCTCGGCGGAGGACGGGTCCGGGCTTCCCGTCCTGCCTACCGCCGGGATCACGTTCGCGGTGGTCGGTCTCGGCTGGTTCGGCTCCCCACGGCCGAAGATCATCCGATCAGGTGAACCTCCCGGGCCGTGCGATAGCCCGGAAGCGACCTCCTAGAGACGTCGCAGAACCGCGACGACCTTGCCGAGCACCGTGGCGTCGTCGCCGGGGATCGGCTCGTACGCCTCGTTGTGCGGCATCAGCCAGATGTGGCCGCCCTTGCGCTTGAACGTCTTGACCGTGGCCTCGCCGTCGATCATCGCCGCGACGATCTCGCCGTTGTCCGCGTCCGGCTGCTGCCGGACCACGACCCAGTCGCCGTCGGTGATGGCCGCGTCGATCATCGAGTCACCGGTGACCTTCAGCAGGAACAGCTCGCCCTCGCCGACGATCTCCCGCGGCAGCGGGAACACGTCCTCGATGGCCTGCTCGGCCAGCACCGGGCCACCGGCGGCGATCCGGCCGACCAGCGGCACGTACGCCGCCTTCGGCATGACCGGCTGCTGGTCCATCTCGATGCCCATGGGGTTGTCGTCGGTCGCCGAGAGCACGCCGACCGCGCGCGGGCGGTTCGCGTCCCGGCGCAGGTAGCCCTTGCGCTGCAGCGCGCGCAGCTGGTGCGAGACCGACGACGTCGAGGTCAGCCCGACCGCCTCGCCGATTTCGCGGACGCTCGGCGGGTAGCCGAACCGGCTCACCCACGAGCGGATCACGTCGAGCACCTGCTGCTGGCGGACGGTGAGGGTCTCGTCCACGTCGTACACCTCGGGCATGGCGTGCACCTTGCCCGAGCCGCCGGGGGACCCACTGGTCCTGCCCGCCTTGTTCTCCTTCGCCACTGCGTCGCCTCCCAGACGTTCGCTGCACGTATCTGCGCGCCGGCCGCCGCCCGCGGGGTGCGGGCAGCCTCGCCGGGCGGCATCTGCCCGGCAGATGCCCTGGTCACCGACGTTAGCCCCCGGGCACGACGATTTCAAACATCTGTTCGATCGACACGCCGTGTCCGCTCGATTTTGTCGGTGGCAGGTGGTAGACCTTCGCACGGGCGTTCGATAGAACGCCTGTTCGACCTTGATCCACGGGCCGCCCCCGGTCCGGGAAACGGGCGGACACAGGGTTTCGAGGAGGTTCGGATGTCCATTCTGGCCGAACGCGGACACGTTCGCCCGGCGACCCCGGTCCCGGCGCCCCTTCGTCCCGTGCGCGTCCTGCGCGGTCGCCGCGGCGAGGTGCACCGCCCGCCGACGCGCGCGCGGGTCGTGGCGGGCCGGCGCCCGGCCGGGGCACCGTGCGCGGCGCCGCGCCGGGTTTCGGTGCGGTGGCCCTGGCTCGCCGCACTCGCCGTCGCGAGCTGCCTCATGGTCACCGGATTGGGTCTTCTGGGGAGCGGGGCGTCCGGCGCCCCGGTGCCCGAGCGGACCGCGACGGTGTCCGTCGGCCAGGGCGACACGCTGGCTTCGCTGGCCGCGCGATTCGCGCCAGACAGTGAGCCTGGCGCGGTTGTCGCCCGGATCAAGGAACTGAATCGCCTGGACCAGGCCGTTCTCGTGCCCGGGCTGCCGCTCACGGTCCCGGTGGCGGACCCGGCCGCCGTCCCCGCACCCTGATCCGCGCGGGTCGTCAACCGCACTCACCCGGGCGAGGATCGCGCCCGGCGCGCCGCTTGCGCCCGCACCTCTCGAGTTCTACCCTTCGCCGCTATATGTAGTAGTTACACCGCTGTAGTTGGTCCACAGGTTGGGGTAGACTGGACAGCAGTTGTCCACAGCTGGTCGGCTTTTACCCACCGGATGTCCACAAAACGATCACCAGGTGCAGGGGTGCATGGTGGCCGCGGGGACGTCGACCGCGGGCAGCCGGCGAGGAGGGGAAGGTGATCGGCGGATGAGGTGCCCGTTCTGCCGGCATGCGGACTCTCGGGTCGTCGACTCCCGAGAGGTGGATGAAGGCCAGGCGATCCGCAGGCGGCGCTCGTGCGCGTCGTGCGGACGGCGGTTCACGACGTCGGAGACGATGGTGCTCGCCGTCGTCAAGCGGTCCGGGGTCACCGAACAGTTCAGCCGGGACAAGGTGGTGAGCGGCGTCCGCCGCGCCTGCCAGGGCAGGCCGGTCGACGACGACGCGCTGCAGCAGCTCGCGCAGCGCGTGGAGGAGTCGATCCGCTCCGCCGGGCTGGCGGAGATCCCGAGTCACGAGGTCGGCCTGGCCATCCTGGGCCCGCTGCGTGAGCTCGACGGGGTCGCCTACCTCCGGTTCGCCAGTGTCTACCGCTCCTTCTCCTCGGTCGAGGACTTCGAGAAGGAGATCGCCGACCTGCGTGAGGCCATGGCGGGTGCTGCTGCCGAGAAGGTCAGCGATCAGCGCGAAGACGGCGACTGAGCCGTCCCGCTGCGGGAGAGGGTTCAACCGATGACGGAAACCGTGGGAACGGGGGCCCGCGCGGCCACCGGCAAGAAGGGCAAGGCCGCCGGCGGGCTGAGCGTGCAGCGCGTCTTCACGACCGAGGGGCAGCACCCGTACGACCAGGTGACCTGGGAACAGCGGGACGTCGTCATGACGAACTGGCGCGACGGCTCGGTCAACTTCGAGCAGCGCGGCGTCGAGTTCCCCGAGTTCTGGTCGGTCAACGCCACCAACATCGTCACGAGCAAGTACTTCCGCGGCGCCGTCGGCAGCCCGCAGCGCGAGCGCAGCCTCAAGCAGCTCATCGACCGCGTCGTGCAGACGTACGTCAAGGCCGCGCGCGACCACGGCTACTTCGCCACGCCGCAGGACCTCGAGATCTTCGAGCACGAACTCACCTGGATGCTGCTGCACCAGGTCTTCAGCTTCAACTCCCCGGTCTGGTTCAACGTCGGTACGCCGTCGAAGCAGCAGGTCAGCGCCTGCCAGCCGTACGACGCCCTGGTGAGCACTCCCGGTGGCGCCGTGCCGATCGGCCGCTTCGTCGAGCTGAACGCCGTGGGGGCCAAGGTCTACGACGCGCACGGGCTGACCAAGGTCGTCGCCACCAAGGCGAACGGGATCAAGGAAGTCCTGCGCGTCACGACGAAGTCGGGCCACGTCCTCGACGTCACGGCCGACCACCTGGTCTGGCGTGCGAGTGCGGGCGGCGGGAAGTTCGTGCCCGCCGGCGAGCTCCAGGTCGGAGACCAGCTCGAATGGCACCGCCGCAGTGCTTTCGGCGAGGAAGAGATCCGGGACGCCGACATCGCCGAAGCCGCGCTGGCGGGCTGGTTGCAGTCGGACGGCTTCGTCGGCCAGTACGACGGGACGAACCGCTCGCTGACCATCGAAGCGATGACGGTGAACGACGCCGAGCTGGCCTGGGTCCGTACGGCGCTCGACCGGGTCTTCCCGGGTGTCCACCGCCACGAACGCGCCGTCGAAACCCAGGACGAGACCCTCGACTGCCGCCGAACCCGGCTCTACGGCAACGTCCTCGAGAACTTCGTCGAAGCCTGGGGCTTGCGTGCTCGCGGGGTCGAGATGGAGGTGCCGGAGCACCTGTACACGGCGCCGCTTCCGGTCGTGGCCGCGTACCTGCGGAGCATCTTCCAGGCCGAGGGCTATGTCTCCGCGCGGGAACGGTCCACTTTGGTCGCGCTGGACATGATCGGCGAAGACCTGGTCCGTGGTCTCCAGCAGCTGCTGGCCCGGTTCGGCATCTTCGCTCGCGTGGGCCGGAAGAAGGAGAGCCGCCCGAACCGGCACGACCTCTGGGGCATCCGGATCCAGAACGCCGGCGACCGGCGGATCTTCGCGGACGAGATCGGCTTCATCGATCCCGTGAAGACCGCGAAGCTGGAGGCTTCGTTCGAAAAGCCCGGCCTGGCCGCCCACGAGACGAAGCGGCTGGAGATCGCCGCGATCGAAAGCCGCGGCGAGCTGCCGGTCTACGACATCCAGACGGAATCCGGCGAGTACCTTTCCGGAAACCTCCGCGTCCACAACTGCTTCATCCTCGCCGTCGACGACACGATGGAGTCGATCCTCAACTGGTACCGCGAGGAGGGCCTGATCTTCAAGGGCGGCTCCGGCGCCGGGCTGAACCTCTCCCGCATCCGCTCCTCGAAGGAGCTGCTGACCTCCGGCGGCACCGCGTCCGGGCCGGTCTCGTTCATGCGCGGCGCCGACGCGTCCGCGGGCACCATCAAGTCCGGCGGTGCCACCCGGCGCGCGGCGAAGATGGTCGTCCTCGACGTCGACCACCCCGACATCGAAGAGTTCATCCAGACCAAGGCGCGCGAAGAGGAGAAGATCAAGGTCCTCCGCGACGCCGGGTTCGACATGGACCTCTCCGGCGCGGACATCTCCTCGGTGCAGTACCAGAACGCGAACAACTCGGTCCGCGTGTCCGACGAGTTCATGCAGGCGGTCGAGAACGGCACCGACTTCGGCCTGCGCGCCCGGCTCACCGGCGAGGTCATCGACCGCACCGACGCGAAGAAGCTGTTCCGCACCATGGCGCAGGCCGCGTGGGAGTGCGCCGACCCCGGCATCCAGTACGACGGCACGATCAACGACTGGCACACCTGCCCGGAGTCGGGCCGGATCACCGCGTCGAACCCGTGCAGCGAGTACATGCACCTCGACAACTCCAGCTGCAACCTGGCGTCGCTGAACCTGCTGAAGTTCGTCACGCCGGAGGGCACGTTCGACGCGCCGCTGTTCGCGCGCGCCGTCGAATTCATCATCACCGCGATGGACGTCTCGATCTGCTTCGCGGACTTCCCGACCGAGCCGATCGCGGACACCACGCGGAAGTTCCGGCAGCTCGGCATCGGCTACGCCAACCTCGGCGCGCTGCTGATGGCGCTCGGCCACGCGTACGACTCCGACGGCGGCCGCGCGCTCGCGGCGGCGATCACGTCGCTGATGACGGGCGTGTCGTACCGGCGTTCGGCGGAGATGGCCCAGGTCGTCGGTGCGTACGAGGGCTACGCGCGCAACGCCGAAGCGCACCAGCGCGTGATGCGCAAGCACGCGGCGGCGAACGAGCTCGTCCGCACCTACCACTCGAACGACGCCGCGGTCCGCGCGCTGGCGACGGAGGAGTGGAAGAAGGGCATCGACATCGGCGCGAAGCACGGCTGGCGCAACGCGCAGGCGTCGGTGCTCGCTCCCACCGGCACCATCGGCTTCATGATGGACTGCGACACGACCGGGATCGAGCCGGACTTCTCGCTGGTGAAGTTCAAGAAGCTCGTCGGCGGCGGCTCGATGCAGATCGTCAACCAGACGGTGCCGCGCGCGCTGGAGGCGCTGGGCTACCCGGGCGAGCAGGTCGAGGCGATCGTCGAGTACGTGGCGCAGAACGGCCACGTCGTCGACGCGCCGGGGCTGCGTCCCGAGCACTACGAGGTGTTCGACTGCGCGGTCGGCGAGCGCTCGATCGCGCCGATGGGGCACGTCCGGATGATGGCCGCGGTGCAGCCGTTCCTGTCCGGCGCGATCTCGAAGACGGTCAACATGCCGGAGTCGGCGACGGTCGAAGAGGTCGAGGAGATCTACTTCCAGGGCTGGAAGCTCGGCCTGAAGGCCCTCGCGATCTACCGCGACAACTGCAAGGTCGGCCAGCCGCTGTCGACGGCGAAGAAGGAGACAGCGGCCGCGTCCGCCGAGCCCGAGAAGGTCGTCGAGTACCGCCCGGTGCGCAAGCGCCTGCCGAAGAAGCGCCCGAGCCAGACGGTGTCGTTCACGGTCGGCGGCGCGGAGGGCTACCTGACGGCGGGCTCGTACCCGGACGACGGCCTCGGCGAGATCTTCGTCAAGCTGGGCAAGCAGGGCTCGACGCTGGCCGGCGTGATGGACGCGTTCTCGATGTCGATCTCGGTCGGCCTCCAGCACGGCATCCCGCTCGAGTTCTACGTCTCGAAGTTCTCCAACCTGCGCTTCGAGCCGGCCGGCATGACGGACGACCCGGACATCCGCATCGCGACGAGCGTGATGGACTACCTGTTCCGCAGGCTGGCCCTGGACTACCTGCCGCACGACAAGCGCTCCCAGCTGGGCATCCTCTCGGCGGACGAGCGTTCGGCCGAAGTCGAGGCGACGTACGGCAACCCGGGCGTCGACCTGGAGGCGCTGCAGTCCACAGTGGACGCCTCCCCGGAGCCGCACGCGGACGAGCCGGAGCCCGCCCACCGCGAAGCCCAGACGACGACCGAGCTGATGGAGCTCCGTCTCGGCAAGGCGGCGGACGCCCCCCTCTGCATGACGTGCGGAACGAAGATGCGCCCGGCAGGCTCGTGCTACGCCTGTGAAGGCTGCGGCGCCACTTCGGGCTGCAGCTGACGGTTTCCGGCTGAGCCGGGCGGACGACCGCCCGGCTCAACCCCCGTTCAGCGCGCCAGAACCCGGTCCACCACCCCGGCCAACTCGTCCGGCTGCCCTCGCCAGGCGATGAAGTGGTCCGGGCGCACCAGCACTCCGCCGCCGCCCGCGATCCCGGTGGTGTGCAGCCAGTCTTCGTCCTCGACGATGTGGATGTCGAAATCGTCCGTGGGCGGCCATTCGCCGCCGGGGCCGGTGAGCAGCGTCAGCCGAGCGCCGACCAGGTCCAATGTCGACAAATCGTCGGCCAGCCAGGCGTGGGGGAGCCGCGAACCCGGCGTCCCGTCGAGCACGAGGTCCTCGGTGGACGGGAGTTCGGGCCGCGCGCCGAGCACCGCCGCCGAGTCGTAGCGGTAGCCGAGGTGGACGACCGGGGCGTTGACCACCCCGGCCGCGGCGCGGGCGGCCGCCGCCGCGGGGCCCTGCTCCCAGTGCAGGCGTGGATCCTTCAGGCGCAGCAACGCCTGCTCGAGCGCCAGCGCCGCCACCGGACGGCGTTCGGCTTCGTAGGTGTCCAGCAGCGCCTCGCCCGCCGAGCCGTCGAGGACCGCGGCCAGTTTCCACGCCAGGTTGTGCGCGTCGGCGATGCCGGTGTTCGCGCCGAACGCGCCGAGCGGCGGGATCGCGTGCGCCGCGTCGCCGGCCAGGAAGACCCGGCCGGCGCGGAAGCGGTCGGCCAGCAGCCCGCGCACCCGCCACGGCAGCACGCTCAGCACCTCGACCGCCAGGTCCGGATCGCCCACCGCGGCCCGGACCAGCGCGGCGCAGCGCGCCGGCGGGAAGTCGCCGGGCGACTCGTCGCCGAGGTCGGTGTGGAAGATCCAGTCCTTCTCGGCGTCGACGGTCACCAGCATCCCGGGCGACTCCGGCGTGGTGATCGTGCAGTTCGCGAAGTGGTGGCCCTTCGTGTACGGCGTCAGGTCGGCGCGGAAGAGGATGTTGAGCAGCGGCTTCCCCAGCGCGCCGGGGCCGGTCGTGCCGATGCCGAGGGCCGCGCGCAGGGCGCTGCGGCCGCCGTCGGCCGCGATCAGGTAGTCCGCGCGGACCACCTGACGCCCGCCGGGCCCGTCGAGGACCGCGGTGACGCCGGCGCCGTCCTGCTCGGCCGACACGAGCGTGGTCGAGTAGGCGACGGTGGCTCCGCGCTCCCGCGCGGCGCTCAGGAGCACCGAGTCGAGCCGGTCCTGCGGGCAGGTGCCGCGCAGCGCGCCCGGGCTGAGCTCGGAGGCGACGACGTTCGGGCTGTTCGGGACCGCGGGCGGCGTGTCGGGCAGGTCCGCCGTGGTCAGGGTGACGGCGGAGATCTTGCCCAGCGTGGCCGCCCGCCGGACGGCGACCGCCTCGACGTCGCCGGCGATGCCGGCCTGGCGGAAGAACTCCATGGTGCGGAAGCCGAGCCCGGTGGCACGCGGGTGCGCGGACGGGCCGGGCTCGCGTTCGACGACGAGCGCCGGAACGCCGTGGTGGGCGAGGAAGAGCGCGGCGGACAGGCCGACGGTGCCGCCGCCGGCGATCAGGACTCTGGTCATGGCCACCCCAGTTGTGGATACGGTGTGCTCGGTACGGATACACCGTAGCCACTGGGGTACGCTGTTCGCAACGGACCGGAGGAAGTGCATGGCCGAAGAGCTGGTGTGGGCGAAGGAGCGGCGCAGCCCGCGGCGTCAGGCCCCGAGCGTCGAGCAGATCGTGCGGACGGCGATCGCGATCGCCGACGCCGAAGGGCTGCCCGCGGTCTCGATGCGCCGGGTCGCGACGGACCTCGGTTCGGGTACGGCGTCCCTCTACCGCTACGTCGCGAGCCGCGACGAGCTGCTGGACCTGATGATCGACGAGGTCAAGGGCGCCGAGCACACCGAACTCACCGGCGACTGGCGCGCCGACCTGACCAGCGTCGCCCACCAGGTCCGGGCGACGCTGCTGCGGCATCCGTGGCTGGGCGAAGCGGTCCCCGGCCGCCCGGCGCTGGGCACGAACTCCCTGCGCCGTCACGAGGCCGCCCTCGCGGCGGCGGCGCCGTTGAGCGACGACATCACCTTCGTGGCGGCGGCGGTGGACGTGGTGCTGGCGTACGTGTTCGGCACGGTGACGCAGGAACTGGCGGAGCTGCAGGCCCAGCACCGTTCGGGCATGACGAAGGAGCAGTGGCAGGCGAGCGTGGGGCCGTACATCCGCGACGTGCTCGCGAGCGGCAAGTACCCGCAGTTCACCCGGCGGGTCGTCGAGGGGGAGGAGTGGAGCGCGGCGGAGGTCTTCGAGTTCGGGCTCGGCTGCGTCCTCGACGGCGTAGCGGCGCGGGCCCGGCGGTGAACACAAGCGTGTAACGCCGGCTCCCGGGTCAGCGATCTCACCCGATCGGTGCGGCGATGGGGTGGGCATGACTGATGTGACGCGGGAATCGACGGCCCGCCGGAGGCTGCCGGCGGGATGCCGGCTGCGGCTCGTGCAGCACATCCCGTTCCTGACCGGCCTCGACGCGCTCCCGGCCCGCGTCGAGAGCGCCGAGCCGGGCCTGGACCTCCAGATGTACACGCCGGTCCTGGACGGCGAGCTGCGCCGGTACCTGCCGCACCGGGTGGCGACCATCGACGTCGAAGCCGAGGGCGAAGAGCCGCGCTTCCGGCTGCGGTCGGCGAAGTGCCGGCTGTGGGACTCCGGCGCCGGGGTGCTGGAGATCGGCTACGAAGTCGACATCACCGGCATGACCTGCCGGGAACTGCGCCACGCCATCGACCGGCTGCACGAACTCGCGCCCGAGCGGTGGAACGAGACGGCCGCGCGGTGTGCGGAGCACTTCGCCACGAACCTCGGGGGCGGCCGGAGCGAGGCCAGGACGGTGTGGGTGCACGACACGCTGATCTTCAGCGGGCTCACCGCGGGTGTCGCGGAAGAGGTCGCCGACTACTACACGGACGGCGGCGCGCTCCACGAACTCACGATGGAGCGGCACCGCTGGCCGCTCCGGCTCGGCTTGACGGCGTGCTTGGTGACCGACGACGTCGATTGCCGGAAGGCAGCGGTCCGCGTCATCGAGGCCCACCAGGCGTTGTGGGCCACGGCGATCGAATACGACCGGCAGCTGTTCCGGGTGCTCGCCCAGGAGACCGCGGGAAAGGGGGTGCGCCGTCTCGAAGAAGAGCTCGACGAACTGCTCCGGGTGCAGCGGAGGATCAGCGACTTCGCGTCGAAGGTCTCGGCCACTCCGGTGCACCTGTCCCGGTTGGACCAGCAGCTGTGGGTGGCGGTGCACAAGTCGTGGCGCCTGCAGGACCAGATCGACGGGCTGACCGAGCGGCTCGGCGCCCTCCGGAGCTCGTATTCGGAACTCGCGAACCGCATCGGAACGCAGCGCAGCCGCCGGCTGTCGTATTTCCTGGTGGTGTTCACGCTCCTGAGCGCGGTGTCGACGGCGGCGAGCCTGCGCGTGTTCGTCCAGCAGGACCTCCAGCCGTCGAACGCGGAAAGTGTGCGCTGGCTCCTGGTCGCGGCCGCAGTAGCGGCCGCGCTGGCGGCGATCCTCACGGTGTTCGTGGCCCGCGGCTACCACCGGCGGCGGCGATGACGCGGGCTCTTCTAGTCGCTGCTGTCGGCGAATGTGAGTGAGCGCTCGGCGTTGTCCAGCAGTTCTTTGTAGGTGATCACGGAAATCCGGGCGTGCTCGGCGTTGTAGGTGCGGAGTGTTTCCGCGATTTCCTGTTCGCTGAACTGCGGTTGGAAGCCGGGGTGCCCGATCACGACGGTGCCGCTCGCCCGGCGGGACTCGATGCCGTACCGGCCGCGGATCGCGTTGCGGTCTTCGTCGAAGGCGGTGAGGTAGTTCGCGACCTGGCTGACCGCCTCGTGCACACCACGGTCGACGATCAGGCCGAAGGCGCGGTACTTCCGGACGAGGGTGGTGTTCGCTCGTTTGAGCTCGACGACGTGCAGGGATCCGTCGGGGCGCAGCAGCGGAACGTCCACCTCGGTGCCGGTCGTGAACCGGCGTCGCGCCGTCTCGCCGACGTAGCTGCCCCCGAACAGCCAGTAGGAGCCGCGAATCGCGGCCTGCAGGTGAGCCTCCGTGCTGTTCGGGTTTTCGACGACGTCGCGGATCAGGGCGAGCCGTTCCCGGCGAAGCTGCAGATGCGCCGCTTCGACCCTGCTCGCCAGCTCCGCATCGGTCAGGTCGAGTCCGCCAGGGCCGGAACCGGGGTCGAAGTCGGTACGCAGCCTCCTGGTCAGCACCTCGGCCAGCCAGACCTGGGCTTCCGTGTCGAGCCGGAGGACCCGGTAGTGGCCGTGTTCGCGGTCTTCGACCACCCTGAGCGACAGCTCGCCGAGTTCCTGGAGGTGGCGCACGAGTTCGGCCGCGGTCGCGTCCGGGTGGCGTTCGAGGTACTCCTTCGCGCGGTAGGCCCCCAGGGCGTTGGTGTTCGAGACCATCAGCTGGACCGCGTCGAGGTTGGTCTCCCTGGCCTCGTAGAGCTGGTACCGCCTCGTCACGTCGTCGGTGAGAATCCGTCCGGTGGCGTGCCCGACCAGGTCGTCCAGGCGATCGGCCGTCGCGGTGTCGCCCGCCGCCAGTGCCTCTCGGCGCGCGAACGCGGCCAGCTCCAGCATTTTCTTGCCGCCTCGGTTGCGGCTGCTCGCCAGGTGCTCGCGAACGTCGGCGATGGCGGCCTTGACGTTCGCGTCGGTCACGTGCTCGTCGATGCACTCGAGCAAGAGCGTCGTGACCTGGTCCGAGCGGATTCTCTTCCGCGACCCGTCGGTGTAGGGCATCGATATCCTCCAGGCGATCAAGCGAGCAGTCGCGCAGCCAGCGTCCGCAGGGTCGCGGTGATCCGCTCCACCGGTACCCCTCGCGACGTCTGGTGCAGGAAAAGCTCCGGAGCCAGCGGGGCCAGCAACACGTCCGCCAGCACTTCGGGATCCGCCGCCCCCGCCGCCTCCGCCAGGACCCGCACGTGCGTCCGCCAGAACCCGTACGCGCCCGTCGTGAACCGCGAATGGCCGACCTCCGCGCCCAGTACCAGCGGTGCGTGCCGCTCCAGCAACGCCACCATCGCCTCGTAGAACGCCGCCAGCCGGGCGGACGGCGGGGCCCCCGGTCCCAGCGGGGGGTCTCCGCGCAGCAACGACTCCTGGAGGCGGCGCTCGTGCTCGTCCAGCAACGCCACGGCGATCGAGGCGCGGTCCGGGTAGCGGCGGTACAGCGTTCCGCGGCCGACGCCCGCCGCCCGGGCGATGTCCTCCATCGTCACCTCGGCCGCGCCGTGGGCGGTGAACAGCTCCTCGGCCGCCGCGAGGATCTTCGCGCGGTTGCGGGCCGCGTCGGCGCGTTCGGGCATGGCGGCAGCCTAGGGAATAACCGGACACGGCGTCCAGTTGAGGTCAAGTGGACACCGTGTCCACTTGAGGAGGAATCGTGCCCCACCTGCTGCACCTCGACTCCAGCGCCCGCCGCTCGTCGTTCTCGCGTGAGCTGTCCGCCCGGTACGCCGCCGGCTGGACCGGCACCCGGACCTACCGCGACCTCGCCGCCGACCCGGTTCCGGTGATCGGCGAGGCCTGGACCCGGATCTGCGACGCCCTGCTCGCCGCGAAGATCACCGACCCCGCGCACTACGCCGACGTCGTCGAGACGCCGGACCAGCGGAAGGCCTGGGCGATCGTCGAGCCGCTGCTGGCCGAGCTGCTCGAAGCCGACGTCGTCCTGATCGGCGCGCCGATGTACAACTTCTCGATCCCGGCGGCCCTGAAGGCGTGGATCGACCAGGTGACGTTCCCGAAGATGGTCCTGCGGAACAAGAAGTTCGTCATCGCCGGCGCCCGCGGCGGGACGTACGCGCCCGGCACCCCCAAAGCCGCCTTCGACCACCACGAGCGCTACCTGCGGGACTTCATCGCCGGGCACTACGGCGTCGACGACGTCCGGTTCGTGCACGCCGAGCTGACCAACGCCCTGGTCGACCCGCAGCTGGCAAAGCGCGACGGGGAGCGGAAGGCCTCGCTCGACGCGGCACTGGAGGCGATCTGATGGGCTGGGTGACGCTGATCTTCGCCGGCCTCGTCGAAATCGCCTGGTCGCAGAGCATCAAACCGACGGAGAACTTCACCCGGCCGTGGCCGACGCTCCTGTGCTTCGTGCTCGGCGCCGCCGCGGTCTACCTGCTGTCGCGCGCGATGGACACCGTCCCGGTGGGCACCGCCTACGCGGTGTTCACCGGGATCGGTGCCGTCGGCGCGATCGTGCTCGGCGTCGTCGTGACGAAGGACCCGCTCAGCGTCGGCCGGGTGGCCGCGCTGGCCCTGATCGTCGGCGGCGTCGTGCTCGCCCGCGTCACTTCGTGAGCTGCTCCCACAGGAACTCGAACACCAGCGCCCACTTGAACGCCAGCTGCTCGTTGTCCGCCGCGGCACCGTGGCCGCCCTCGATGTTCTCGTGATACCGGACGTCGTGCCCCTGCTCACGCATCCGCGCCACCATCTTGCGGGCGTGGGCGGGGTGCACGCGGTCGTCGCGCGTCGACGTCACGAACAGCGACGGCGGATACGTGCGTCCACTGTGGACGTTCTGGTACGGCGAGTACTTCGCGATGTACTCCCATTCCGCGGCGTCGTCGGGGTCGCCGTACTCGGCCATCCAGGACGCCCCGGCCAGCAGCAGGTGGTAGCGGCGCATGTCCAGCAGCGGCACCTGGCTGACGATCGCGCCGAACCGGTCCGGGTAGCGCGTCAGCATCACGCCCATCAGCAGGCCGCCGTTGCTGCCGCCCTGGATGCCCAGCCGCGACGGCGTCGTGATGCCCCGCGAAACCAGGTCGGCGGCCACCGCGGCGAAGTCCTCGTACACGCGGTGGCGCTGCGCCTTGATGGCCTGGGTGTGCCAGCCGGGCCCGTACTCGCCGCCGCCGCGGATGTTCGCGACGACGTACGTGCCGCCGCGGGCCAGCCAGCCGCGGCCGATCATGCCGCTGTAGGACGGCGTCAGCGAGATCTCGAAGCCGCCGTAGCCGGTCAGCAGCGTCGGGCCGCCCTCGGCGCCGGACGGCCGGACGACGAAGTACGGGATCTTCGTGCCGTCCTCCGACGTCGCGAAGTACTGCGCCACGCTCATGCCCGAAGCGTCGAAGAACGCCGGAGCCTGCTTCAGCACTTCGACCTCTTCGCCGACGTGCCCGTAGCTCAGCGTCGACGGCTGGAGGAAGCCGCTGGAGTCGATCAGGTACTCGTCGCTGACGTCGGGGTCGGTGTCGAAGATGTCCGCGCTGCCGAACTCGGGACCACCGGCGAGGGGCTCTTCGGTCCAGGCGCCGGGCCCCGGCGTCAGGGTGCGCAGCTCGCTGCGGACGTCACGCAGTGTGCCGAGCAGCAGGTGGTGGCGCGTCCAGGCCCAGTACTCGAGCGACGTGTGCTCGTCGGGCGTGAACAACGTCGTGAAATCGCGATCGCCGGCCAGGAAGGCATCGAAGAGGATGGCGATCAGCGAGCCGGCCGGGTGTTCCGTGCCGCCGACGGTCCACGCCGTCCGCGGCCGCACCAGCAGCCATTCGCGGTGCACGGACGCGCTCGCGTCGTCCGGGACGTCGATCTTGACCAGGCCGGTGGGCGTCTTCAGGTGCAGTTCCGAGCGGTAGAAGTCGATCGCGCGGCTGACGAAGTCGCGTTCGAAGCCTTCGGTCGGGTCGTGGGACGCGCCGATCGAAACGTCGTCCGGCTTGCCTTCGAAGATGGTGACGGCTTCGGAGAGCGGCGTGCCGCGGCGCCACTCCTTGGCCAGCCGCGGGTAGCCGGAGCTGGTCAGCGAACCCGGGCCGAAGTCCGTTCCGATGTAGACGCGGTCTTCGTCGATCCAGCCGATCCGCGTCTTCGCCTCCGGGACCGTGAAGCCGTCCGCGACGAACTCGTGCGCGTCGAGGTCGAACTCGCGGACGACGGTGGCGTCCGCGCCGCCGCGGGACAGCTCGACCAGGCCGCGCCGGTAGCCCGGCCGCAGCACGGCCGCGCCCTGCCAGACCCAGTTCTCGCCTTCGGCCTCGGCCAGCGCGTCGACGTCGAGCAGCAGCTCCCATTCGGGCTCGGGCTGCCGGTAGGACTCCAGCGTCGTCCGCCGCCACAGGCCGCGCGGGTGGCTCGCGTCCTGCCAGAAGTTGTAGAGGAACTCGCCGCGGCGGCGCACGTACGGGATCCGGTCGTCGGCGTCGAGCACCTCGCGCAGCTCGTCACGCAGTTCGGCGAACCGCGCGCCGGTGGTCAGCTCGGCCAGCGTCTCGTCGTTGCGGGAGCGCACCCAGCCGAGCGCCTCGTCGCCGGTCACGTCTTCCAGCCACAGGTAAGGATCCTCCACACTCATGCCGACAGTCTCGCCTGGTTGGCGGCCCTGCGGCCACCCGGTGGCGTTTTCGTTTCGTGATCCCTGCCTCCCGGGCGGTCCGTATGCTGGTGCCACACAGCAGGGGGAGACCGTGAACGACGCCGAACCGTCATGGCCGGGGGCGGCCCGGCCACCGGAACCCGCGTGGGTCCCGGAGCCGAACCCGTGGGCGCCCAACTGGGCGGTGGCCCCGCCCGTCCCGATCGCGCCGCCGCGCACCCGGCTCTGGGGCGCCGTCACCGGTGTCCTGATCGTCGTGGTGTCCATCTCGCTGATCGCCGCCACCATCCCGCACCGCGTGGACGGCCACGCGTTCGCCGCGCAGGGTGCCGATCCCGGCCGGGCGTACGGTGACACCGGGAAGCCCCCGAAGGCCGTGCCGGAGCTGGCGCGCAACCCCCTGCTCGGGGCCGGCATCAGCCCCGGGCCCGCCACCTGCAGCCTGCCCGAGCTCGGCCGGGCGGCCGAACAGCTCAAGGCCTACTACAGCGCGCTCGTCACCTGCCTGGAGCAGTCGTGGCGCCCGGCGCTGGAGAAGGCGAACGAGCCGACGCTCACCGCCACCGTGTCGGTGACGCTGCCGGAGCACAGCTCGTGCGGGGAGGCGCCGACGGAGAACGAAGCCGTCGCCTACTACTGCGGCGGCGACACGACGATCTACGCCCCGACCGACTGGATGCTGTCGGACGCCGGGCTCAACAAGGCCCGGCACATCGCGACGCTCGCCCACGAATACGGCCACCACGTGCAGCGCGAGAGCGGCATCCTCGCCGCGGCGGCGGACAAGATGACCTCGCCGGACGAGGACAGCGCGGCCGACAAGGAGGTCGTGCGCCGGATCGAGCTGCAGGCGAACTGCTTCGGCGCGCTGTTCCTGACCGCCGTCGCCGGCTCGGGCTCGATCAGCCGGTCGCTGGCGAACGCCGCGGTCGCCGACTACGGCCGGGCCAACGACAGCGACACCCACGGTTCGCGCGAGCACCAGCTGTCCTGGGCGAAGGCCGGTTACGACGGCAAGGCCACGAAGGCGTGCAACACGTGGAGCGCCCCGGTCGACGAGGTCAGCTGAGGGTCCAGGCGGGGTCGCGGCCGAGGAGGGCGAGGAACCGGTCGAGTTCGGTCGCGTCCGCGGGGGCCTCGACGCTGCGGGCGAACGAGCCGTTCTTTTCGCGGCCTTCGTCCGGGATCCGCTCGGCCAGCTTCGTCGCGATGTACACGGCTTCGGCGTCCGGTTCGTAGGGCAGGCCGAGCGTGCGGGCCAGGTCCCAGCCGTGCGCCACCGTGTCGACCAGGTGCATGTGCGCGGCGATCGCGCCGGGGAACGTGCCGAAGTGGTTGATGGTGAGCTGCCGCTCGAGCACGGCGTCGTCGGCGAAGGCGTCGAGGAAGTCGTCGACGGACGCCCGGTACGCGGCGTAGGCGTCGTCGCCGAGGGAACCGGCGTCCCAGTCGGGAGCCGACCCTTCGCGCGCCGCCGTCGCGAAGGCGTGGTTCTCGCTGACCTGGTGGCGGAGCAGATCGGCGAGCGTCCAGCCGGCGCACGGAGTGGGGCGGGCGAGGTCGGCCGGAGTCACGCCGGCGACCAGCTTGTCGAGGAGGAGCAAGGTGCGGCGGTCGAGTTCGCGGAGATCCATACCGGGCACGTTAGGCGGACCAGCGGACCACGAACAGTGCCAAACCCGCCGCAACCTTCGTGGGCCAATCTAGACTGGCGCCGGTGGAGATCCACATCGACCTGACCGGGACGCGCGGCCACCGCGACGCGATCTACCGGCAGCTCCGCGCGGCGATCCTGGCCGGCCGGATCCGGCCCGGCGAGGCGCTGCCGCCGACCCGCGAGCTCGCGCAGCGGCTGGCGGTCTCCCGGACGACGGTCAGCGCGGCCTACGACCGGCTCACCGCCGAGGGCTTCCTCGCCGGGCGCGTCGGCGCGGGCACGTTCGTCACGGCTTCGCCGGTTTCCGCCGAGCCGGTGCCGGACGTTCCGGGCGTGCGGCCGCTGCCGGAGTGGGACGCCGTCCCGTCGCCGCCCGCGCCGTTCGCCCCGGCGCCGGAGTTCGACTTCCGGCCGGGCGTCCCCGACCTCGCGCTGTTTCCCTTCGACACCTGGCGACGGCTGATCACGCAGCGGCTGCGCGCCGGCCAGGCCGACCTGATGACCTACGGCGACCCGCAGGGGCACGCCGGGTTGCGGGCCGAAATCGCCCGGCACGCCGGCGTTTCGCGGGACGTCCGGGCGAGTGCGGCGCAGGTCGTCGTCACCGCCGGCGCCCAGCAGACGACCGACCTCGTCGCGCGGGTGCTGCTGCGGGCCGGCGACCTCGCCGCCGTCGAGGACCCCGGGTACCCGCCGCCGCGGCTGGTGCTCGGCGCGCGCGGCGTCCGTGTCGCGCCAGTGCCGGTGGACGCCTCCGGGATCGTCGTCGACGCCATCCCGGCAGGGACGCGGCTGGTGTACGTGACGCCGTCGCACCAATACCCGCTCGGCCTGTCGATGTCGCTGGACCGCAGGCTGGAACTGCTCGACTGGGCCGAGCGGAACGACGCGGTGCTCGTCGAGGACGACTACGACACCGAGTTCCGCTACACCGGACGTCCCTTGGAACCCTTGCACAGCCTGGATTCCCGAGGTCGCGTCGTGTACGTCGGCTCGTTTTCGAAGGTGCTTTCGCCCGCCCTGCGGCTGGGGTTCCTCATCGCGCCGCCGTCGCTGGTGCCCGCTCTGGTGAAGGCCCGCTACCTCACCGACTGGCACGCGCCGAACGTCGAGCAGGCCGCGCTGGCGGCGTTCATGGCCGAAGGCGGTTTCGCCCGGCACGTCCGGCGGATGCGGAAGATCTACCGCGCCCGGCACGAACTCCTCACCGCCGTCCTCGCCCGGGATTTCGCGGACTTCCTGACGCCGTTGCCGTCGACGGCGGGCCTGCACCTGAGCGCGGTTTCCGCGACCGACTGCGGTGGGCTGGTCCGGGCGGCGCGGCGTCAGGGCGTCCGGCTGTACTCGCTGGGGGACTTCGGGGTGGGGGAGCGGCGGCACGGCCTCGTCTTCGGTTACGGTGCGGTCGCGGCCGAGCGGATCGAGCCCGGGCTGGCCCGGCTGCGGGCACTGGCGGACGAAGGAGCGGCATGACCGACGACGTGATGGTGGCGATCGACGCCGGTCTGCGGCAGCACATCGGCGGCGACCGCGCCGGTGCGTACGCGACTTTCGCGCAGCTGTGGGCGTCGATCGGCGACGACGGCGACCCGCTGCACCGCGTCGCCTTGGCCCACCACATGGCCGACGTCTGCGACGACCCGGCCGAGGAACTCGAGTGGGACCTGCGGGCCCTGGCCGCGGCCGATTCGCTGACCGACTCGCGGGCCCAGGAGTACCACTCGTCCCTGGCCGTCCGCGGCTTCTACCCGTCGCTGCACCTCAACCTGGGCGAGGACTACCGCAAGCTCGGCGACCTGCCCGCGGCCCGCGAACAGCTGGCACTGGCCCGCGCGCGCCTGGACGCCCTCGGCGACGACGACTACGCGGCGGGGATCCGGCTGGCGCTGGACGGCCTGGCCGACCGGCTCGGCTGAATCGGTACCAATACCACGAAGACGCCCCGTTTGCCGGACTTTCGCGGGGCGCCGAGGGGCCCTAACCTGTGGTGATCCAGCTCACCGACGGGAAGGATCGCCATGCGGATTGCGGATCTGCTGCGCAAGAAGGGGTCGGCGGTCGCGACGGTCACCCCCGACACGACGGTGACCACGCTGCTGGCCGGACTGGCCGAACACAACGTCGGCGCGATGGTGGTCGTCGCCCCGGACGGGTCGATCGCGGGCATCGTCTCGGAACGCGACGTCGTCCGGCGCCTGAACGAACACGGTCCGGCCCTGCTCGATGGCCCCGTCTCGGAGATCATGACCAAACTGGTGGCGAGCTGCACCCCGGACGACTCGGTGGACCAGCTGTCGGTCCTGATGACGGAGAGGCGCATCCGGCACGTCCCGGTCCTCGCCGACGGCCGGCTGGCCGGCATCGTGTCCATCGGCGACGTCGTGAAGAACCGGATGGAACAGCTGGAGCAGAGCCAGGAACAGCTGCAGGCCTACATCTCCCAGGGTTAGTGGCCGGGCCAGCTGTAGGCGTAGCTGAGAGAGAAAGTGCGGTCGATCCAGTCGTCGGCCGGCTCGCCCGCTCCCGGGCGAGCCGGCGCGACCGCGCGGACCGCGTCCAGTTCGGAGGAGAGGTCCTCGGCGGCGAGCAGGGTGCCGTCGCGGAAGGTCAGTTCGCGGACGTCGGTGAACACCCAGGCGGGCCGGAAACCCATGTTGAGGTACGGGCGCTCGGGGAACCGGCCGTGTCCGAGCAGCAGGCGCCCGCTGAACTCCGTGGCGAGGTTCAGTTTCGTGTAGTGCCAGGCGTGGTCCATGGCGCGCCACCGCGGCCGGACTCGGTCGAGCGGCGGCGGGGTGTCCGCTGCGCCGACGTGGAGGTCGCGCAGGACCAGCCGCCCGTCCACCACCACGTACCGGGCGACGTGGCCGCGCCAGCAGCCCGTGTGCATCGCCCGCAGTTCGAGGCCGTGGGCGGCCGGATCGAACAGCCCGGTCCCGTCCACCGCGGTGATCGCGAACCGCTTTCCGCCGAAGCGGACTTCGTCGGACTCCTGTGTGGTCACGGATTCCCCCTATTCTCGCCAGCCCGAAAGTTCCACGCCCTTCGCGACATCCACGCGGTAGGAGAGCGTCACCACGCCCGTTTCCCCCGGGGCCAAGGTCAGCTTCCACGTGAATTCGCCCAATGCCGACGTTTCCACGGGTTCCGGTGAGGTCTTCACGTCCCGCACCGTGATCGTGTCGTCACGGGAGACCGGGGCCTGGTCCAGAACGGTGATGGTGGCGGGACGGGGCCCGTGGTTGCCGACGGAGATATTGTACTGCGCCTCGCGCCGCTTCTGTCCCGACAACGTCGCTTTCGAAGCGGTGCGGCGGACCAGTTCCCGCTCCACCCGGATCCGGTCGTCGACGCCCAGGGCCAGCTCCAGCTCTTCGCCGGGAGCCCACGGCTCCAGCACCGTCGTCCCGACGAACTCCGCGTCGTGGAACACCGAAGCGCGGCCGGGCCGCAGGGCGTGCTCCGAGGTGTTCTCCACCGTGGCGCGCAAGTACGCCTCCTCCGCCAGCACCGGCGCCGTGACGTAACCCAGGTCGGCGGTGAGCGAAAGCTGCGCCAACGTCGTCCGGTGCCCCTGCGCGCCGGACGGCACCGCGACCGGCCGCGACGGCCGGTAGGTCACCGCCGTCGTGCCCTGCTCGACCGAGGCGAGTTTGGGCGCCATCGCCGGAGCCGCCGGCGCGAACTGCCGTCGGGCGTTCTCCGCGATCCCGTCGGCCGCGCCCCCGTACGCCGCCGAGGCCACGAATCCGCCCGGCTCCGGGAGGACGCGGTCCAGGTACCACGGCTGGAGTTCCGGCACCACCACCGACACCGCGGGCCGCGCCGTCGACAGCGCCAGCTCGCACTCCGGCCAGTCCTCGCCGGTGTACTGGCTGACGAGCCCGTACGACACCACGGTGACGTCGGTGCCGCGCACCCGGATGTCGTACCCCGGTTCCCAGCTCGCGCCGGGGACCACATAGGACAGTTCCAGCTCCGCTTCCGCGGCGGGGTCCGGGATCTCCAGCTCCACGATCACCGAGGTGCTGTCCTGTCCGGACCGGCCGCTGTGCGCCTCGATCCGCCGGTCGAGCGCGGCGAGGTCCTCCCGCAGCCGCGCGATCCGGTCGCTCAGCACCCGGCGCGCCTTCAACGCGGAGGCCAGCCGCGCGCTCAGCGCGTCGGTGACTTCGGCGACCCGCGAAGGCTCCGCAGTCCCCGCAGCCAGCGCCTTCGCGAAGCTGCCGCCGCTGCGCTTCGCCAGCGAAGTCAGCAGATCCACCTTCATCGTTTCGGCCGCTTCGTCGTCCAGGACGCCGTCGAGCGTCGCCTGATCGGCCCGCCGTTGCTCGACGAGTGCCTCCAACGCCGCGTCGGCCGGGGCCGCGTGCCACTCGGTGCGCACGTCGACGCCGGTGATCAGCGCGGGCCCGCTGCCGGTGACGCGCACCGAGCCCGGGTCGAGAGCCGGGGGCAGCCCGGCGAAGGTGAGGCGCGGCCCGCCGTCGAGCGGAGCCTTGCCCCGGCGGGTGATCCGCGCCTGCTGGGGGTAGACGGTCACGGCGGTGATCGGCGCTTCGACGGTCGGCATGCCTCCGACGTTAGTCTCTTGACACCCCCGCGGGCGGACCGGAAGTGTCTTCAGTCGTCCGCTTCGCCCGGCTTGGGGGTTTGAGTGAAAGCCGCAGTCCTGCTCGCCGCCGTCCTCGCGCTGCCGCTGACCGCGGGCGTCGCCGAAGCCGCGCCACCGGCCCCGGTGTTCACCGGCGGCCAGGCGCAACCGGTGTTCGACCCGGCCGACGTCGTCCGCGAAGACGTCTGGGTCACCGCGCCCGTCGACAGCGACCACGACGGCGCCGACGACCTCGTGCACGCCCAGGTCGTGCGCCCGCGCGCCACCCAGCAGGGCCTGAAGGTGCCCGTCGTCTACCAGGCCAGCCCGTACTACGCCGGCGGCAACGACGTCGCGAACCACGACGTCGACGTCGAGCTGTACGCGCCGGGGTACGCCCGTGGCCCGGCAGGCCCGCGCGTCGCCGCGCACGGCGTCGGCCCGGCCACCCCGATCAACTGGCGCTACCAGGACTACTTCACCGCGCGCGGGTTCGCCGTCGTCTACGGCGAATCGCTCGGCAGCGGGCTCTCCACCGGCTGCCCGACCACCGGTGACGTCAACGAGACGATCGGCGCCCGCTCGGTCGTCGACTGGCTCAACGGCCGGACCTCCGCGCGGGACGCGAACGGTGCCGCGGCGAAGGCGGACTGGACGACGGGCAAGACCGGCATGATGGGCGTGTCCTACAACGGGACCCTGCCCAACGCCGTCGCGAGCACCGGCGTCGAAGGCCTCGAGACGATCGTGCCGATCGCGGCCATCTCCAGCTGGTACGAGTACTACCGCAACGACGGCGCGGTCGTCGCGGCCGGCGGGTTCCAGGGCGAAGACGCCGACGTGCTCGCCGAGTACGTCTACACCCGCGCCGACCGGGCGGTCTGCCGCCCGGTGATCGACGGGCTGACCCGCGACCAGGACCGGGTCACCGGCGACTACACGCCGTTCTGGGACGTCCGCAACTACCGCAACGACGTCGGCAAGGTGCGCGCGTCGGTGCTCGCGGTGCACGGCCTCAACGACTGGAACGTCAAGACCGAGCAGGTCGCGACCTGGTACGAGGCGCTCAAGGCCCGCGGCGTCGAGCACAAGATCTGGCTGCACCAGTCCGGGCACGCGGACCCGTACTCGCTGCGCCGCGACGTCTGGCTCGCGACGCTGAACAAGTGGCTGTCGCACTACCTCTACGGCATCGACAACGGCATCCAGAACGAGCCGAAGGCGACGATCCAGCGCGAGGACAAGTCGTGGGCCGACGAGGCCGACTGGCCGGCGCCGGGCACCGCCGACGTCCGCGTGTACCCGTGGCCGGGCGGCCGCTCGAAGGGCACGATCGACACCCGCAACCCGGTGCCGGGCACGGCGGCCGTCGAAACCCTCGCCGACGACTCGTCGAAGACGATCGAGCAGCTGGCCGGGCTCGCTTCCTCCGGCAACCGCCTGCTGTACGCGACTCTGGCGGCGAAGCAGGCCGTCCGGCTCTCCGGCACGGTTCGCGCCGACCTGGCGCTGGCGTTCGACCGGCCCGCGGCGAACGTCTCGGCGATCCTGCTCGACCGCGCCCCCGACGGCACGTCCCACGTGATCAGCCGCGGCTGGACCGACCCGCAGAACCGCACGTCGCCCGCCCGCACCGAGCCGATCACGCCGGGGCAGACCTACCGGATCGGCGTCGACCTGATGCCGAAGGACTACGTCATCGCGGCGGGCCACCGGCTCGAGGTCCTGGTCGCCTCCAGCGACCACGACTACACGCTGCGGCCGAAGCCGGGCGCGGGGCTCGCGCTCGACCTCACGAAGACGTCGGTCACGCTCCCAGTGACGGGCGGCAAGCCGGCGCTGCGGGCCGCGTTCGGCTGATGCTGCCGGAGCACCTCCGGGCCGACGTCCGCACGTTGTGGGACTACCACGACTTGCGGCACGAGCCGCGGCGGTCGGATGCCGGGATCGGGCTGGGCAGCCGCGATCCCGGCGTGGCCGTCCACGCGGCGGAGCTGTTCCACGCCGGCTGCTTCCCGCTGCTCGTGTTCACCGGCGCCAACGCCCCGACGACAGTGGCCCGCTTCCCGCGCGGCGAAGCGGTCCACTACCGCGAGATCGCGTTGGACCTCGGGGTGCCGGACGAGGCGATCCTGGTCGAACCCGAGGCCCGTCACACGGGGGAGAACATCGTGTTCACCCGCCGGCTGCTGGCCGGCCGTGCCGTTCGGTCCGTGACGCTGGTGACTCGGCCGTACCAGCAGCGCCGCGCGTACGCGACGGCCAAGCGGCTCTGGCCCGAAGTCGACGTGGTGTGCGCGTCGAAGGCGGCGTCGTTCGAAGACCACCTCAGCGCGGAAGAAGACGCCGAGCGCGTGATCGGCATGCTCGTCGGCGAGACCCAGCGGATCACCGAGTACGCGGAGCGGGGCTTCGCGATCCCGCAGCGCGTTCCCGCCGAGGTCGAGCGGGCGTTCCACCGGCTGGTCGAAGCCGGGTTCACGCAGCGGCTCGTCACTTTCCGCGGCGAGGGTGACTCAATGTAACGGTTTCCGCAGGTCAGGCGACTTACCGGCGTTCTATCCGCTGCGAGAGGACCCGCCATGACCTCGACCGCCGAACCCACCCTGGAGAGCCTGCGCACCCAGCTGTCCGGAGCCGTGCTGACCGACGGCGACCCCGGCTACGACACCGCCCGGTCGGTCTGGAACGGGGAGATCGACCGGCACCCCGCGGTGGTGGTGCGGCCCGCCGGGCCCGAGGACGTGGCGACGGCGCTCGCGTACGCCCGCGAAGCCGGCCTCGACGTCTCGGTGCGCGGCGGCGGGCACAACTTCGGCGGCGCCGCGGTCGTCGACGGTGGTCTCTGCCTCGACCTGAGCTCCCTGACCGCGATCACGGTCGACCCGGACCACCGGACCGCGCGCTGCGGCGGCGGGACGACCTGGGCGGAACTCGACGCCGCCACGCAGGCGTACGCGCTCGCGGTGCCGGGCGGCACGGTCAGCCACACCGGCGTCGGCGGCCTCACCCTCGGCGGCGGGTTCGGCTGGCTCACCGCCAAGCACGGCCTGTCCTGCGACAACCTGCTCTCGGCCGAGGTCGTCACCGCCGACGGCGAGATCCTGCGCGCGTCGGCCGAGGAGCACGCCGACCTGTTCTGGGCGCTGCGCGGCGGCGGCGGCAACTTCGGCGTCGTCACCGAGTTCGAGTTCCGGCTGCACCCGGTCGGCCCGATCGTCCACCTGGGACTGTTCTTCTGGGGGCTCGAGGACGGCGTGGCCGCGCTGCGCCAGGCTCGCGAAGTGCTCGAGACGCTGCCCGCCGAGATGGGCGTGCTCGTCGCCGGGCTCAACGCGCCACCCGCGCCGTTCGTGCCCGAAGCCCACCACTTCCGGCCCGGCTACGCCCTGCTGATCGCCGGATTCGCGGGGGAGGAGCAGCACGCCGAGGCGATCCGGCCGGCGCGGTCGGGGCCGGCGCCGCTGTTCGAGTTCGTCTCGCCGATACCGTACGTCGAGCTGCAGAAGATGATCGACGACGCCGCGCCGTGGGGCATCCTCGGCTACGAGAAGGCGGCCTTCGCCGACGGGTTCACCGACGAGGTCATCGACGTGATCGCGGACTTCCTGCCGCGCAAGAGCTCGCCGATGTCGATCATGCCGATCTTCCCGCTGCGCGGGGCGTTCGCCGCGGCCGCCGACGACGGCACGGCGTTCGGCGGGGCCCGGCGGACCTGCCTGGCCGTGAACATCGCCGCGATCGCCCCCGAACCGGAGCCGTTCGCGGCCGACCGGGCGTGGGTGCGGGAGTTCTGGGCGGCGTTGGCGCCGTTGTCGGACAACGTGGGCGGCTACGTCAACTTCATGGCCGAGTACGAAGCCGACCGCGTCCGGACGTCCTACGGCCCCGGCAAGTACGAGCGGCTGGCCCGGATCAAGGCCGCGTACGACCCGCGGAACGTCTTCCACCACAACGCGAACATCCCGCCCGCGCCGTGAGGGATCAGCCGGCGAGGCCCGCCCGGTAGGCGAACGCGACCGCCTGCGCGCGGTCGCGCAGCCCGGCCTTGGCGAACAGGTGGTTCACGTGGGTCTTCACGGTCGCCTCGCTCACCACCAGCGCGCGGGCGATCTCGGTGTTCGACAGGCCCGCCGCGATCAGCCGCAGCACCTCGATTTCGCGGGTGGTCAGGCCTTCGACCTCCTGGACGCGCGGCGGGGTGCTGCGGGCGGCGGCTTCGACGAGCCGCCGCTGCAGCTCCCCGTCCACTGTGGACTGACCGGCGGCGGCCGAGCGCAGCGCCCGCGCGATGGACTCGGCGTCGGCGTCCTTGGTCAGGAACCCGCGGGCGCCGGCGCGCAGTGCGGCCAGCAGCGACTCGTCGTCGGCATACGTGGTGAGCACGACGACCTCGGTGCCCGGGTGCTCGGCGCGGATCCGCGCGGTGGTCTCCACCCCGTCGCAGCGCGGCATCCGCAGGTCCACCAGCACGACGTCGGGGTGGTGCTCGGCGACGAGGCCGAGCGCGGCCAGGCCGTCGGCGGCGGCGCCGACCACCTCGACACCGGGCAGCAGCCCGAGCAGCGTGACCAGGCCTTCCCGGACCACCGCCTGGTCGTCGGCCAGCACGACGCGCAGCGTCACGCCGGCACCGTCAGGTGAATCCGCCATCCGTCCTCCCCCGGCCCGCTCTCGAGGCGCCCGTCGAGCAGCGCGACCCGTTCGCCCATCCCGCGCAAACCGTAGCCTGCCGCCGCCGCGTCCGGCGGCCGCCTGCCCTGCCGGTCGGCCACGGTCAGCTCCACCGCCCCGTCGGCGTAGCCGAGCCTGACGTCCACTTCGGCGCGCGGCGCGTGCTTGCGGGTGTTGGCCAGCGCTTCCTGCACCGCGCGGACCAGCGCGGTGCCGACGGCCGGGTCGAGCTCGCGTGGCCGGCCTGCGACCGTGAGGTCCGCGCGGGCGCCGCTGTCCAGCCGGTACGCGGCGAGGAGGTCCGCGATCGCGCGTTCCACGCCGACGGCGTCCTCGCGCAGCGCGGCCACGGCCTTCCGGGCTTCGGCGAGCCCGTCCGAGGCCAGCGTCTGGGCCCGTTCGATCTGCGCGACCGCGTCCGGGCTCGCCCCGTCGCGCACCAGCATCAGCCGCGCGCCCTGCAGGTTCAGGGCCAGCCCGGCCAGCGAATGCGCCAGGACGTCGTGCAGCTCGCGGGCGATGCGGGCACGTTCGGCGAGCGCGGCGGCGCGGGCGTGCTCCTCGTTGGCGGTCTGGGCACGGGCGAGCGCCAGCTCGGTCTGCTCGATGCGGGCGAGGCGGGCCCGCCGGTTCAGTCCCATCAGCACGACCACGGCGAGGACCGCATACGTCGACAGCGCGCCTTCCCACACGCCGTGGCGGGCCGCCCCGGCCGTGATCGCCGCGATGTCGAGTGCGACCGCCAGCACGATCGGCACCGTGGATTGCCGCAGCACCACGAAGAACGTGGTGCTGAACATCGCCACCGACGCCCAGCTGCTCGGCAGGAGCACCCAGAGCCCGCCCGTGCTGGCGATCACGGTGAGGGGCAGCGCCGTCGTCAGCGGCCGGACGCGGGCCTCGTGGATCCACAGCAACGGGATCGACAGCGCCAGGGTGAACCCGATCAGCAACCAGGCACGCAGGTCCGCACGGAACATGGCGGCGACCATCGGCACCGCGACGAGTGCCCAGCGCAACCAGCCCTGAGCCCGGGGGAAGGCGGCTGGTCGGGTCGTCATTTCGGCAGTCCTCCGCGGGTGCTTGTACGGAAAATGTACCGACGGGGACTTCCCTTCGTGGTGTCAGTTGTCCCGTTTGTCAAGGAGGTTCCCCCATGTCCAGGTTGCGACGGCTCGCCCTGATCGCCGCCGCCGCGGCGCTGCCCGCGCTCGGCCTTTCCCTCGCCGGTCAGACGACGGCGTCGGCCGCGCCCAACTTCCAGGTGCCGTTCAAGTGCGGCGTCACCGTGACCGCCGCGACGTTCAGCGGTCACAGCCCGGCGTACTCGGTCGACTTCCAGAAGGACGGCATCACCGGCATGCCGGTGCTCGCCTCGGCGTCGGGCACGGTGAGCCGGGTCGCCGACGAAGGCGGCTCGAGCTACGGCAAGTGGATCGAGCTGGACCACGGTGGCGGCTGGAAGACCCGGTACGCGCACCTGTCGGCCCAGGAGGTCTCCGTCGGGCAGTCGGTCGTGGGCGGCAAGCAGATCGGCAAGGCGGGCGCGACCGGCGGCGTCACCGGCCCGCACCTGCACTTCGAAGAGCGCCTGGACGGCGTGGTGCAGAAGGCGAAGCTGAACGGCGTCGCCGTGCCGTACTACGGCCACACCAACTTCACGAGCAAGAACGGCTGCGGCGGCAACCCGTACTCGGCCGACGAGGTGTGCGGCGACGGCTTCGACGTCGTGGACCAGCAGGCGCTGGCCAACTCGTCGGGCACGGCCTACCTGCTGTACAACGCGTCCACCAAGGCGAACTGCGTGACCACCCTGAAGGCCACGTCCCTCGGCACGGCCAGCGACGTCTCGGCGTTCCTCGAGGTCGAAGGTTCGGCGCGGGTGACCGATTCCGGCAGCTTCACGTACTACGCCGGGCCGGTCAAGAAGACCGCCGACTCGACCTGCGTGAAGTGGGGCGGCTCGGTGGGCAGCAACACCTACGAGAGCGGGTTCGAGCACTGCGGCTGAGCCGGTGACACCCGGGGCTCCGCCCCGGGCCGGGGGTTCCGCCACCCGGGCCCCCGCAAGACGATCGTGGTCGGACGGTGGGGCCGGGCACTATAGCCCGCCCCACCGACAGGAACTCTCCGCCCGGCCGCCGCCGGGCGGATTCCGTCCACATCGGCCCCCGCTGTCCACAGATTTGCCGCCACCGCCCCATTCATCGCCGTCCTGCCCCATCGTGGAGGCATGACCACCACCACCCCGGCCGACGTCCGGGACCCCGAGCAGCTGCTGGCGGCGCTGCCGTACCTGATCGGCTTCCGGCCCGCGAAATCCGTGGTCCTGCTCGGCCACCAGTACCCGGGCAAAAGCCTGGGCCTGGTCCTGCGCGGCGACCTGCCCGGCCGCGCACACCGGGCCGGCCAAGCGCAGGCGATGGCCCCGCGGTTCGCCGCCGGCCACCACATCGGCGTGACCCTGGTGATCGTCGGCGGCCGGCGAAGACCCGGAAAGCCGCCGCCGCACGCGGGTTTCGTCGACGAACTGGAGCGGGCGCTGGGGAAGTTCGGCCTCCCGGTCCTGCACGCCCTGTGGGCACCGGCCATCACCACCGGCGCACCCTGGGCGTGTTACGGCGTCGAAGGATGCGGCGGCGCATTGCCGGACCTGAGCGCAACGGTCGTGGCGGCGGCCGCGACCGAGCGCGGCACGGTGGTGTTCGACAGCCGCGAGGAGCTCGAGGCCCTGCTGGCCCCGAGATCACCGGAGGCGGTCGCCCGCCGCGCGGATCAGCTGTCCCGCTTGACATCCCCACCCGGTCCGGAAGCGACAAGCATCGATGACGCGGCCGCGGCGCTCCACGAGGCATTCGTGCGTCAGCGCCGAGACGAAGGGCCGCCGACGGACGAGCAGGCGGTCCTGCTGGCGAACGCGTTGAGGCTGCCCGACATCCGCGACATCTGCCTGGCGATGGCGGTACCCCCGGGCGACGCATTGGCCCGGGAGGCCGAGCGCCTGTGGCTGACCCTGGTCCGCGAGCTCCCACCCCCGCACCGCGCAGAGCCGGCGGCCTTCCTGGGCTTCACGGCGTACCTCCGTGGCGACGGAGCATTCGCGGGCATGGCCCTGGCCAACGCCCTGGAAGCGGCACCGGACCACGTGCTGGCATCACTGTTGAAGAGGGTGCTGGACACCGGAACACCCCCGGAGGTGATCCGCGGCTTGGCAACAGCAGCGGCCGGCCCCCTGGTCGGCTTCGGCCTGGAACCGCCGGATTTCGACACGGGGCGGGCGGCATGAGAAGGGCAGCGCGCGGTAACCGGCTCGGCTTGAGTCCTCTGTGGACACCGCGCGGGTGGGCTTTCGGGTCGAGGGAAGCCGGTGAGTCAGAGTCCACTATGGATGCTGCGCCCAGTCCGCCGGGAGCCGACCGGTCCTACACGGCCGCCTCAGCGGCAGAGCGCAGTCGACCGGCCCCACGCGGGTCTCAGCCGCAGAGCCCCAGTCCGCCGGCCAACGCGGCCGTCTCAGCCGCAGAGCCCCAGTCCGCCGGCCAACGCGGCCGTCTCAGCCGCAGAGCCCCAGTCCGCCGGCCAACGCGGCCGTCCCAGCCGCAGAGCCCGCCCCACCGGCCTGCCCACTCCGGCTTACCCCGGGTCGCCGGTGACCTCGCGGGCCGGGGCGCAAAGCCCCAGCCCGTCACCCGCGCTCGATCAGCGCGGCCTCAGCCCCGCCGCGACTGGGTGAACTCCCAAGCGTCCCGGACGATCCCGGCCAGCTCGGTCCGCTCCGGCTTCCACCCGAGCTCCGCACGAGCCCGGTCACTGGCCGCCACGAGCACCGACGGGTCACCCGCCCGCCGCGGAGCCACCGCGGCCGGCACCGGGTGACCGGTCACCTCGCGGCAGGCTTCGATCACCTCGAGAACGGAGAACCCGGTGCCATTGCCCAGGTTGTAGATACGGTGCTCACCCTCAGTGGCGTGCTTGAGCGCCAGCAGGTGCGCGTCCGCGAGGTCCACGACGTGGATGTAGTCGCGCACCGCCGTGTGGTCCGGCGTCGGGTAGTCGTCGCCGTAGATCTGGATGCGCTCGCGGTCGCCCGAAGCGACCTGCAGAACGAGAGGAATGAGATGGGTTTCCGTGGTGTGGCGCTCGCCGAAGGCGCCGTACGCACCCGCGACGTTGAAGTACCGCAGGCTCACCGCCGCCAGGCCGTGCGCGACGGCGAAGCTGGTGATCGCGGCGTCGATGGCGAGCTTCGTGGCGCCGTAGGTGTTGGTCGGCCGGGTCGGCGCCGTCTCCGGGATCGGCGACTGCTCCGGCTCGCCGTAGGTCGCCGCCGTCGAGGAGAACACCAGCCGCGGCGTGCCGTGCTCCTGCATGGCCTCGAGCAGCCGCAGCGAGGTGACGACGTTGCCTTCCCAGTACTTCGCCGGCTCCGTCATCGACTCGCCCACCAGCGACTTCGCGGCGAAGTGCAGCACGCCGTCGAAGCCCTCGCGCAGCAGGCTGCCCGCCACTTCGGCCGCGTCGCCTTCGATGAACCGCGCGTCCGGGTGGACGGCGTCGGCGTGCCCGGTGGACAGGTCGTCGACGACCGTGACCTGGTGCCCGGCTTCGACCAGCCGGGCGGCGCAGACACTTCCGACGTACCCGGCTCCGCCCGTCACGACCAGCTTCAGGGCGTTGCTCTGCTCCGACACATCCAGGCCTTCCTGCCGAGGGTGACTGTGCCCCACAGTCTTCCCCCTGGCCGGCGCGCGGGTCCGCGCGGGGGTTGCCCCGGGCGGACCCGCGCGGTGTCAGAGCTCGTCGCGGCCGGCGCCGCGGGAGGGCACCGCCGTGAACATCCGCGGCCGCCGGTAGCCGGCCTTTTCGTAGGCCGCCTCGACGGCCTCCTTGACCCGCTCCAGGTCGGCGTCACGGACCAGCGCGATCGCCGAGCCGCCGAAGCCGCCGCCGGTCATCCGCGAGCCGAGCGCGCCGGCCGCCCGGGCCGAGTCGACCGCGAGGTCCAGCTCGGCCGTGGAGATCCGGTAGTCGTCGCGCATGCTGACGTGCGAGGCGTCCAGGTACGGCCCGATGTCGGCCAGCCGCCCGGCGCGCAGCAGCTCGACCGTCTCGAGCACCCGCTGGTTTTCGGTGACGACGTGCCGCACCAGCGGTGCCAGGTCCTCCGGCAGCCGGTCGAGGGCGTCGGAGAGACCCTCGACGGTGACGTCGCGCAGCGCCTTCACCCCGAGCAGCTCGGCCGCCCGCTCGGTGCCGCGGCGGCGCTCGCCGTAGCCGCCTTCGGCGTGCGAGTGCTTGGTGCGGGTGTCCATGATCAGCACCTGCAGCCCGGCGTCGGCCAGGCCGAACGGCACCTGCTCCTGCTCGCCCGACCGGACGTCCAGGAACAGCACGTGGGACTCGGTGCAGCAGAGGGACGCCGTCTGGTCGAGCAGGCCGGTGGGCGCGCCGACGAAGTCGTTCTCCGACCGCTGCACCCACCGCGCGACCTCGGGCCGCGTCGGGACGTCGTCGCGGCTGCCGTCCAGCTCCAGGCCGGCCAGCCCGAGCAGCGCCAGCGACACCGCGCACTCGAGCGCGTGGGAGGAGGACAGCCCCGCCCCCGACGGCACGTCCCCGGCGATGACCAGGTCGGCTCCGTTCGCGAAGCCCTGGTCGCGCAGCACCCAGGTGACGCCCGCCGGGTACGCGGCCCACCCTTCGACGGAGCCCGGCGCCAGGTCGGCGATCTTGAGCTCGCCGGAGCGCTGGAGCTGGCCGTCGTCGCCCAGGGTGGCCACGGACAGGATGCCGTCCCCACGGGGCGACGCCGCCACGGCCAGCCGGTGCGGCAGGGCGAACGGCAGCACGAAGCCGTCGTTGTAGTCGGTGTGCTCGCCGATCAGGTTCACCCGGCCGGGCGCCGACCAGACGCCCGCCGGCGCGGTGCCGTGGACCGTGTGGAACGCCGCCACGGCCTCCGAAGCGGGGCTCATCGGGCCTGCGCCAGGACGGCGTGCAGCGCGGAGCTGGCGACCTGGGCGGTGGTGTCCCCGCCGGTGACCTCGATGGTGCCGCCGTTGGCCTTGCCGACGGTGACCGTGCCGCCCGGCACGATGCCGACGGACTTGAGCTCGGTCATCAGCGACTCGTCCAGCTGGACGTGCTCGGCGATGCGCCGGATCTCGACGCGGCCGCCGCCGGTGCGGGCGAACTCGTCGAGCCGGACCAGGTCGGCCTCCGCGGGCGGCGCGGGTTCGCCGTCGCCCAGCTTGTCGAGGCCGGGGATCGGGTTGCCGTACGGGGAGGTGGTCGGGTGGTCGAGCAGCTTGACCAGCTTGCGCTCGACGGCCTCGCTCATTACGTGTTCCCACCGGCACGCCTCGTTGTGCACGTGCTCCCACTCGAGCCCGATCACGTCGACGAGGAGACGTTCGGCGAGGCGGTGCTTGCGCATGACGGCGATCGCCAGCTCCCGGCCGTGGTCGGTCAGCTGCAGGTGCCGGTCGTCGGCGACCACGACCAGCCCGTCACGCTCCATCCGGGCGACGGTCTGGCTCACGGTCGGGCCGCTCTGCTGCAGGCGCTCGGCGATGCGGGCGCGCAGCGGAACGACACCTTCTTCTTCGAGCTCGTAGATGGTACGCAAGTACATCTCGGTGGTGTCGATGAGATCGTTCACGCTGTCCCCTTCGTCCGCGTTGCTCATCGTAGTCGTTGACTCCGGCAGCGGCGGCGGCCCTCGGGGGTAACAACTCGCCGGTGGGGGATATGTCCGCACCCCGGCGCGGCCGGGCGAGCGGCCGCTGCAAGATGGGAGGCATGCGTCCGCTGATCAGCACCACCGACCTCGCCGCCGCGCTGGCCGGCCCGGCCGGGGACCGCCCCGTGGTCCTCGACGTCCGCTGGCGGCTCGCCGGCCCGCCCGGCGCCGACTCCTACCGCGAGGGTCATGTGCCCGGAGCGGTGTTCACCGACCTCGACAGCGTCCTCGCGGGCAAGCCGGGCGAGGGCGGCCGGCATCCCCTGCCCGACCCGGCGGACCTGCAACGCGACCTGCGCGCGGCCGGCGTGCGGGAGGGCGCCCCGGTGGTGGCTTACGACGACGCGGACGGCTCGGTGGCGGCGAGGGCCTGGTGGCTCCTGCGCTGGGCGGGCCACGAAGAGGTGACGGTCCTCGACGGCGGTTACGCGGCGTGGACGGCCGAGGGCCACCCGGTGAGCACGGAGGAAGCGAACCCGGAGCCGGGTGACTTCACGGTCCGCCCGGGAGGAATGCCGGTCCTGGACGCGGACGAAGCAGCAGCCCTCGCCCGCGACGGCCTCCTCCTCGACGCCCGGGCAACCCCCAGGTACGCGGGCGAGACGGAGCCGGTGGACCCCCGGGCAGGCCACATCCCGGGAGCGGTGAACGCCCCATTCGCGGCCCACCTCGGCCCCGACGGCCGCTGGCGCCCCCCGGGCGAGCTGGCAACGCGCTTCGCGGACTTGGGCCTCCGCCCGGGCGAGCCGGTGGGCGCGTACTGCGGCTCAGGGGTGACGGCCAGCTCGGTGGTCCTGGCCCTGGAGCTGGCGGGCCACCCGGGAGCGGGCCTGTACGCGGGCTCGTGGTCCCACTGGTCCCAGGACCCGAACCGCCCAGCAGCGACGGGCAACCTGCCCGGCTGAGCCGCGGCGGGGGTCGAGTGGTGGCCCGCGCCACCGGGTGGCGGGTCGTCCTGCCGGGCTGAGCTGCGGCGGAGTCGAGTGGTGGCCCGCGCCGCCTGGCGGCGCGCCTCCTGCCAGGCCCTCGCGAGCCGACCGGTGTTGTGACCGGCCGGGGGCGCGCCAGCCCAGCCGACCCGAGCGAACCGGGGCGCGCTTGCCCGGCGGTCCCCACCGAGCCTGGTCCCTCCAGGCCGACCCACCCGCCGCCCGAACCCCGCCACACCTTCCACTCCACGTCTCCGGCCGATCGGCACTAGAGTCGGGCGGTATGTCGCCGGCCGTTGTTTGGGACCGTGGTCTGCTCGGTTATGACCTGGGTGGGGATCACCCCTTCAATCCCGTGCGGCTGGAGCTCACCGTCCGGCTGGCCACCGAGCTCGGCGTGCTCGACGACGTCGAACTCCTCGTCCCGGCCGCCGCCGGGGATGACGAACTGCTCCGGATCCACGCGCCCGAATACCTGGCCGCCGTGCGGGATGCTCCGCTCGTCGGCTGGGATGTCGGGCACGGGCTCGGTACCTCCGACAACCCCGTCTTCACCGACATGCACGACGCCTCCGCGCTCGTTGTCGGGTCCACGCTGCTCGCCGCGCGGAAGGTCGCCGAAGGCGAGGCTCGAAGGGCCGTCAACATCGCCGGGGGACTGCACCACGCCATGCGGGACCAGGCCGCCGGGTTCTGCGTCTACAACGACTGCGCCGTCGCCATCTCGTGGCTGCTCGACCACGGCTTCGACCGCATCGCCTACATCGACACCGACGTCCACCACGGCGACGGTGTCCAGGCCGCCTTCTACGACGACCCGCGCGTCCTCACCATCTCGATGCACCAGCACCCCTTCACGCTCTGGCCCGGCACCGGCTACTCCGCCGAGACCGGCCGCGGGAAGGCCGACGGCACCTCCGTCAACGTCCCGCTGCCCCCGCGCACGCGGGATCCCGGCTGGCTGCGTGCCTTCAACGCCGTCGTCCCCTCGCTGCTCGCCGACTTCGAACCGCAGCTGCTCTTCACCCAGTGCGGGGTCGACTCGCACGAAGAAGACCCCCTGGCCGACCTCTCCCTGTCCGTGGACGGGCACCGGACCATCTACGCCACCCTCCGGGACCTCGCCGAGACCTACGCCGGCGGGAAGTGGATCGCCGTCGGCGGCGGCGGGTACCAGCTGATCCGGGTCGTTCCGCGGTCCTGGACGCACCTGATCGCCACCGTGCTCGACCGGGACGTCGACCCGGCGACGCCGCTGCCGCCCGGCTGGGTCGGAACCGTCGCCAAGGCCGCGCCGCACGCCGAGCTCCCGCAGACCATGTCCGACGACCGCGACACCGGGTTCAAGCCGTGGGGCGACGGCGAGGACGACCCGGTCGACATCGCCGTCCGGGACACCCGCCGCGCCGTCTTCCCGCTGCACGGCCTCGACCCGGACGACCCCAGGGACTGACCATGGCCGGACGGGATCCCTTCGACTACCCCCGCGACTGGGAGGCCGACGTCGTGCTGTCCGACGGCGGCACCGTCCACCTGCGCCCGGTCGTGCCCACCGACGCCGACGGCCTCGTCGCCTTCCACGCCAAGCTCTCCGAGCGCACCCGCTACTTCCGCTACTTCGGCGCCTACCCGCGGATCCCCGAGAAGGACCTGAAGCGCTTCTCGACCGTCGACCACCACGACCGGGTCGCCTTCGCCGCGTTCCTGGGGGACGACATCGTGGCCGTCGGGCGGTACGAGCGGCTCGACCACGGGCCCTCGGCGGAGGTCGCCTTCGTCGTCAGCGACGTCCACCAGGGCCGTGGGCTCGGCTCGATCCTGCTCGAACACCTCGCCGCCGCCGCGTCGGAATGCGGGCTGCGCCGGTTCGTCGCCGAGGTGCTCGCCGAGAACGCCGCCATGGTGCGCGTGTTCCGCGACGCCGGCTACCAGGTCAGCCGCGAGATCGAAGAAGGCGTGCTGCACCTGGAGTTCGACATCGACCCGACCGAGGAGTCCCTCGCCGTCGCGCGCTCGCGGGAGCAGGCAGCCGAAGCGCGCAGCGTGCACAACCTGCTGCACCCGACGTCGGTCGCCGTGATCGGCGCGTCCACCGAACCGGGCAAGGTCGGCCACGTCGCCTTCGCGAACCTCCTGGTCGCCGCGTTCACCGGCACCGTCTACCCGGTCAACGCCGAGCACCGCTCGGTGCGCGGCGTCCGCGCGTACCCGTCCGTGCTGGACATCCCGGACCCGGTCGACCTGGCCGTCGTCGCGGTGCCCGCCGAGTCGGTCGAGTCCGTTTTGGACGCTTGCCTGGCGAAGGGCGTCAAGACGCTGCTGATCCTGTCGAGCGGGTTCGCCGAAGCCGGGCCGCACGGCCTGCACGCCGAGCTGCGGCTGGTCGGCGAGGCGCGGGCGCACGGCATGCGCGTGGTCGGCCCGAACGCGCTCGGCGTCCTCAACACCGCCCCCGGGATCCGGCTGAACGCCACCCTCGCGCCGCGGCTGCCCGGCCGTGGGCGCACCGGCTTCTTCTGCCAGTCCGGCGCGCTCGGCACCGCGATCCTCGCCGACGCCGAAGCGCGCGGCCTCGGCCTGTCGACGTTCGTCTCGGCCGGCAACCGCGCCGACGTCTCCGGCAACGACCTGCTCCAGTACTGGGAAACCGACCCGGACACCGACCTCGTGCTGCTGTACCTCGAGTCCTTCGGCAACCCGCGCAAGTTCGCGCGGCTGGCCCGGCGGCTCGCGCGGACGAAGCCGATCGTCGCGGTCAAGTCCGGGCGGCACGCGGTCCGGCCGCAGCTGGCCGCGACGTCGACGGAGATCGACGAGGCCAGCGTGCAGACGCTGTTCGAGCAGGCCGGGGTCGTCCGGGTCGAGTCGCTGGCGCAGCTGTTCGACACCGCGCTCGTCTTCGCCCACCAGCCGCTGCCCGCCGGGCCGCGGGTCGCCATCGTCGGCAACTCCAGCGCGATCGGGCTGCTGGCCGCCGACACCGCGCGGATGCAGGGCCTGCGGCTGGCCTCGGACCCGGTGGACGTCGGCCCGCAGGCGCCGCCGGAAGAGTTCGCCAAGGCCGTCCGCGAGGCCCTCACCTCGCCGGAGACCGACGCGCTCGTCGTGGTGTTCGCGCCGCCGATCGCCATCCCCGGCACCGCGTACGCGCGCGCCCTGCGGGAGACCGTCGTCGAACTGGGACAGCGCAAGCCGATCGTCTCGACGTTCCTGGCCGCCGAAGGGGTCCCGGACGAACTGGCCGTGCTGTCCGGCGACGGCGTGCCGACGCGGGGGTCGATCCCGTCCTACCCGAGCCCCGAGCGCGCGGTGAACGCCCTGGCCCGGGTCATCCGGTACGCGGCGTGGCGGCAGCGCCCGCAGGGCACGCTGGTACGGCCGCAGGGGATCCACACCGAACAGGCGCAGGGCATCGTGCGCGAGCTCCTCGAAGCCGACAGCGGCAAGACGACGTCGCTGTCGGACGCCGAAGTCGTGCGGCTGCTGGACTGCTACGGCATCGACGTCGTGCCGTTCCGCATCGTGTCCTCTGTGGACGAAGCGGTGGCCGCGGCGGGCGAGCTGGGCTACCCGGTGACGCTCAAGGCGGTCGACGAACGGCTGCGCGGGCGCCCGGACCTGGCCGGCGTCCGGCTGGACCTGGCTTCCGAGGACTCGGTGCGCAACGCCTACGAGACGTTGCGGGAGGTCTCCGGCGACGACGAGGTGTACGTCCAGCGGATGGCGCCCAAGGGGCTGTCGTGCGTGATCGGGCTGCAGGACGACCCGTCGTTCGGCACGCTGGTCTCGTTCGGGCTGTCCGGGCTGGTCAGCACGCTGCTCGGCGACCGCGCCTACCGGGCCGTGCCGCTCACCGACGTCGACGCCGCGACGCTGCTGCGCGAGCCGCGGACGGCGCCGCTGCTCACCGGCTACCGCGGCGACGAGCCGGCCGACCTCGCCGCGCTGCAGGACATGGTGCTGCGCGTGGCCGCGCTGGCCGAGGACAACCCGGAAGTGCGGTCGCTGGTGCTGGACCCGATCCTGGCCTCGCCGGACGGCGCCTTCGTCGCCAACGCCCGCCTGGTGCTGGGCGCGCCGCCGTCCCGGCCCGACACCGGCCCGCGCCGGCTGCGCGCGATCAACCCGCAGGACTGACCATGGCGACCCTGACCGAACTGCTGACCCGGCACGCCGCCGACCTGCCCGGCGCGGTGGCGCTCGTAGCGCACGGCGAGCAGGTCGAAGCCGCGGCAGTGGGCTCGGCCGACGTCGAGGGCACCGTGCCGATGGCGCGGGACTCGCTGTTCCGCGTCGCTTCGCTCACCAAGCCGATCACCGCCGCGGCCGTCCTGCTGCTCGTCGACGACGGCGAGCTGGCCCTCGACGACCCGATCGCGCGGTGGCTGCCGGAGCTGGCGTCTCCCGTGGTCGTCCGGACCCCGGCGGGCCCGGTCGACGACGTGGTGCCGGCCGTCCGCCCGATCACCGTGGCCGACCTGCTCACCTTCCGCTGCGGGTACGGCCTCACCGAAGACATGACGCTGCCCGCGGTCGACCTGCTGCTCCAGGTCCTGGGCCACCCGGCCGCGTCGCCGCGGGCGCTGTCGCCGGACGCCTGGCTGACGGCGCTGGCGCAGGTGCCGCTGCTGCACCAGCCGGGGGAGGCGTGGCTCTACGACACCGGCTCGGACCTCCAGGGCGTGCTGATCGCGCGGGTCGCCGGCCGTCCGCTGCCGGAGTTCCTGGCGGAGCGGCTGTTCGAGCCGCTCGGCATGGCCGACACCGGGTTCACCGTGCCGACCGCGGCGCTCGGCCGGTTCACCAGCGCCTACCGCCGCGGCGAGGACGGGCTCCGGCTGATCGACTCACCGGAAGGCCGCTGGAGCACGCCGCCGCCGTTCCCGTCCGGGGCCGGCGGGCTGGTCTCGACGGCCGACGACCTGCTGGTGTTCGCGAAGTTCCTGCGTGACGGGGGTACGGCGGGCGGCCACCGCCTGCTGACGCCGGAGTCGATCCACCGGATGACGACCGACCACCTGACCCCGGCCCAGCGGGCCGCGGCCCGGCCGTTCCTGCACGGCCAGGGCTGGGGCTACGGCGGCTCGGTGGACGTCGACGCCGACGAACCCTGGACGGTCCCGGGCCGCTATGGCTGGGTCGGCGGCGCGGGCACGGCCCTGTACCTGACCCCGGCGACGGGCACGATCTCGGTGCTGCTCACCCAGGTCGAGCTGACCAGCCCCGACCCCACCCCGCTGATGAAGGAGTTCTGGACCCACGCGGCGAGCTAGCCGCGGTCCGCGAGGAGCCCGCCCAGGTCCAGCAACTGCCGGGTGGCCCCGCCGAGCTGGAACTCCAGGCGCTTCGCCGCCGCGAAGTACCGGTGCACGACGTGGTCGACGTCGATGCCGACGCCGCCGTGGACGTGGACCGCCGTGTGGGCGACCCGGTGGCCCGCTTCCGCCGCCCAGAACTTCGCCGTCGCCACCGCTTCGGCGGCCGGGACGTCCGAGCTCAGCTGCCACGCCGCCTGCAGCGTCGTCAGCCGGACCGCTTCGACGTCCAGGTAGGCGTCCGCGAGACGCTGGCGGACCGCCTGGAACCCGCCGATCACGTGGTCGAACTGCTTCCGCTCGGCCGCGTACGCCGCCGTCAGCTCCAACGCGCGTTCGACCACGCCGAGCTGCTGCGCGCACACCCCGACCGTCCCGCGCAGGCGCAGCCACTCGCCGATGTCGCCCAGCGACACCCCCGGCGCTTCGGCCAGCGAAAGCAGCGCGGCGTCCGCGTGGTCGGTCGTCTGCTGCGGCTGCACCGTCACCCCGGACGCGGCCGCGTCGACCAGGAAGACCTCGTCCGGCGTGGCGACCAGGAACCCGTGCGCGAAGGCGCCGGACGGCACCGCCGTCTGCGTGCCGGACACCCGGCCGTCGGAAGCCGTGAACCCGTCCAGCGCCACGGCCAGGACGCGCTCGCCGCGCAGGACCGGCAGCACCCAGCGGTCCACCAGCTCGGGCGTGCCGAACTCGGCCAGCGCCGACGCCGCCATCGTGATCGACGGGAGGTAGGGGACCGCCGCCACCGCGCGGCCGATCTCGGTCAGCACCGCGCACTGCTCCAGCAGCCCGAACCCGCCGCCGCCGAGCGACGACGGCAGCGCCGCGTCCAGCACGCCCGCCTGGCCGAGGGCCGTCCACGCGGTCGTGTCGAAGCCGCCGGTGCCGTGCGGGTCGTGGGTGGCCTTGTCGGCCAGCAGGCGCCGGGTCAGCGCGGCGAGGTCGGCCGACGCTTCGGAAGGGGTGAAGTCCATGGTCGCTCCTAGCGCGTGACGGGCAGGCCGAGGGCGGTCGCGGCGATCATGTCCCGCTGGATCTCGTTGGTGCCGCCGCCGAAGGTGAGGATCAGCGCCGACCGGTGCAGCCGCTCGATCCGCCCGGCCAGCAGCGCCCCCGGCGAGCCTTCGCGGACGACGGCGGCCGCGCCGAGCACCTCCATCAGCAGCCGGTAGGCCTCGATCGCGAACTCCGTGCCGAACACCTTCGTCGCCGACGCCTCGGCCGGGCCGAGCTCGCTGGCCGCGGCCGCCCAGGCGATCCGCCAGTTCCGCAGCTTCAGGTACTCCGCGCCGGCGTGCACCCGCGCGAGGTTCACCCGCACCCACTCCTGGTCGATGGCGCCGGTCTCCTTCGCCCATTCCAGGACGTCCGCCAGGGCTTTGCGGATCGGCGCCGACGAGGTCAGCGCGACGCGCTCGTGGTTGAGCTGGTTGGTGATCAGCGGCCAGCCCGCGTTCTCCTCGGCGACGCGCGCCGACACCGGCACGCGCACGCCGTCGTAGTAGGTCGCGCTCGTCCCGGCGCCCGCGACCGTGTGCACCTTGGTCCACGAGAACCCGTCGGCGGACGTCGGCACGATGAGCATCGACAGCCCGCGGTGCTTCTTCGCGCCGGGGTCGGTCCGGACCGCGAGCCAGACGTAGTCGGCGTACTCGATCAGGCTGGTCCACATCTTCTGGCCGGTGACGACGTACTCGTCGCCGTCGCGCTCGGCCCGCGTCCGCAGCGACGCCAGGTCGGTGCCGGCCTCCGGCTCGGAGTAGCCGATCGAGAAGTGCAGCTCCCCGGCGGCGATCTTCGGCAGGTAGAACGCCTTCTGTTCTTCGGTGCCGTAGCGCATGATCGTCGGGCCGACGGTGTTCACCGTCAGGAACGGCACCGGCACCCCGGCGACGGCCGCTTCGTCGGTGAAGATCAGCTGGTCGAGCATCGACCGGCCCTGCCCGCCGTACTCGGGCGGCCAGCCCAGCGCGAGCCAGCCGTCCTTGCCCAGCTGCCGCACGATCTCCTTGTACGCCACGCCATCGCCGTACTCGCCGCCGCCCGAGCGGAGGCCCGCACGCCGTTCGGGCGTCATCAGCTCGGCGAAGTACTCCCGAAGCTCGGCCGCCAGCGCGCGCTGCTGGAGCGTGTAGTCGATCCGCACCCGTCACCTCCACCCGGTCCGGCTCGTTGTGGTGCCGTACCGGCTCCCGGCGTTACAGTAGAACCTGTTCTAGTTGTACCAGGGCTCGAGCGGCGGAGGAAGCATGGAGATCGGCGTCGACCGGCAGCTGTGCGAGGCGAACGCGGTGTGCGTGGGGCTCGCCCCGGACGTCTTCGACCTCGACGAGGAGGAAGAACTGGTGATCCAGCCGGGCCCGGTCCCCGACGACCAGGTAGAACGCGTTACCAGCGCGATCAAGGGTTGCCCCAAGAATGCGCTGTTCATCGCCGGTTAGCACCGTTCACCCAAAGGGTTGCCTCGAACGAGAACAGATTCTACTGTAGGCCCGACATCCAGGACTCGACGAGGAGGTCCCCGCGGTGAGCTTGACCGGCAGGACGGCGATCGTCACGGGCGCCGCGGCGGGGCTGGGCCGGGCCGAAGCGCTCGCGCTCGCCGCGGGAGGCGCCACGGTCGTCGTCAACGACATCGGCGAGCCGAAGGACGTCGTCGCCGAGATCGAAGCGGCCGGCGGCAAGGCCGTCGCGGTCGCCGGCGACGTCGGCGACCGCGCCACGGCCGACGCGCTGGTGAGCGCCGCACTCGACCTCGGCGGGCTCGACGTCGTGGTCAACAACGCGGGCGTGCTGCGCGACAAGATGCTGTTCTCGATGTCCGACGACGACTGGGACACCGTGCTGCGCGTGCACCTGCGCGGCCACTTCCTGTTGTCCCGCAACGCCGCGAAGCACTGGCGCGACAAGTCCAAAGCGGACGGCGCCCCGGTGTACGGGCGGCTGGTCAACACGGCCTCCGAGGCGTTCCTCATCGGCTCGCCGGGCCAGCCCAACTACGCCGCCGCGAAGGCGGGCATCACCGCGCTCACCATGTCGGCCGCCCGCGGCCTGGCCAAGTACGGCGTCCGCGCCAACGCGATCTGCCCTCGCGCGCGGACGGCGATGACCGAGGGCGTGTTCGGCGCCGCTCCCGCCGAGGGGGCCGATCCGCTCTCGGTCGAGCACGTCGCGCCCTTCGTCGCCTACCTCGCCTCCCCGGCGGCCGAGCACGTCAACGGCCAGGTGTTCGTCGTCCACGGCGGCACGGTCGCGCTGGTCGAAGCGCCGAGGATCGAGCGGCGCTGGAAGCTCGACGAGCTCGAGACGTCCCTGAGCGGTTTCTTCGCCGACCGCGACCCCGGCCGGATGTTCGCCGCCACCGAGATCCTGGGAGAGTCATGAGGCTGGACGGGAAGATCGCGCTGATCACCGGCGCCGCGCGCGGGCAGGGCGAGGCCGCCGCCCGCGCGTTCGTCGCCGAAGGCGCCAAGGTGGTGATCGCCGACATCCTCGACGACGAGGGCAAGCAGCTGGCCGCCGACCTCGGCGAGCAGGCCGTCTACCAGCACCTCGACGTCGGCGACGAGGACGGCTGGGCCGCCGCGGTCGAGCGCGCGACCACCGAGTTCGGCCACCCGAACGTGCTGGTCAACAACGCCGGGATCCTGCACTTTTCGGAACTGGCCCAGACGACGCTGGCCGATTACGAACGCGTGATCCGGGTGAACCAGATCGGGGCGTTTCTCGGGATGCGCTCGGTCGTTGAACCGATGACCGCCGCCGGCGGTGGCTCCATCGTCAACGTGTCCTCTGTGGAGGGTCTGGCCGGGATGCCCTACCTCGTCGCCTACACCGCGAGCAAGTTCGCGATCCGCGGCATGACCAAGGTCGCGGCGATGGAACTCGGCAAGAAGCACATCCGGGTCAACTCGGTGCACCCCGGCGCGATCGACACCAAGATGGTCGAGACCGCGGCGGGCGGCCAGAAAGTCGACATGTCGTACGTCGGCAAGAAGGTCGCGCTGAGGCGGGTCGGGCAGCCCGAGGACGTCGCCAAGCTGGTGTTGTTCCTGGCCAGCGACGAGAGCGCGTACTGCACGGGTGCGGAATTCGTCGCGGACGGCGGGGCGACGGCCACGCACGCCCTCAACTTCTGAAGGAGAACTGCCGAAAGGGTGAGTGAACACCGCTAACTAAAGCGGGAACCGGGTGTGGAGAAGACTCGGAGGTCAACGGCGATCTACTGGGAGGTGTGGTGAGCGGAGGCACGGGCACGCTCCCGGGAACCGCGGCCCTGACCCAGGTCGGGCGCTTGGCGACGCTGTCGTGGGAGGTCCTGCGCGCGATCTTCAAGCGCCCCTTCCAGACCCGCGAGTGGATCCAGCAGTGCTGGTTCTTCGCCAGCGTCACGATCCTCCCGACCGCCCTGGTCGCCATCCCGTTCGGCGCGGTGATCGCCCTGCAGCTCGGTTCGCTGACCGCGCAGATCGGCGCCCAGTCGTTCACCGGCGCGGCCAGCGCGCTCGCCATCGTGCAGCAGGCCAGCCCGCTGATCACCGCGCTGCTCGTGGCGGGCGCCGGTGGCAGCGCGGTCTGCGCGGACATCGGCGCGCGCAAGATCCGCGAAGAGATCGACGCCATGGAGGTCCTCGGCGTCAACCCGATCCAGCGGCTGATCGTGCCGCGGGTGCTCGCCGCGATGGTCGTTTCGGTGCTGCTGAACGGCTTGGTCAGCGTGGTCGGCGTGCTCGGCGGCTACTTCTTCAACGTCGTCCTGCAGGGCGGCACGCCCGGCGCGTACCTGGCCAGCTTCAACGCCCTCGCGCAGGTGCCGGACCTCTGGGTCAGCGAGATCAAGGCGCTGCTGTACGGCTTCGTCGCCGGGGTCGTCGCGGCCTTCCGCGGGCTGAACCCGGCGGGCGGGCCGAAGGGCGTCGGCGACGCCGTCAACCAGGCCGTCGTGATCACCTTCCTGCTGCTGTTCCTGATCAACGTCGTGCTCACCGCGATCTACCTGCGGATCGTCCCGCCGAAGGCGATGTGATGACCGCCGAACCCCTGGACACCGACCGGACGCTCGAGTACATCGCGCGCCCGGGCCAGAGCCTGGAGGGGCTCGGCAAGCAGCTGGCGTTCGCCGCGAAAGCGCTCGCCTGGTCGCCGCGCACGATCCGCCGCTACAGCCGGGAAACGCTGCGGCTGCTCACCGAAGTCTGCTTCGGCACCGGTGGCCTGGCGGTCATCGGCGGCACGCTCGGCGTGATGATCGGGATGACCCTGTTCACCGGCCTGATCGTCGGCCTGCAGGGCTATTCCGCGCTCAATCAGCTCGGCACGGCCGCGCTCACCGGCTTCATCTCCGCCTACTTCAACACCCGCGAGGTCGCGCCGCTCTCGGCCGGGCTCGCGCTGTCCGCCACCGTCGGCTGCGGCTTCACCGCCCAGCTCGGCGCGATGCGGATCTCCGACGAGATCGACGCGCTGGAAGTCATGGGCGTGCCGAGCATGCCGTACCTGGTGACGACCCGGGTGCTGGCCGGGGTCGCCGCGGTGATCCCGCTGTACGCGGTCGGCCTGCTGTCGAGCTACCTCGCGTCCCGGCAGATCACCATCTGGCTCTACGGCCAGTCCGCGGGCACCTACGACCACTACTTCACGCTCTTCCTGCCACCCGGCGACGTCCTGTGGTCGTTCGGGAAGGTGATCGTGTTCAGCGTGCTCGTGATCCTGTCCCATTGTTACTACGGCTTCACCGCCAGCGGCGGCCCGGCCGGTGTCGGCGTCGCGGTCGGCCGCGCGGTGCGGACGTCGATCGTGCTGATCTCGGTGCTGGACTTCTTCTTGTCCCTGGCGATCTGGGGCGCGAACACCACGGTGAGGATCTCGGGATGAGGCGCGAGCTCTGGCAGCGGCTCCGGTACCAGGTGCTGGGGCTCGTCTTCCTGCTCGTCGCGGCCTTGTTCATCACGCTCACGCTCGCCGTCTATAACAAGGCGTTCACGCCGGTCACGCTCGTGAAGCTGGAGACCGACCGGGTCGGCAGCCAGCTGCGCACCGGTGGCGACGTCAAGGTCCGCGGCATGCTCGTCGGCGAAGTCCGCTCGGTGGTCGCGAAGGGCGACCACGCCGAGCTGGAGCTGGCCCTCGACCCGGACAAGACGCACGTGATCCCGAAGAACGTCTCCGCGCGGCTGCTGCCGAAGACGCTGTTCGGCGAGCGGTACGTCGCCCTGCAGCTGCCCGGGAAGTCCGACGGCCCGATCGAGGCCGGCGACGTCATCCCGCAGGACCGCAGCAGCGCCGCCATCGAGCTGCAGAAGGTGCTCGACGACGTGATGCCGCTGCTGCAGGCCGTCCAGCCCGAGAAGCTGTCGAGCACGCTCACCGCGGTGGCGACCGCGCTCGACGGCCGCGGCAAGCAGCTCGGCGAAACCCTGGCCGGGCTGTCGGACTACCTCGGCAAGCTCAACCCGTCGCTGCCGGACGTCAAGGCCGACATCACCGGGCTCGCGAACGTCGCGGACACCTACGACAAGGCGGCGCCGGACCTGCTGCAGGCGCTGTCCGACCTGACCACGACGAGCCGGACGATCGTCGACCAGCGCGCGCAGCTGGCCGACCTCTACGCCACGGTCACCGCGGCTTCGGTGGACCTCACGAACTTCCTCCAGGTCAACAAGGACAACCTGATCCGGCTCACCACCGCCGTCCAGCCGACGCTGGACGTCCTCGCCAAGTACGCCCCCGAGTACCCGTGCCTGATGCGGCAGCTCGCCGAGTCGGTGCCCCGGGCGGAGCTCGCCTTCGGCAAGGGCACCGCGCACCCCGAGGTCAGCCGCGTCACCATCGAGTTCGCCGCCAGCCGCGGCAAGTACCTGCCCGGCGTCGACGAGCCGAAGTACGAGGACAAGCGCGGGCCGCGCTGCTACCCGAGCGTGCCGCATCCCGGGGTGTGGCCGCAGTACCCGCCCGACGGCGCGATCAAGGACGGCTCCAGCAAGCCCCCGCCGCCGAAGTACCCGCCCGAGGAGCTGCCCGCCGGCGGCAGCGCCATCGGCGGGGACGGCACGATCGTCGGTTCGGCCTACGAGAACGACCTGATCGACCTGCTCGCCTCGCCCGCGCTCGGCACCGCGCCGGGTGCGGTGCCCGGCTGGGCGGGCCTGCTCGTCGGGCCGCTCTACCGCGGCGCGGAGGTGGAGCTGAAATGAGGAGTTTCCTCCCGTCCCTGATCAAACTCGGGGTGTTCGCCGTCGTCACGATCCTGTTCACCGGGATCCTCGCGGCCACCATCGCGAACACCAACTTCGGCGAGACGTCCGGGTATCTGGCGAAGTTCACCGACGCGTCCGGGCTCAAGGAAGGTGACGACGTCCGCATCGCCGGCGTCAAGGTCGGCCAGGTCGACACGATCGAGGTGGTCGAAGGGGAACGGAACCTGGCGCAGGTGCGGTTCGACGTCGAGCACGCCTACCGGCTGCCGGAGACGGTGACCGCGACGATCAAGTACCGCAACCTGGTCGGCCAGCGCTACCTCGCGCTCGGCACCGACGTCCCGGGCGATCGCGCGTTGCCCGAAGGCGGCACGATCCCGCCGGAGCGCACGAAACCCGCGCTCAACCTGACCGTGCTGTTCAACGGGTTCAAGCCGCTGTTCAAGGCGCTCAGCCCGAAGGACGTCAACCAGCTGTCGGCCGAGATCATCAGCGTCTTCCAGGGCGAAGGCGGCACGATCACCAGCCTGCTGCGGCACACCGCGTCCCTGACGACGGCGATCGCGAGCAAGGACCAGGTGATCGGCCAGGTCATCGCCAACCTCAACACCGTGCTCGGCACGGTCAACGCCCACGGCTCGCAGCTCGGCGACCTGATCGAGCAGACCCAGAAGCTGGTCAGCGGGCTGGCCGAGCAGCGCAAGCCGATCGGCGACGCGGTCAGCGCACTCGGCGACCTCGCGGTGTCGACCACCGGGCTCCTGGCCGACGCGCGCCCGGCGCTCAAGGACGACGTCGCCCAGCTCGGCGTGCTCTCGCAGAACCTCGGCGACTCGGGCGTGCTGCTCAACCACCTCCTCGAGGTGCTGCCGGGCAACCTGCAGAAGTTCACCCGGACCCTGAGCTACGGCAGCTGGTTCAACTACTACCTGTGCGGGATCACCGGCACCATCGGCATTTCCTCGCTCGACATCACGCTGCCGATCATCCCCATTCCCGGCACTCAGCGCGCGGAGAGGTGTGGTCCGTGAAGCCGCTGAAGGAACGCAACCAGGCCGCGGTGGGCGCGGTCGCGCTCGTGCTGATCGTGCTCGTCACGGCCACGACGTACTTCTCCGACCAGCTCCCGTTCTTCGGCAACGGCACGACGTACTCGGCGTACTTCGGCGAGTCCGCGGGGCTCGCGCCGGACAACGAGGTCGAGGTCGCCGGCGTCAAGGTCGGCACGGTGTCGTCGGTGAAGCTGGCCGGCAAACAGGTCCTGGTGCGCTTCCGGGTCAAGGACGTCCGCGTCGGGGACGCCACGACGGCGTCCATCGAGATCAAGACGCTGCTCGGGGAGAAGTACCTCGCGCTCGACCCGAAGGGCAGCGGGGCGCAGGAGCCGAACTCGACCATCCCGCAGGCCCGCACCAGGACGCCGTTCCAGCTGCAGGACGCCTTCGAGCAGCTGTCGACGACGGTCGGCGACATCGACACGAAGCAGCTCGCCGACAGCTTCAACGCGCTTTCCGACAGCCTCAAGGACAGCCCGCAGTACCTGAAGGACACGCTGACCGGGCTGTCGTCGCTGGCGAAGACGGTGTCCTCCCGCGACGCCGACCTGCACACGCTGCTGGCCAACACGAGCCAGGTCTCGAAGACGCTGTCCGATCGCAACGCCCAGCTGCAACGCGTGATCAGCGACGGCAACCTGCTGCTCACCGAACTGCAGAACCGCAAGCAGGCCATCAACGCCCTGCTCACCGGCACCCAGCAGCTTTCGCAGCAGCTGACCGGGCTCGTCCAGGACAACCGCGACCAGCTCAAGCCGACACTGGAGAAGCTCGGGAAGGTGACCGACATCCTGCAGCGCAACCAGGGCAACCTCGACAAGAGCCTGCAGCTGATGGCGCCGTTCGCCCGCGTCGGCGCGAACGCCACCGGCAACGGCCGCTGGTTCGAGGGCTACCTGTGCGGGCTGCTGCCGCCGACGATCACCGTGGGCGGGCTGCACATCAACCCCGAAGGCTGCACCCCGCCGATCGCGGCGCCGAACCAGGGGGTGGGCCGCCGATGACCATCCACACCGCCCGCGGCCGCAGCCTGGTGACCTGGCTCGCCTTCGCGTGCATCCTCGCGCTGATCGTCACGGCCGGGCTCTACCTGGTGTTCCGGTCTTCGAACGGCACCAAGCTTTCGGCGTACTTCGGCAAGACCGTCGGGCTGTACGCGGGTTCGTCGGTGCGGGTGCTCGGCGTGCCGGTCGGCGAGGTCACCGACGTCACGCCCGAGGGTGCCGCGGTCCGCGTGGACATGCGCGTCGACGACGTGGCGCTGCCCGCCGACGTCGGCGCGGTCGTCGTCGCGCCCAGCCTGGTCAGTGACCGATACGTCCAGCTGACCCCGGCCTACGACAGCGGGCCGGTGCTCGCGTCGGGGACGGTGCTCGCGAAGGACCGCACGGCCACGCCGGTGGAGCTGGACGACCTGTACTCGAGCCTCGACAAGCTGTCGACGGCGCTCGGCCCGAACGGCGCGAACTCCGACGGCGCGCTGTCCGGCGTCCTGGACACCGCGGCGAACACGCTGAAGGGCAACGGTGCTTCGCTGAACTCGACCGTCGGGCAGCTGGCCGAGCTCGCGAAGACCCTCGACGGCTCGAAGGACGACCTGTTCTCGACCGTGCAGAACCTCAACTCCTTCACCGGCGCCCTGGCCCAGAGCGACCAGCAGCTCAACGAGTTCTACGGCCGCGTCGCCGACGTCAGCCGGTTCCTCGCCGCGGACTCGTCCGAGGTGGGCGCCGCGCTGCAGTCGCTCGGTGGCGCGCTCGGCGACGTCCAGCAGTTCGTCAACGACAACAAGACGGCGCTGGAATCCAATGTGGACAAGCTGGCGTCGCTGTCGAAGGTGCTCGTCGACCAGCGCGCCGCGCTCGCCGAGGTGCTCGACATCGCGCCGACCGGCGCCACGAACTTCATCAACTCCTACGACGCGGCGTCGGGCACCATCGCCGTCCGCGACAACCTGAACGAGCTGACCAACCCGCCGATCCTCACCGTGTGCCGCCTGATCAGCTCGTTCACGCCCAAGGAAGTCCCCGACACGCTCGGCGACATCTGCAAGCGGCTGGCGCCGGTGCTGGACGGGGCGTTGAAGCTGCCGACCATCCCGCAGGTGCTCAACTCGCTGCAGAACGGGACGCTCCCGCCGTTGCCGCTCCCGCTCGTCGACGTGATGGAACAGCTGTCCGGCGGTGCGAAGTGAAGGGGCGCAGGCGGATCGCCGGCGTGCTGGCCGGGGTGCTCGTGCTGGCCGGCTGCAGTGACGGCGGGTTCAACGGCCTCTACGGCACGCCGCTGCCGGGCGGCGCCGACGTCGGCGATCACCCGTACCACGTCACCGCGCTGTTCACCGACGTGCTCGACCTGGTGCCGCAGTCCAGCGTCAAGGTCAACGACGTCGCGGTCGGGCGGGTCGACAAGATCACCCTGACGCCGGACACGCGCTCGGCGCTGGTGGCGATGACCGTCAACGGCGACATCACGCTGCCCGCCAACGCCCGCGCCGAGCTGAAGCAGTCTTCGCTGCTGGGGGAGAAGTTCGTCGAGCTGAGCGTGCCCACGGCCGAGCCGGCGGCCGGCCGCCTCGGCGACGGCGCGCAGATCCCGCTCGGGCGGACCAACCGCAACCCCGAGGTCGAGGAGGTGCTCGGCGCGCTGTCCCTGCTGCTCAACGGCGGCGGCGTCGAGCAGATCCAGAAGATCAGCCACGAGCTCAACGACGCGCTGTCCGGCAACGAGCCGGAGATCCGCGCGCTGCTGTCCCGGGTGGACGAACTGGCCACCCAGCTCGACGGGCACAAGACCGAAATCCTGCGGGCGATCGACGGCCTGGCGAAGCTGTCCCGCACGCTGACCGGCCAGACGCAGAACCTGACGAATGCGCTCGACGACCTGGCGCCGGGCCTGAAGGTCGTCACGGACCAGCGTGACCAGCTCGTGGGCATGCTGAACGCGCTGAACACGCTGTCGGGGGTCGCGGTGGACACCGTGACGAAGAGCCGGGACCAGCTCGTCGCGAACCTCAAGGCACTGCAGCCGACGTTGACCAAGCTCGGCGAGGCCGGTGCCAACCTGCCGAACGCGCTGCAGATCCTGTTGACGTACCCGTTCCCCGACTACGCGGGCAACGTGATCAAGGGCGACTACGCGAACGTCGAGGCGAACGTGAACCTCGACCTGGACGTGCTGATTTCGAACTTCGCGAACTCGTCGCAGCCGCCGATCGCGCTGCCGTCCGGGCAGTCTTCCGCGGTCGCGCCACCGCTGCCGCTGCCCGACCTGGGCTCGGCCCCGCAGGTGGCCGGTCCCGGCCTGCTGGGCGGCCTGCTCGGCCTGATCGGGGGCGGCCGGTGACCCGCAAGATCCGCATCCAGCTGTTCGCCTTCGTCGTCATCGCGGTGGTTTCGGTCGTCTACGCCGGCGGCCGGTACGCCGGGCTGGACCGGTTGTTCGGCAACCGCGGCTACGTCGTCACGGCGCAGCTGACCGACTCCGGCGGCATCTTCGTCAACTCCGAAGTCGCCTACCGCGGGGTCACGGTCGGCCGGGTCACGTCGATGACGCTCACCGAGCACGGCGTCGACGTCGCCCTCGACATCGACGCGGGCGCCCCGGACATCCCGGCCGACGCGCACGCGCAGGTGGCGAACCGGTCGGCGGTGGGGGAGCAGTTCGTGGACCTGCTCCCCGCAACCAACGGCGGCCCGTACCTGAAGGACGGCTCGGTGATCACGGCGGACAAGACGTCGTTGCCGCCGTCGCCGGACACGGTGCTCACGCACCTCGACGACCTCGTGGCGAGCGTGCACCCGGAGTCGCTGCGGACGGTCGTCGACGAGACGTACAACGCGTTCGCCGGGGCGGGCCCGGAGCTGCAGCAGCTCCTCGACAGCACGGGATCGCTGACGGCGGTAGCCGCGCAGTACGTGCCGCAGACGCAGGGGCTGCTGGCGAACTCGCGGATCGTCCTCGGCACCCAGGAGCGCCAGGCGGCGAACATCACGGACTTCGCCTCCGGGCTGCGGACGATCGCGGGTCAGCTGAAGAAGTCCGATCCGGACCTGCGGCGGGTGATCGCGCAGGCGCCGCAGCTGAGCCGGCAGATCAGCGACGTACTGGCGGCGTCGGGCACGGACCTGGGTGTGCTGTTCGCCAACCTGCTGACCACGGCGCAGATCACGACGTCCCGGAAGGACTCGATCGAGGAGCTGCTGGTCGCGTACCCGATCATTTCGGCGTTCTCGCCGTCGACGTCCCCGGACGGCACCGGTCACCTGGGCGTGGTGTTCAACTTCTTCGACCCGGCTTCGTGCACGAAGGGGTACGAGGGGACGAAGCAGCGTCCCGCGAACGACGAGACCGAAGCGCCGGTGAACATGAACGCTTACTGCGCCGAGCCGCCCGGTAGCCCGACCGGGGTGCGCGGGGCGCAGAACGCGCCTTACGCGGGCAAGCCGCCCGCGATTCCCGCGGCTACCCAGCAGCAGGCTTCTTCGGCGCCGCAACAGCTTCCGGGGATGCTGAGCCTGCTGACCGGGCCGTCCGCGGGCGGGCTCGGCCGGTTGCTGGGCACGCCGTGAAGCTGCGTCTCCTGGTGGTGCTCGCGGTCCTGTCGGTGCTGGCGGCGGCGTTCTCGGGCTGGTCCTGGTGGCGCGCGGCCGCCGACGACTCCTTCGCCCGCGGCCGCGAGCGCGACGCGGTGCTCGCCGCGGCGGGCCCCCAGCTGGTCACGCTGAACACGATCGACTACCGCACGGCGGCGGCGGACGTGGACCGCTGGATCGCGGCGTCGACCGGCCAGTACGGAAAGGACCTGGCGGGCGACCGCCAGCTGCAGATCGACCGGGCTGTTTCCGCTCGCACGGTGTCATCGGCCTCGCTGGTCCAGGCGGCGGTGACGGAGATCGACCCGTCACGGGGGTCCGCGCGCCTCTTGGCGGTGCTGGACGTCCGCGTGTCGACGGGAGGCGGCGCTGTTACGCCGCGTCTCAACCGCCTGACGGTGGACGTGTCCCGCTCCCCATCGGGTTGGAAGGTAGCGGGAGTCCAGGCGGCGGGCTCGTGAACCGGGTACTGGTGCTGGTGGTGGCGCTGGCGGTGGGCTGCACGGCGTGGTTCGGCATCGAGGCGGCTTCGCTTTCCCCGGGCGACAACCAGGCGTTGGTCGACTTGCCGGCCACTGCCGAGGTTTCGTCATCGGTGAGCGACGCGGTCAAGGCGGTGTTCTCGTACGACTACGCGAACCTGGCCCGCACCGAGCGGGCGGCTGCGGAGGTCCTGACGGGGGACGCGGTCCGGCAGTACCAGACACAGTTCGCTTCGGCCCGAACGCGGGCGGCATCGGAGAAGCTGACCCGGACGACAACGGTCCGGGCGGTGGGGGTGCGGTCGTTGCGCGGGGACTCGGCGGATCTGCTCCTGTTCCTGGACCAGCAGACGGTGGCGCAAGGCGGGGGAGCGCCGACGTCCTCGGTGGCCCAGCTGGCGGTGACGGCGAAGCGGATCGACGGCCGCTGGAAGCTGGCCACGTTGACGGCGCTCTAGCCGTCCCACACAGCCGCGCCCTGGCGGAGGACCTCCACATCGGACGGCCCTTCCACCGGCCACAGCTCCACCACGTACCGGTAGTGCTCCCCGAACTCGTGCTCGTTCCAAGTCGCCGGGGGCGGATCGGCCGGCACGTACGAAACCCGGGCCCGGTACAACCCCGGCAGCACCGAAAAGAACTTCTCCTGCGAGGGGTAGTCGGCGGGCCCGGAAATCACCAGCCGGCCGCTCGGAACCGGAAGATCCGCTTCCACCACGTGCTCGGCGTCGGGCCACAGCGCAGGCGCCGAGGGCACCAGTGTCACCGAAGACTCGACCACGTCCGACCGCGCCGTCGCGATCGCCAGGCCCGCGGGCTCCACCCCGATCCGGTGATGTTCCACCGCGGCCGATGTCCAGCCGCTGCCCGTCAAGCGGGACCGGGAGTCCCGCACGGAGAACTGGCGCTGGTCGGCGTGGACTACGAGGTGCACACGAACCACCCTAGCCAGGACCCGCCCCGAAATGGTATCGACGGCGGGTTTAGCGTTGAGGCCATGACCACTGCTTCCGTCGACGTCGACACGGCCCGCAGCGACTACGCGGCCCTGGTCGGCCGAGGCCTCTCCCTGGACATCACCCGCGGCAAGCCGTCCCCCGAGCAGCTCGACCTCTCGAACGCGCTGCTCTCCCTCCCGGGCGACGGCACCTTCAATGCCGAGGACGGCACCGACGTCCGCAACTACGGCGGCCTCAACGGCCTGCCGGAGCTGCGTCGCATCTTCGCCCCCGCGCTGCAGGTGCCGGCCGGGCAGCTGCTCGCCGCCGGCAACTCGAGCCTCGAGCTGATGCACGACGCCGTCGTCCAGGCGCTGCTGAGCAAGCTGCCCGGGGCCGAGCGCCGCTGGGCCGACGAGCCGCAGGTGAAGTTCCTCGCCCCCGTCCCGGGCTACGACCGCCACTTCGCGCTCACCGAGCGCTTCGGCATCGAGCTCGTCCCGGTCGACATGACCGACGAGGGCCCCGACATGGACGTCGTCGAGACGCTGGTCGCCGAGGACGCGAGCGTCAAGGGCATCTGGTGCGTCCCCAAGTACAGCAACCCCACCGGGGTCACGTTCAGTGACGACGTCGTGCGGCGGCTCGCCACCATGCGCACCGCGGCGCCGGACTTCCGGATCTTCTGGGACAACGCCTACGCCGTGCACCACCTCACCGACGACGAGCCGGCGCTGGCCGACGTCCTGGCCCTGGCCACCGAGGCCGGCCACGCCGACCGCGTCTTCGTCTTCGGCTCCACCTCGAAGATCACCCTCGCCGGCGCCGGTGTCGGCTTCTTCGGCGCCTCCGAGGCCAACCTCGCCTGGTGGACCGGCAACACCGGCAAGCGCACCATCGGCCCGGACAAGGTCAACCAGCTGCGCCACGCCCACTTCCTGAAGGACGAGGACGGCGTCCGCGCCCACATGCGCAAGCACGCCGGGATCATCGGCCCGAAGTTCGCGGCCGTCGACCGCATCCTCTCCGAGGAGCTGGCCGACCTCGCTTCCTGGACCAAGCCGACCGGCGGGTACTTCATCACGCTGACCGTCCCGCAGGGCACCGCGAAGGAGGTCGTGCGGCTGGCGAAGGAGGCCGGTGTCGCGCTGACCCCCGCCGGGGCGACCCACCCGCACGGCAACGACCCGGCCGACGCCGTGATCCGGATCGCGCCGACCTTCCCGAAGCTCGAAGAGGTCGAGGAGGCCGTCCGCGCTCTCGCCGTGTGCGTCCGGCTCGCGGTCGCGCAGCGCGGCTGACCTGGGCAAACGCAAGTCGATCAAAATTTTTCCCGTTTTGACCGAGCCGGGGGACGCCCAGGTACGTATGACCGGTGGGTGAGGTGGACGAACTCGTCACGAGAGGACGTCCCCCGGTGTTCGGAAAACGCTACACAGAGCAGCTGATCGAGCGCAGCGCGGAGAACGCGACCGACCGCCGCCGCTTCCTCAAGGCTGCGGGAGCGGCGGGACTCGGCGTCGCGGGTGCCGGTGCGCTCGGCACGGCGCTGTCGCTGGGCCTCGGCTCGGCCGGTGCCACATCGCAATACGGGGAACAGGGAGGTGACAAGGCGAAGGAGGCGGCGAGCGACGCCGCCGTGCTGAACTTCGCGTTGAACCTCGAGTACCTCGAGGCGAACCTGTACTCGTTCGCCGCGTACGGCTACGGGCTGAACGAGAAGTACGTCAACGGCGTCGGCAACCTCGGGAAGGTCTCCGGCGGCCACGGCGTCAAGTTCAAGAGCGAGCACACGAAGCAGATCGTCCAGGAGATCGCCGGCGACGAGGTCGCCCACGTGAACTTCCTGCGCAAGGCGCTGGACAAGGCCGCCGTCGCGCAGCCGGAGATCGACTTCCAGAACAGCTTCACCGCGGCCATGCAGGCCGCGGGGGTGATCAAGCAGGGCCAGACGTTCGACCCGTTCGGCAGCGAGAACAACTTCCTGCTCGCCGCCTACCTGTTCGAAGACGTCGGCGTGTCGGCCTACAAGGGCGCGGCGCCGCTGGTGAACAACAAGACGTTCCTCGACGCGGCGGCGGGCATCCTCGCGGTCGAGGCGTACCACGCGGGCATCATCCGCTCGGCGCTGTTCGAGCGCGGCCTCGGCGACATCACGAACAAGATGTCCGACGCCCGCGACAGCCTCGACGGCAAGGCCGACGACGACGAAGGCGTGATCAAGGACGGCAAGGCGAACCTCGTCCCGACCGACGCCAACGGCATCGCGTTCGGGCGCTCCGCCGAGCGCGTGCTCAACATCGCCTACCTCAACCCGGACAAGGTGTCCTCGGGCGGCTTCTACCCGCGCGGCCTGAACGGCGACATCGCCACCAGCGGTGCGAAGGAGTAGGCACCGCGTGCCGCCGCCACGGTAACGTCACCGGCGGCGGCACGCGGAGTCGACGGGGGGACGCGAAGTGCGGGTACTGGTCGCGGGTGGCGGGATCTCGGGCACGGTCACGGCGATGGCGCTGAAGCTCGCCGGGTACGAACCGGTCGTGTACGAGGCCTACCCCGCAGGCGGGGACGACATCGGCGCGTTCCTCACGATCATGCACAACGGCATGGACGCCCTGCGCGCGATCGGTGCCGATCAGCCGGTGATCGATGCGTCCTTCGCGGCGTACGGCGTCGAGCTCGTCACCCCGGACGGGCAGACCGTGGGGCGGCGCGAGTTCGACACCGAAGGCCTCGACGGGCCGCGCACGCTGACCCGCGCGACGCTCTACCGCGTCCTCCAGGACGAAGCCGCACGCCGCGGTGTCCCCCTGGAGCGCGGCCGGCGCCTGGTGGGCGCTCGGTCCGGCCCGGGCGGGATCACGGCCGAGTTCGCCGACGGCACCACCGCGACCGGCGACGTCCTCGTCGGCGCGGACGGCCTCCGCTCGGTCGTCCGGCGGCTGATCGACCCGGCCGCCGACGAGCCCCGCTACACCGGGCTGACCGTCGTGTACGGCTACACGCGCGCGGGCGGGCTGCCCGCCGCGCCCGGGATCTACCGGATGATCCGCGGCAGCCGGGCCGCCTTCGGGTTCACCACGGACCCCGGCGGCGCCACCTTCTGGTTCGCCCGCATCCCGGACGCCGAGCGGCCGCGCGAGGAGATCGCGGCGGTCACCCCGGCGGGCTGGCGCGAGTTCGCCCACGCGGCGTTCGACGGCGATCCGTTGCCGTGTGCGGACATCGTCGCGGCCACCGGCGACGAGGTCTTCGGCGGGCACTCGTACGACGTCCCGGAGACCCGGGTCTGGTCGACGCCCGAGATGGTCCTGACGGGGGACGCCGCCCACGCCGCGTCCCCGGCGGCGGGCCAGGGCGCGTCGATGGCGCTGGAGGACAGCGTGGTGCTGGCGCAGTGCCTGCGAGACCTGCCGGACCCGGCCTCGGCTTTCGCGGCGTACGAAGGGCTTCGCCGGGAGCGGGTGGAGAAGCTGGTGAAGGCGAGCGCGGGCGGGGACGTGGGCGAGGAGCGCGGCTGGCTGTACTCGCACCACATCGACTGGGACGCGAAGATCACCGCCTGACGCCGCAGGAGTCGCGGACCACCAGCTTCGTGGGCAGCAGCACCGGTTCCGGGGTCGTCGCGTTCTCGAGCATCGCCAGCAGCGCACCCGCCGCCGCGGTGCCGAAGCCCGGTTTGTCCTGGGCCACCGTCGTCAGGGCCGGGTCCACCAGGGACGCCACCTCGATGTCGTCGAACCCGACCACGGCCAGGTCGGCCGGCACCCGCAGGCCGGCCGCGCGGGCCGCCAGC